>NZ_CYTU01000118.1:0-449 GCF_001299375.1 Achromobacter sp. 2789STDY5608621 | reverse complement strand
GGGGCGGGGCCCGCCTCAAGCCGGCCGCGCGGGCGGCCTTTTGAGGCTTACGCGATGTCTTGCGGTTGATGCTGACGCTATCGCGTGTGGCGGCGGCGAAATCATTTTCTTTGGAAGGCTTGCTGGCGCCGCGAATGACTTTTCATTGAAAGCGTGCCAGCGTCGCGACGTCTTGCTACCGAGACATACCAGCGCCAAGCCCCTTTGCTATTGAGTGCTTGCCCGCCCCAAGACTGTTTGTGGTCGGCGCGAGTGACTCGTCACGCGCAACCCGCTTTCCGCCGCGCCGACCACCACCGCCCCTCCCCCGACGTGCGGAACCACTAGAAAACCGCTCATCACCCGCGCGCAGCGCACCCGCATCAAACGCAAATGCACAAACGCCAATTGCGGCCGCCCGCGCGGCCACAATTGGCGTCCCAGAAGTTCCATTCCCTGAACACAGGTCT
>NZ_CYTU01000117.1:0-518 GCF_001299375.1 Achromobacter sp. 2789STDY5608621 | reverse complement strand
CTTCGGATTCCGTCGGGCGCATCGAGGTTGCCCGCCATCGGGTCCGCCCGACCGAGGGGCTACGTGCGTGTTGGCTCGTTGCGCTGCTAGAGCTGTGTGCCGGGCATGAAACCTGCAGGGCTGCCCATCGCGGCCGCGCGGGCGGCCACGTTGGGCGTCTATGCGGCTTGGTATGTGGCGGGTGCGCTGCGCGCCGGTGACGAGTGGTTTTCTGGTGGTTTCGCACGTCAGGGGGAGGGGCGGTGGTGGTCGGCGCGATGTGTGCCGTGTTGCGCGTGGCGAGCTTCGCGCGCCGACCACAAACAGTCTTGGTGCCAACGATCTCTCAATAGCACTCGATTTCGCCGCCGCCACACGCGATAGCGTCATCACCAACCGCAAGACCCCGCGTAAGCCTCAAAAGGCCGCCCGCGCGGCCGGCCTGGGGCGGGCCCCGCAAATCTCTCTCCCCACACCTCGATGTAGCTGCGCTCCAGACCTCGAAGCCGGTAGCCTGTTGCGGCGGGGTGGGCCGGGTG
>NZ_CYTU01000116.1:0-598 GCF_001299375.1 Achromobacter sp. 2789STDY5608621 | reverse complement strand
GGATCCAGCCCGCAGAACGCCACCGCCGCATCGCTGCTGGCGAAGTGGATACGGTTGAACAACGTCGTCAGGGCGGCCCCGTTGATCGGCCCGATGCCGCAGATGCCGGTCAACAGACCGTAGGTCTTGGCCCACTCGCTCTGAGCCTTGATCTTGGCGATCAACTCACGTTCGAGCTGCTCGGCCCAGCAACCCAGACTGGCCAAGGCCTGCTTCTGATGCTTGCTGGCGCAGCCATGGCGCTGCGCCGACAGTCTCAAGGACGTGCCCACCCGCACCACCGTCGACCTCAGTGCCTGAAGCGCTCGAACCTGTTGCAGCTCGGGCGAGATCGGCTCGTAGCGGTGCAGCTTGGCGTGGCGCTGGGCGATGTACTGGGCGATCACCTCGGCATCCAGCCGGTCGGTCTTGCCTCGGTTGCCCAGCGAGATCGCATAGTGATGCACGTGCGTCGGGTTCAAGACATACACCACGAACCCGCGCTCGTGCGCCAAGCGGGCCAACAGCTCCTGGTAACCCCCGGTCGCCTCCATCGCGATCACGCTGCCGGCCGGCAGGCGCTTGAGCCAACCGACGATGCCCGATCGGCTGTTGGGCA
>NZ_CYTU01000115.1:0-754 GCF_001299375.1 Achromobacter sp. 2789STDY5608621 | reverse complement strand
CGGGCGGCCTTTTAGGACTTACGCGGTGTCTTGCGTCTGAGCGATGACGCTCTCGCGTGTGGGTGACGGTGCTGGCGTTCTTATGGGGGGCTGGTGTGGATTGGAAGATCTTGCGTTGGTCGCCCTTCCTCGGCCGCGCGGGCGGCCTCGGGGGCATCCGCGGTGTCTTGCGATTGAGGATGCCGCTGCGCGCTTGCGAGGAGTGGTGGGGCGGGGCCCGCCTCAAACCGGCCGCGCGGGCGGCCTTTTGAGGCTTACGCGATGTCTTGCGATTGGTGATGACGCTATCGCGTGTGGCGGCGGCGAGATTGTTTTCTTTGAAGGCGTGCCTGCGTCGTGACGCATTTGCTCCTGAAGGCATGCCAGCACCGCGACGCATTGCTACCGAGGCATACCAGCGCCAAGTACCGTTGCCGTTGAACGCATGCCCGCACCAAGACTGTTTGTGGTCGGCGCGCGAAGTCCGCCACGCGCAACACGGCGCACATCGCGCCGACCACCACCGCCCCTCCCCCTGATGCGCGGAATCAATAGAAAACCGCTCGCCACCCGCGCACAGCGCACCCGCCCCACTTTCAAATGCACAGACGCCCAGCGTGGCCGCCCGCGCGGCCGCGATGGGCTGCCCTGTAGATTTCATACCCTGCACACAGCTCTAGCAGCGCGACAAGCCTCGAAATCCGTAGCCCCTCGGTCGGGCGGACCCGATGGCGGGCAACCTCGATGCGCCCGACGGAATCCGAAGGCAGCCGCC
>NZ_CYTU01000114.1:0-813 GCF_001299375.1 Achromobacter sp. 2789STDY5608621 | reverse complement strand
GGGGCTACGATTGCGGTCCGGAGCGTTCGCTCCGGACTTGCCTAGGCGGCCCCCCCCTTCGTCAACCTCGTACGCCTTCGGCTCCCTACGGTTTCCCTCGGGCGCATCTACACGCCCCGCCATCCCCCGCCGACCCCGCCACCCGCTCACGATGAGACTTAGTGACGACTTCTGGGGCGAGTGGAGTGCTTGGCATGGTGTTGGCCATCAGGGGTGGGGGGAGAGGGTCTTGCGGGGCCCGCCTCAAACGGCCGCGCGGGCGGCCTTTTTGAGGCTTACGCGGCGTCTTGCGTCGTCGCGATGGCGCTGTCGCGCGTGGATGGCTCTCGCGCGTGGATGCGGCGCTGTCGAGCACAACTGAGAGATTGCGCGTACTTCGCCTGTTTGTGGGCGGCGCGGCAGACTCGTCACGCGCAACATGACATCCATCGCGCCGCCCACCACCGCCCCTCCCCCTGACGCGCGGCCCAATAGAAAACCACTCCACACCAGCGCACCGCGCACCCGCCTCACCTTCAAATGCACAGACGCCCCTTGCGGCCGCCCGCGCGGCCACAAGGGGCAGCCCCGCAGATTTCATTCCCCGCACACGGGTCCAGCAGCGCGACAAGCCCAGACGCACGTAGCCCCTCGGGCAGGCGGCCCTGGGGGTGGGCAACCTCGATGCGCCCGAGGGAATCCGTAGGGAGCCGAAGGCGGACGAGGATGACAACGGGGCAGTCCGGAGCGAACGCTCCGGACCGCAATCGTGGGCGCCCACCCCCAGGGCCGCCTGCCCGAGGGGCGACCTACGAATCGCCCCCCCCCCCCCAA
>NZ_CYTU01000113.1:0-815 GCF_001299375.1 Achromobacter sp. 2789STDY5608621 | reverse complement strand
GGGCGCATCTACACGCCCCGCCATCCCCCACCGACCCCGCCACGCGCTCGCGATGAGACTTACTTACGGGCTCTGGGGCGGGTGGTGTGCTTGGCATGTTGATGCTACGTCAAGGCTGGGGGGAGAGATTTACGGGGCCCGTCTTAAAAGGCCGCCCGGGCGGCCTTTTAAGACTTACGCGGTGTCTTGCGTCTGAGCGATGACGCTCTCGCGTGTGGGTGACGGCGCTGGCGTTTTTATGGGGGGCTGGCGTGGATTGGAAGATCTTGCGTTGGTCGCCCTTCCTCGGCCGCGCGGGCGGCCGTCGGGGACTTTCGCAGTGTCTTGCGGTTGAGGATGTCGCTGCGCGCTTGCGAGGAGTGGTGGGGCGGGGCCCGCCTCAAACCGGCCGCGCGGGCGGCCTTTTGAGGCTTACGCGATGTCTTGCGATTGGTGATGACGCTATCGCGTGTGGCGGCGGCGAGATTGTTTTCTTTGAAAGCGTGCCTGCGTCGTGACGCATTCGCCCTTGAAGACATGCCCGCTCCGCGACGCATTGCTACCGAGACATACCAGCGCCAAGTCCCGTTGCCATTGAACGCACGCCCGCACCACGACTGTTTGTGGTCGGCGCGAGAGGCGCGTCACGCGCAATACGTTTTACGCCGCGCCGACCACCACCGCCCCTCCCCCCATGACGTGCGGCACCATTAGAAAACCGCTCATCACCCGCGCGCAGCGCACCCGCATCAAATGCAGATACACCAACGCCAATTGCGGCCGCCCGCGCGGCCACAATTGGCGTCCCAGAAGTTCCATTCCCTGAACACAGGTCT
>NZ_CYTU01000112.1:0-816 GCF_001299375.1 Achromobacter sp. 2789STDY5608621 | reverse complement strand
TACGGGGTCTGGCGCACCGGGCAAGCCTTCGATCCCGGGAGGTTGAACCTGAAAACAGCTTGATCCGGACCATAGAATCTCGTTGCCGCCTGCGGCGGCTGCCTTCGGATTCCCTCGGGCGCATCGAGGTTGCCCGCCGCCCGGGCCGCCTGCCAGACGGGCTACGTTTTTCTTGGCCTGTCGCGCTGCTGGAGCGAGGAAGCTTCACGAGATTGCTGGTGCCCGTTGCGGGTGGCCGCGCGGGCGGCCGCCCGCAACTTACGCGGTGTCTTGGCTTGGTTTGATGACGCTGTGCGCGGGTGACGGGTGGCTTGCTGGGGGGCCGTCCGGTCGGGGGGGGGGGGGGGGGGGGGGAGAGTGGGCGGCGCGCGGTGGAGGGTGGCGTGCGCGTGACGGGCTTGGCGCGCCGCCTGATTAGGGAAGAGTGGGTAACGGGGAAGACATAAGGTGATGCATCGCTGATTCTTCCGCTGGGAGCCCCCCCCCGATGCATCCCGGACTCTTCCGCATCCCGCCCGACCTCCCCCCAAATGCCAAAGAAGGCCGCCCGCGCGGCCGGTTTTGGCGGCCCCGCCAAATCTTCCGTCCCGACGCGATCTTCCACCAAAACGCCAAGCACACGATTCGCCCCCGCGCCGGTGAAGTGATCACGCTGTAGCCCGTGGCGTCGGCGGCCGGTGGGGCGCGGGGCGTGTAGATGCGCCCGAGGGAATCCGTAGGGAGCCGAAGGCGGACGAGATTCTATGGTCCGGATCAAGCTGTTTTCAGGTTCAACCTCCCGGGATCGAAGGCTTGCCCGGTGCGCCAGACCCCGTA
>NZ_CYTU01000111.1:0-900 GCF_001299375.1 Achromobacter sp. 2789STDY5608621 | reverse complement strand
CATCTACACGCCCCGCCATCCCCCACCGACCCCGCCACGCGCTCGCGATGAGACTTACTGCCGGGCTTTGGGGCGGGTGGTGTGCTTGGCATGTTGATGCAACGTCAGGGCGGGGGGGAGAGATTTACGGGGCCCGTCCTAAAAGGCCGCGCGGGCGGCCTTTTAGGACTTACGCGGTGTCTTGCGTCTGGGCGATGGCGCTCTCGCGTGTGGGTGGGGGTGCTGGCGTTCTTATGTTGGGCTGGCGTGAATTGGAAGATCTTGCGGTGGTCGCCCTTCCTCGGCCGCGCGGGCGGCCATCGGAGGGCATCCGCGGGGTCTTGCGGTTGGGGATGCCGCTTCGCGCTTGCGGTGAATGGTGGGACGGGGCCCGCCTCAAGCCGGCCGCGCGGGCGGCCTTTTGAGGCTTACGCGATATCTTGCGATCCGTGATGGCGCTATCGCGTGTGGGAACGGCGAGATCATTTTCTTTGGAAGGCTTGCTGCCGCCGCGAATGACTTTTCATTGAAAGCGTGCCAGCGTCGCAACGCATTGCTACCAAGGCCCACCTGCGCCAAAACCCTTTGCCATTGAGTGCATGCCCGCACCAAGACTGTTTGTGGTCGGCGCACGAAGCTCGTCACGCGCAACACGGCGCACATCGCGCCGACCACCACCGCCCCTCCCCCTCGACGCGCGGAATCAATAGAAAACCGCTCTCCACCCGCGCGCAGCGCACCCGCCACAAACCAAACCGCACAACCGCCAATTCCGGCCGCCCGCGCGGCCGAAATTGGCGTCCCGGAAGGTTCCATTCCCTGAACACAGGTCTAGCAGCGCAACGAGCCTCGAAATCCGTAGCCCCTCGGTCGGGCGGACCCGATGGCGGGCAACCTCGATGCGCCCGAGGGAATCCGAAG
>NZ_CYTU01000110.1:0-927 GCF_001299375.1 Achromobacter sp. 2789STDY5608621 | reverse complement strand
CCGCTGGCCGACCTGGAAGCCTACGAAGAGCAGCTGCAGCAGTTCGTGTACCACTCCGGCGCCTTCATGAAGCCGCTGTTCTCCGCGGCCAAGCGCATCGTGCGCAACGGCGGCAAGTCGCGCATCGTCTTCACCGAGGGCGAAGACGAACGCGTGCTGCGCGCGGTGCAGGTCATCGTCGACGAAGGCGTGGCCCGCCCGATCCTGGTCGGCCGTCCCGCCGTGCTGCTGTCGCGCATCGAGAAGTTCGGCCTGCGCCTGCGCCTGGGCGAGGATGTCGAGGTCACCAACCCGGAATACGACGAGCGCTTCCACCAGTACTGGACCACGTACTGGGAACTGATGTGCCGCCGCGGCATCACCAAGGAAATGGCGCGCGTCGAAATGCGCCGCCGCCTGACCTTGATCGGCGCGATGATGGTGCACCTGGGCGACGCCGACGGCATGGTCTGCGGCACGGTCGGCGCGTACCACGACCACCTGCGCTTCGTCGACGAAGTGATCGGCCGCCGCCCCGGCGCCAACGTCTACGCCGCCATGAACATCCTGCTGCTCAACGAGCGCACGGTGGTGCTGGTGGACACGCACGTCAACGACGAACCCACCGCCGAGCAGATCGCCGAGTTCACCATCGCCGCCGCCCGCGAAGTGGGCCGCATGTTCCTCGCGCCGAAGGTGGCGCTGCTGTCGCGCTCGAACTTCGGCTCGGGCAGCTCGGCTTCCGGCGCCAAGATGCGCCGCGCGCTGGAACTGGTGCGCGAAGCCGCGCCGGAACTGGAGATCGATGGCGAGATGCACGGCGACTGCGCGCTGGACGAAGCCCTGCGCCTGCGCATCCTGCCGTCCTCGACGCTCAAGGGCGAGGCCAACCTGCTGGTGTGCCCGAACGTGGACGCCGGCAACATCGCCTACAACCTGCTCAAGACG
>NZ_CYTU01000109.1:0-953 GCF_001299375.1 Achromobacter sp. 2789STDY5608621 | reverse complement strand
CCTTCGGATTCCCTCGGGCGCATCGAGGTTGCCCGCCATCGGGTCCGCCCGACCGAGGGGCTACAGATTTCGAGGCTTGTCGCGGTGCTAGAGCTGTGTGCAGGGCATGAAACCTGCAGGGCTGCCCATCGCGGCCGCGCGGGCGGCCACGCTGGGCGTTTGTGCATTTGAAGGTGGGGCGGGTGCGCTGTGCGCGGGTGGCGAGCGGTTTTCTATTGATTCCGCGCGTCAGGGGGAGGGGCGGTGGTGGTCGGCGCGATGTTTGCCGTGTTGCGCGTGGCGAGCTTGGCGCGCCGACCACAAACAGTCTTGGTGCGGGCATGCACTCAATGGCAAAGGGCTTTGGCGCGGGTATGTCTTGGGGCAATGCGCTGCGGTGCTGGCACATCTGCAATGACAAACGACTCGCGGTGCCGGCAAGCCTTCCAAAGAAAATAATCTCGCCGCCGCCACACGCGATAGCGGCATTACGGATCGCAAGACGTCATGTAAGCCTCAAAAGGCCGCCCGCGCGGCCGGTTTGAGGCGGGCCCCGCCCCACCATTCACGGCAAGCGCGAAGCGGCATCCTCAATCGCAAGACACCGCGAAAGCCCCCGGTGGCCGCCCGCGCGGCCGAGGAAGGGCGACCGACGCAAGATCTTCCAACCCACACCACCCTCACCCAACAACACCAACACCCCCACCCACACGCGAGAGCGCCATCGCCCAGACGCAAGACACCGCGTAAGTCCTAAAAGGCCGCCCGGGCGGCCTTTTAGGACGGGCCCCGTAAATCTCTCCCCCCAGCCTTGACGTTGCATCAGCATGCCAAGCAAACCACCCGCCCCAAAGCCCGTAGCTAAGTCTCATCGCGAGCGCGTGGTGGGGTCGGTGGGGGATGGCGGGGCGTGTAGATGCGCCCGAGGGAATCTGAAGGAACAGCCGAAGGCTGTGACGAAGATGACGAAGGGG
>NZ_CYTU01000108.1:0-1093 GCF_001299375.1 Achromobacter sp. 2789STDY5608621 | reverse complement strand
AGAACGCCGCGGGCGCGCCGCGACCGGGCGGCGGCGCAGGCCGGCCGCCGCGCGCGGCAACGCCGGACTCGGCGCGCGACGACGTCGCGCCGCCATCCCGGGCGGCGCCGCCGGCGGGTTCGGCGCCGCCCGCCGCGCCGGGGCCGATGGGCAATGAGGGCGTGCTGCTCAACTTCGTCGATGCCGACATTCCCGCCGTCCTGCGGGTGCTGGCGCGCTATACCGGTCGCCATTTCCTGGTGGATGCGCGGGTCAAGGGCACGCTGACCCTGGTGTCGCAGGGCCCGGTCGCGCCGGACACCGCCTACGGCATGCTGCTGGGCGCCCTGCGCATGCAGGGCTTCGCCGCGGTGGACGTGGCCGGCGGCACCCGCGTGGTGCCGGAGGCCGACGCCAAGCTGCAGGGCGGCCCGGTCGCCAATGCGGGCGCGCCGGCGGACGGCGCGGTGGTGACGCGCACCTTCCGCCTCAGCTACGAGAACGCCGCCGCGCTGGTGCCGGTGCTGCGGCCGATGATCGCGCCGAACAATCCGATCACCGCCTATCCGGCCAACAACACGCTGGTCATCACCGACTACGCCGACAACCTGGACCGCATCGGCCGCATCATCGCCAGCATCGACAACCCGTCCTCGCTGGTGACCGAGGTGGTCAAGATCCGCCAGGGCATCGCGGTCGACATCGCCGGCATGGCCTCGGAGCTGCTGGACACGCAGCAGGGCGGCGATCCGAGCCAGCGCGTGGCCGTGGTGGCCGATCCGCGCGCCAACAGCGTGATCCTGCGGTCGTCCAGCCCCGGGCGCGCCAAGCTGGCGCGCGACCTGATCCGGCAGCTGGACAGCTCGCAGAGCGATCCCGACAACCTGCACGTGGTGTATCTGCGCAACGCCCAGGCCACCCACCTGGCCAAGGTGCTGCGCGGCCTGCTGACGGGCGAGAGCGAGGGCGCGGCGGCCGGCGGCGACGCGGCGATGCGGGCCGCGCTGAGCGCCGGCGGCGGGCTGGGCGCCGCCAGCACCGGCGCCAATGCGTCCACCAGCGGCGGCAACGCTACTGCGGCATCGGGCGCCGCCGCGGCCGGCACGGCCTCGGG
>NZ_CYTU01000107.1:0-1409 GCF_001299375.1 Achromobacter sp. 2789STDY5608621 | reverse complement strand
GTCTGGCGGGCCGGCGTGGCGGGCGCCTCGATGGCGGTCTGCGGACCGGCGTCACCGTTGAGCGCCAGCATGCGCAGGCAGGCCATGATGAAGCCGGCGTACTCGTCCGGCGCCAGCGTCAGTTCACCGCGGCTGTGCACCGCCACCGAATAGAACAGTTGCACCGCGTCGGGATGCAGCGATTGCGCCAGGCGGGCGATGTCGGCCGCCAGCGGATCCTCGGCCGGCATCACGCCGGACACGCGCTGCTCGATGGCGACGCGCGACAGCAGCACCGCCAGGTCGGCCAGCGCGCCGGCGTACGACAGGCCGCGCGTGGCGAGTTCGTCGGCCACCGCCAGCACGCCCTTGGCGTCGCCGGTGGACAAGGCGTCCAGCAGGCGCACCAGGTGACGCTGGTCGATGGTGCCGAGCATGCCGCGCACGGCGTCCTCGGTCAGGTTGCCGGCGCTATAGGCGATGGCCTGGTCGGTCAACGACAGCGCGTCGCGCATCGAGCCCGACGCGGCCTGGCCGATCAGGCGCAGGGCCGGCACTTCGAAGCCGACCTGTTCCTCGCCCAGCACCGCCTGCAGGTGGCCCACAATGGAGTCGGCCGGCATCTGCTTCAGATTGAATTGCAGGCAGCGCGACAGCACCGTGACCGGGATCTTCTGCGGGTCGGTCGTGGCGAGGATGAATTTGACGTGCGGCGGCGGCTCTTCCAGCGTCTTGAGCATCGCGTTGAACGCGTGCCCCGTGAGCATGTGCACTTCGTCGATCATGTAGACCTTGAAGCGGCCCGCGCCCGGCGCGTAGACGGCCTGCTCCAGCAGCTGGGTCATTTCCTCGACGCCGCGGTTCGAGGCCGCGTCCAGTTCGAGGTAGTCGACGAACCGGCCGGCATCGATCTCGGTGCAGGCGCGACAGACGCCGCAGGGCTTGGAGGTGATGCCGGTTTCGCAGTTGAGCGATTTGGCCAGGATGCGCGACAGCGTGGTCTTGCCGACGCCGCGCGTGCCGGTGAACAGCCAGGCGTGATGCAGGCGCTGGGTGTCGAGCGCATGCGTCAGCGCGCGCACCACGTGATCCTGTCCCACGAGGGTATCGAACGATCGCGGCCGCCACTTGCGGGCCAGTACCAGATAAGTCATGGCGGGATTGTAGAGCCTTTGCAAGAGCCGATGCGATTGCCGGCGTGAAATGCAAAAGGGACGGAATCATCTTCCGGGGAAATCCCCTTGGAAAACAACCCCGTCCCCTTTGCGAAAACCGGTTGGCGAGCCTTACTCCGGCACTGACCCTAAACGACTATGGCTGCTTCGTTCCCGACCTGACCAGGTTCACCGTCGAACCATGCGAAGGGGCCCGCCAGCCAAGATTCTAGCAGAGCTTCGCGTTGCTCGCTCGGCTAGCCTCTTGGCTGGCGG
>NZ_CYTU01000106.1:0-1585 GCF_001299375.1 Achromobacter sp. 2789STDY5608621 | reverse complement strand
AAAAAGCGGCCACCTCCCTAGCTCCACTCTCAGTCCGCTCACCCCAACCCTGTGTGGGATGAGCCCCCCCGAAGCGGCATGTGCGCCGCCGGCATGCAGATGCCGGCGGCGTTTTGCTTGTTGCGCGCAGGCCATTTCGCTCGGTTGGGCGGCCATCAACGGCGCCGCTTTTCTGGGCACATTGCGATGACTGGCCGTGGCGCGAGGGCGATGTCCGGGCGGTTGTCGGCTTCCCGACACGGATACGTCTGATTTCGGTCGAGCGCCGGGTCAATGCTGATAGCGCTCAAAATGGTTGAGTTGCAGCGTTCCTAGAATCGGTTCCAGTCATGCGCGGAAATGGCCGCCCGTGTGGCGTGCCGATCCGCATGCGCATGTCTTGTCAATCAACGGGAATCTGTAATGAAAAAAGCTCTGCTCGTCACTGCTCTGTTCGCCGTGCTGTCCGGCGCGGCGCAGGCTGAAACCGCGGTGACGCTGTATGGCCTGATCGACACCGGCGTGGGCTTCCAGCGCATCAAGGGTAACGACGGCTACAAGGAATCGAAGGTCGGCGTGGCCAACGGCGTGTCCAGCGGTTCGCGCTGGGGCCTGCGTGGCGCCGAAGACCTGGGCGACGGCCTGAGCGCCGTGTTCACGCTGGAGAGCGGCTTCAACTCGGCCAACGGCCAGTCGGGCCAGAGCGGCCGCCTGTTCGGTCGCCAGGCCACCGTCGGCCTGAAGGGGGATTCTTGGGGCCTGCTGGAATTTGGCCGCCAGACCAACGTCGCCTCGAAGTACATCGCCGCGATCAATCCGTTCGGCACCAGCTACGGCCAGGCCAGCGTCGGCACCGCCTTCAGCGCCGCAAACACGGTCCGCCACGACAACATGGTCATGTACCAGACCCCGTCGTTCAGCGGCTTCCAGTTCGGCCTGGGTTATTCGTTCAGCGCTGACGACACCAAGAATGGCGCCGCCCAGTTCAATGCCGATGGCACGCGCAAGAGCAACCCGTCGCAGACCGGATTCCGTACCGCCAACAACACCCGTGCCATCACGGCAGGCCTGCGCTACGTCAACGGCCCGCTGAACGTGGCCCTGACGTACGACCAGCTGAATCCGGCCAACCAGCTTGGCACTGACGGGAACCCGAAGCAGTGGATCCTTGGCGGTTCGTACAACTTCGAAGTGATCAAGCTGGCGCTGGCCTACGGGCAGACGCGCGAGGGCTGGTTGACCGGGCGGTCGCTCAACGCCTTCGGCAGCGGCAGCCCGGTCGCCAAGAGCTTCGGCAGCAACATCGTTGCGAAGGATTTCAAGTCGAATTCGTACCTGGTCGGCCTGTCGGCTCCGGTCGGCGGCGCGGGCAGCATCCTGGCCTCGTGGCAGCGTGCCGACGCCAACAACACCAAGCTGACCGGCGACGATGCGACCATGAACATCTTCAGCCTGGGCTACACCTATAACCTCTCCAAGCGCACCAATCTGTACGCGCTGGGTTCGTATGCCACGAACTTCGCGTTCATCGACGGTGTGAAGAGCACGGTCGGTATCGTGGGCGTGCGTCACCGCTTCTAAGCGGCGACCCGCTGTCCGGCGGCGC
>NZ_CYTU01000105.1:0-2156 GCF_001299375.1 Achromobacter sp. 2789STDY5608621 | reverse complement strand
TGATTTCCTTGGCCGCCTGCGCGCTGCGCTGCGCCAGCGAGCGCACTTCGCCCGCCACCACCGCAAAGCCCTTACCCTGTTCGCCGGCACGCGCCGCTTCCACCGCCGCGTTCAGCGCCAGGATGTTGGTCTGGAAGGCAATACCGTCGATGACCGACACGATTTCCGAGATCTTGCGCGAGCTGGCCGAGATGCCCTGCATCGTGTTGACCACTTCGGCCACCGCCGAACCGCCGCGCTCGGCCACGTCCGAGGCGCTGGCCGCCAGCTGATTGGCCTGGCGCGCGTTGTCGGCGTTCTGCTTGACGGTCGAGGCCAGTTCTTCCATCGAGGCGGCGGTCTCTTCCAGCGAGGCCGCCTGCTCTTCCGTGCGGCTGGACAGGTCGGTGTTGCCGGCCGAGATTTCGCGCGAACCCACCGTGATTTCGTCGACGCCGCGGCGCACCGTGGCCACCGTGCGGGTCAGGCTTTCCTGCATGCGCTTGAGCGCGGCGAACAGCTGGCCGATTTCGTTGTGCGAACGCACTTCGACGCGGCTGGTCAGGTCGCCGGCGGCGATCTTGTCGAAATGCTGGCCGGCCTCGACCAGCGGACGCACCACCAGGCGGCCGAACAACACGCGGCAGAACACCATCAAGGCCAGCGCCAGCGCCACCGCGACGGCGACGGCGATCATGGCGCGGTTGAAGTTGGCCTCGGCCTGGTCGATCGTGGCCTGCTGCTGGTCGCCGATGTACTTGCTGAATTCGCCAATGGCCTCGATGAAGGCGGCGCTGCGGGGCGTGCCGTATTCGTTGTTGACCATGTAGAAAGTCGAGTAGTCCTCGCTGCGCAGCGCTTCCACCATGGTGTCGACGCCGTCATCGATGTACGAGCGGTAGCGGCGGACCAGGTTCATGGACAGCTGGCGGCCGGTATCGTCCTGCAGCATGTTCTTCTGGAAGTCGGCGAAGCGGCTGCGCACGCCGGTCAGCAGATCGGTGGCGCCCTTGAGCGCCGCGGCCGCGTCACGCGCCGAGTTCTCGCCGCTGCCCCAGCCGGATTCCTGCAGGTGGCGGGCCGCGACCATCAGGCTGACGCGCGCGCGCAGCATGTCGCTGTTGATCACATCCACTTGCTTGGAGCGTTCGGTCAGCGCATTGACCTCGCGGATGGACTCGTAGTTGTGCTGCAGGAAGAAGGCGGCCAGGCCGCCCACCGCCGCGATCAGCACCGCGAAGAACGCCATGACCCACAGCAGCATCGTGCCGACGCGGGCGTCGCGCAGTCTCAGCTTGCGTTTCACCTTGGGCGCACGCGAGGCCTTTTTCTTACCGACCTTGCCTGACTTCGCTCCGGATTCCAGACTCGCTTCCATATTCTTTCCCCATCCCTCAGGTACAGCTCTGACCAAATGAAAAACCACCCTGGCGTGCCTTCCTTGCGGAACGGGCACGCATCAGGGCGACGTACGCGGCGGCCACGGGGGCCGGCACGCTCTCCGCGAAAACGGGACCTAGCGGCCCTGGCGCATCGGCTCGGGCGACACGACGGCCGGCCCCGGTATGACGATGGTCTCCACCTGGACCTCCGGCGCGGGCGGCTGCGTCCATTCCTGACTGGTGTCAGGCACGGGCGCGGGGCCCAGCAACTTCTGGCGTTCCCAGGGTTCCAGCAGAATATTGGTGCTGTCCACGAGGCGCATCAGGCGGCCGTCGGGGCCGAACTGCAGCAGCGCTTCCTTGCGGCTGTACAAGCCGTCCGGGACAAACGTGATCTTGAAGGACCAGAGGGCGAGGAAGGTGCCGTCGGTCTGTTTGTAGAACTTGTCGGGCGGCGCGGTGAGCGCCCGCGAGGCTTCTTCCAGCGTCGTCTGCCCTGGCGTCAGGGTCGACAGCTTGCCGGGGTCGAAATTGTGGCCCGTCGCCGAGCAGCCGGCGATCAATGCCGTAATCGCCGCTGCCGCCAGAAGATGTAGATAGCCTCGCATACCTGCCCATTTACCGGTCATTGCCGGCGTCAGAAAGATTCCCAATCATCGTCGGCCGGCGCCTGGCGGCGGGTGGCCGCCGGAGCCGGCTTGGCCTCGTTCGCCGCGGCCGTGGCCGTGGCGGCGCGCGGCGCCGGACGGCGCAGCGGACGCGCCGCGTTGGCCGCTTCCGCCGCGGGCGCCGGCT
>NZ_CYTU01000104.1:0-2976 GCF_001299375.1 Achromobacter sp. 2789STDY5608621 | reverse complement strand
GGCCGACTGGCAGCCGGGCGCGCGCCTGCCGATCCAGCAACGCTGCTATGCCGGCGACACGCCCGAGCCGCTCAAGCCCGGCCACGCCATCCGCCTGTTCACCGGCAGCCTGATTCCCGCCGGCGCCGACGTGGTGGTGATGCAGGAAGACACGCACGAAGCCGACGAACAGGTCGAGATCACGCGCGAGCCGCGCCCCGGCCAGCACATCCGCCAGCGCGGCGAAGACACCCTGGCCGGCGCCCCGCTGCTGGCCGCCGGCACGCAGCTGCAGGCCGCCCACGTGGCGCTGCTGGCCTCGCAGGGTCTGGCCAGCGTGCCGGTCTACGGCCGCCTGCGGGTCGGCATCCTGACCACCGGCGACGAACTGGTGCCGCCCGGCGGCGCGCGCGAGACGGCGCAGATCTACAACTCCAACGGCCCGATGCTGGCGGCGCTGGTGCGCGGCATGGCCGCCGAACCGGCCAAGGTGCTGCATGCGCGCGACACCGAGGACGACCTGCGCGCCGCCTTCCAGGCGCTGTTGGCCGAGTGCGATCTGGTGCTGAGCGTGGGCGGCGTGTCCGTCGGCGAACGCGACCTGGTCAAGCCGGCGCTGGCCGCGCTGGGCGGCGAGCTGTCGCTGTGGAAGGTGCGCATGAAGCCGGGCAAGCCGGTGGCGCTGGCCATGATCGGCGACAAGCCGGTGGTCAGCCTGCCGGGCAATCCGGTGTCGGCCTACGCGGTGTTCGCCATGCTAGTGTCGCCGCTGGTGCGCCGCATGCAGGGCCGCGAGGAACTGTTCCCGCCGGTCAGCCGGCTGCCGCTGCGCACCGAGCATCCGCGCCAGGACAGCCGCGAGGAATTCCTGCGGGTGCAGCGCCGCGCCGCCGATGACGGCAACGCCGAGCTGGTGCCTTATGGCCACCAGGGTTCCGGGGTGATCAGTTCATTGCCGTGGTCGACGGGGCTGGCGCGCCTGCCGGCCGACGTGCAGGTGCAGGACCGCGACCGCGTGCCCTACTACGACCTGCGTCACTGGCTGGCGTAGCGCTCGGCCGCCGCCAGCTCCTCGGGCGTGTTCAGGTTCATGAACGCGCCGGGCGTGTCATCGAACGGCGCGCCCACGCCTCCCACCCGCGACTGCCACAGGCCGACCTTGCGTTCGCCGGCCGCCAGGTAGTCGCGCAACGCCGGCAACAGCGACGCGCGTAGCGCCATGCAGGCCGGATGGCGCTGGCCGCCGGCCAGCGCGTAGGCCAGCGGCGCGCCCGCCGCTTGCGCCGCCGCGATCAGGCGCCGGGCCAGGTCGGCCGGCAGGAACGGCGTGTCGCACGGCGCCACCACCAGCCATTCGCACGGCGCGGCCGCCGCCAGGCCCGCGGCAAGGCCCGCCAGCGGCCCCTGCCAGGCGCCCAATTCGTCGGTATCGTCGGCCACCACCCGGCCATAGCGGGCGTAGGTCTCGGCGTTGCGGTTGGCGCTGAGGATCAGCGGCCCGACCTGCGGCGCCAGGCGCCGCGCCACGTGCGCCACCAGCGGTTCGCCGCGCAGCAAGACCAGGCCCTTGTCGCAGCCCTGCATGCGCGAGCCCTGGCCGCCGGCCAGGATCAGGCCGGCCACCTGCCGCCGGTCGAACGCGGTCAAGGTCTCAGCCACCGATGTAGCTCATCTCGACTTTGCGGGCCGGGTCGGCCATGTTGCGGCCGCGCTGTTCGGAATAGTTGTCGCCCCGGGCGGCCCAGATGCCCGTGAGGATGGCGGCCAGCTCGTCGTCGCTGGCGCCGCCACGCAGCGGCGCGCGCAGGTCGTGGCCTTCGTGGCCGAACAGGCACAGGAACAGCTTGCCTTCCGGCGACAGGCGCGCGCGCGTACAGCCGCCACAGAAGGCATGGGTGACGCTGGAGATGACGCCGATCTCGCCGGCGCCGTCGCGATAGCGCCAGCGTTCGGCGACGCGGCCCATGCCGTCGGTGGAGATCGGTTCGAGCGGATAGGCCGCGCCGATGCGCGCCAGTATTTCCTCGCTGGGCACCACTTCGGTCAGATTCCAGCCGTTGGTGTTGCCCACGTCCATGTATTCGATGAAGCGCAGGATGTGGCCGCTGCCGCGGAAGCGCTCGGCCATCGGCAGGATCTGCGCGTCGTTCAGGCCGCGCCGCACCACCATGTTGACCTTGACGGGCGCCAGCCCGGCCGCGGCGGCGGCGTCGATGCCGCGCAGCACGTCGTCGGGCGTGAAGCCGCTGTCGCTCATGTCCTGGAACATGCTGGCGTCCAGCGCGTCGAGGCTGACCGTGACGCGCTTCAGCCCCGCGTCCTTGAGCACCGCGGCCTTGCGTTCGAGCAGGCTGCCGTTGGTGGTGAGGGTGAGTTCCAGCGGGTGGCCGGCGGGCGTGCGCAGCCCCGACAACAGGCCCACCAGGTTTTCCACATGCTTGCGCAGCAGCGGTTCGCCGCCGGTCAGGCGGATCTTCTCGACGCCCAGGCGGGTGAAGACGCCGGCCAGCCGCGTGATTTCCTCGAACGACAGCAGGTCGGAATGGCGCATGAAGGCGTAGCTGGTGTCGAACACCTCGCGCGGCATGCAATAGGTACAGCGGAAATTGCAGCGATCGGTGACCGAAATGCGCAGATCGCGCAGCGGCCGCGCGCGCCGGTCGAGCGCGGGCTGGCCCGCGGCCGGCGGCGCGACAGGCGCCGGACGGTCGGTGCGGCGATCAGCCAGGAGGATCACTTTGCTCATGGGAACAATCATAGCCCGGCGCCCGTGGCGGCGCGCCTAGGAAAATGCCTCTTCAAGGGTCTGCAGGCGGCCGGTATCGCGGGCGTCGTAGCCGATCAGCTGGCTGACGTAACCGACGTAATCGGCGCTGCGCATGATGGACAGCAGGTCGCGCATGGCGGGCGTCTCCAGCGCGCTCTTGCGGATGGCGAAGAAATAGCGCTCGCGCACCAGCGGGATGAAATCCAGGCCGAAGCGGCAGGGGGGGGGTT
>NZ_CYTU01000103.1:0-3196 GCF_001299375.1 Achromobacter sp. 2789STDY5608621 | reverse complement strand
GCCCGACGCCGGGCCCGCGCCCTGGCGGCCGCCGCGACCGCCCGACGCACTCTTGCGGCCGCCGCGCGCGCCGCGGGCGGGCTTGGCATCGGCCTCGTCGGCCTGGGAACCCGAGGCCGCATCGGCAGCGCTCTCGGACGCCTCGACCGCCGCCGCCATGGCGCGCAGCGCAGGCTTGCCGCCAACCCTGGCCGGCGTGCCGCCCGCGCTGTCGCGGTAGACATAGGTGCCCGACTTCTCCTCGCGCCCGACGTCCAGGAAGCCGCGCGACTGCGCTTCGTCCAGCAGGTTGCCGAAGGCGCGGAAGCCGTAGTACGACTCGTTGAAATCGGGCCGGCGGCGCTTGAGCGCGTCCTTCAGGGCCGAGGCCCAGACCTTGCCGCTGTCGCCGCGTTCGGCCATCAGCGCCTCGAAGGTCTCGACCACCATGTCCACCGCCTGCGTCTTGCGCGCCTCCAGCTCTTCCTTGCGGCGGCGCTCTTCATCGGGCGAGCGGCGCTGGCCGGCATTGCCGCCGCCGCGGTTGTCGCGGCGGGCGTCGGCGGCGCGCTGGCCTTCGCGGGCCAGGTCGTCATAGAAGATGAATTCGTCGCAGTTGGCGATCAGCAGGTCCGAGGTGGATTGCTTGACCCCCACCCCGATCACCTTCTTGTTGTTCTCGCGCAGCTTGGACACCAGCGGCGAGAAATCGGAATCGCCGCTGATGATGACGAAGGTGTTGACGTGCGACTTGGTGTAGCAGAAGTCCAGCGCGTCCACCACCAGCCGGATGTCGGCCGAGTTCTTGCCCGACTGGCGCACGTGCGGGATTTCGATCAGCTCGAAATTGGCCTCGTGCATCGGCGCCTTGAATTCCTTGTAGCGCTCCCAGTCGCAATAGGCCTTCTTGACCACGATGCTGCCCTTGAGCAGCAGGCGCTCCAGCACCGGCCGGATGTCGAACTTCTGGTACTTGGTGTCGCGCACGCCAAGCGCCACGTTCTCGAAGTCGCAAAAAAGCGCCATGCTGACGTTTTCGTTGGCTGCATTCATAAGTGTTTCTCCGTTGCGGCAGCCATCCCGGCCGCCTGGCCGGGGCGATTGGCCGCGTTTTGCCGCCCATGATATACATTTCCGTCCACTCACCTTCCCCGACCGCGATGCGTGACGATATCCCCCATCCCCCATTGAGCACCGAACGCCTGCTGCTGCAACCGCTGTGCCTGGACGACGCGCCCGCCATCCAGCGCATCTTTCCGCAGTGGGAAGTGGTGCGCTACCTGGCCGAACAGGTGCCCTGGCCCTACCCCGAGGACGGCGCGCGCACCTATGTGGAACAGGTGGCGCTGCCGGCCATGCGGCGCGGCGTGCAGTGGCATTGGTCCTTGCGTCCGCGCGCCGAACCGGACCGCCTGATCGGCCTCATCAGCCTGATGCGCGACGATCCGGGCAACCACCGCGGCTTCTGGCTCGACCCGCAATACCGGGGCCAGGGCTACATGACCGAGGCCAGCGAGGCGGTCACCGGCTATTGGTTCGAGGTGCTGGACCAGCCCGTGTTGCGCGCCCCCAAGGCGGTGGCCAACGAGGGCTCGCGCCGGCTGTCCGACCGCACCGGCATGCGGCGGGTGGCCACCGAAGAGCGCGGCTTCGTGTCGGGACGCCAGATGGCCGAAATCTGGGAAATCACGCGCGAGGAATGGCGGGCGCGCAAGCGCTGATCCCGGCCGGCGGCGTCGGCTCGTCCGGCGCGGCGCCGGCAAATCCGGCCCCGTTTCTTTGCCCGAGGGCCAGACCCGGCCAGCCAGCTGACCGGGGGTTTAAGCCGGCGCTTACCGCCCCTTTCGCCCCGTTTTCCGGCGGATTGCCCCGGCCGCGGCGTGGCTAGAATTTGCCACCATCCCGCATTCCGTGAACCGGATGCCCTCGCTATCGGCAAGATCCATGAATCCGTCTACCGTCATCGGCGCCATCGTCGGCCTGCTCACCCTGGTCATCGTCATCGCGCTGGCCGCCACCAACCCCGGCATGTACTTCAACCTGCCGGGCCTGGCCATCGTGCTGGGCGGCACCGCCGCCGCGCTGTTCATCGCCTATCCGCTGTCCGAAGTGATGCGGGTCTTCAAGCTGGTCGGCACGGTGTTCCGCCACGACCAGCACGACCAGCAGCGCGACATCGAGGAACTGGTCAACATGGCGCAGCTGTGGATGAACACCGACGTCCACAAGGTCGAACTGGAACTCAAGAAGGTCACCAACCCGTTCCTGCGCACCGGCGTGCAGCTGATCATCGACAACACCCCCGAAGACCAGATCATCGAACTGCTGCAATGGCGCGTGGCGCGGCTCAAGGCGCGTGAAATGGCCGAAGCGCAGATGTTCCGCGTCATGGCCACGTTCGCGCCGGCCTTCGGCATGCTCGGCACGCTGGTCGGCCTGATCAACCTGATGGCCGTGCTGGGCGACGGCAGCATGACCACCATCGGCCAACAGCTGGCCATCGGCCTGATGACCACCTTCTACGGCATCCTGCTGGCCAACCTGGTGTGCAAGCCGATCGCCGTCAAGCTCGAGCGCCGCACCGCGCGCCGCGTCGAGTCCATGAACATGGTGCTGCAGGGCATCTCGATGATGTGCGAGAAGCGCGGCCCGGCCGTGGTGCGCGAGACCCTGAACTCGTTCGTCATGCACGTCGAGGACGAAATCTATGACGGCGGCGCCTCCGCGCCGCGCGGCAAGACCGAGGGCCAGGTGCCCACGGCCGCCAAACCCGTGTCCATCACCCGCCCGGCCGCCGCGCGTCAATGAGCCTGATTTCCCCCTCCCTGGCGCAGCGGATCGAGCAGGCCCGCCAGGCCCAGCTGCGCGCGCAGAAGGCGGCCGCCAACAGCGGCTGGCGCCCGAGCAAGAGCGACCGCAAGGACCGCTACGCCCGCTGGCACGTCGATGAAACGGTCGAGAGCGATGCCGAGAACTGGCTGCTGAGCTACCTGGACCTGATCACGTTGCTGCTGGCCATGCTGGTGGTGATGCTGGCCGTCTCGCGCCTGCATGGCGGTTTCCAGGACGCCGGCGAGCAGCCCGTCGACCTGGTCGGCAGCCTGGCGGCCAAGGGCCTGCCCGCCTATGACGGCGAGTACGCCGAATTCGACACCCCGGCCATTCCCGCCAGCTGGGCCGACGCCGGCAAGCCCGCCGCCGCGGCCGCCGGCGCGCC
>NZ_CYTU01000102.1:0-4057 GCF_001299375.1 Achromobacter sp. 2789STDY5608621 | reverse complement strand
GCCTTCGTCGAGCTGCACATCGAGCAAGGCCCCGTGCTGGAAAGCCGCCAGCTGCCCATCGGCGTGGTCACCAACATCGTCGGCATCCGCCGCGTGCTGATCACGGTCGAAGGCCAGCCCGACCACGCCGGCACCACGCCCATGGACATCCGCCGCGACGCCCTGGTGGGCGCGGCCCGCATCATCGACGCCGCCAGCCGCCAGGCCAGCGCCGCCAGCGGCAATCCGCACTACGTGGTCGCCACCGTCGGCAAACTCGCCATGACGCCCAACGCCGCCAACGCCGTGCCCGGCCGCGTCGAGCTGACGCTGGAAATGCGCAGCGACAGCAACGCGGTGCTGGACGCCTTCCCCGAAACGCTGATGGCCGGCGTGGCCGCCGACCTGAAGGCGCTGCGCCTGACCGCCGGCTTCGTGCCACTGAGCCGGGCCCAGCCCACCGACTGCACCCCGCTGGTGATGGACGCGGTGCAGGCCGCCGCCGACCAGCTCGGCTACGCCAACATGCGCCTGCCCAGCGGCGCCGGCCACGACGCCGTCTACATGGCGCCCACCGGCCCCATCGGCATGATCTTCATCCCCTGCCTGAACGGACGCAGCCACTGTCCCGAGGAATGGATCGAGCCGGCGCAACTGCTGGACGGCACCCGCGTGCTGTACCAGACCGTGCTGGAACTGGATCGCAGGCTGTCACGCTGACCGCCGCGGCGCGCGCCACATCCGGCGCGCCGCCGCTGCCGCCAGCGCCAGCGGCAGCACGATATCCCATTGGTGCAGGAACAATTCGAAGGTCGGCTCCCAGCGGGCCCAGGTATTGCCGAACACGCGCGGATCGGGCATGCCCAGATACATGGCCAGCAACGCCGCCACGAACGTCAGAACCGTCACGGCCACGCGTCCGCGCCCCGGCGCCCGGCGCCGCCACAGCCGTTCCGCCACGATCAACGCCGCCAGCGCGACGAGGCCGGCGAACACCGCATCGATAAGGAAATCGGCGCGTTCGTAGGTATAGGGCGCGTCGGGAATCGCCAGGCCATAGGCGCCGGTCTGCAGCTTCGCCGTCAGGCAGGCGCCGTACAGCGCGGCGACCGCCACGAGCAACAGAAGATCGCATACCCCGCGCAGGAATCTGGACATGGCCGAACAATGGGAAAGACGGCGCAAACGCGCCAACGCCCGGCAGCATGCCATGAAACCCCGCCGGCTCGCCACGGACCGGCCCGCCGAGCTACAGTAGCCGGCTCATGGATCATCCCGGGCCCGCCATGCCGCTTCTCCGTCTGCTCTGCCTGCTTGCGCTGGCCTGTGCGCTGCCCGCCGCGGGCTGGGCCGCCGGGTTCAAGGACCTGCGCTACGGTCCGGCGTCGGCGCAACTGGCCGACGTCCACCTTCCCGCCGCCCCATCGGCCACGCCTGGCCTGGCGCCGATCCTGGTGCTGGTGCATGGCGGCTCCTGGTTGCACGGCGACAAGGCCGAACCCGATTTCATCCGGGACAAGCTGGCGCGCTGGCTGCCGCTGGGCTTCGTGGTCGTCTCCGTCAATACCCGCCTGCTGCCCGACGCGGGGCCGCGGGAACAGGCCGAGGACCTGGGCCTGGCCCTCGCCTGGATCCAGCGCCAGGCCGCCGACTGGCGGGCCGATCCGGCGCGCATCCTGATCATGGGCCACTCCTCGGGCGGCCATCTGCAGGCCCTGCTGGCGGCCGACGCCCCGCTGCGCGAGCGCACCGGCGCCCGGCCCTGGTTGGCCAACATCATCCTGGACGGCACGCCCTTCGACCTGCCGGGCATCATGGCCGCCGAGCACGCGCCGTTCTATGACAAGGCATTCGGCAACGATCCGGCCTATTGGCGCGCCGCCTCGCCCGCCGCGCAACTGAGCGGCCCCAATCCGCCGACGCTGCTGGTCTGCTCGTCATTGCGGCCGCAGTCGTGCCAGCGTTCGCGCGACTACGCGCAGCGATTGATGGCGCACGGCGGCCAGGCGCAGGTGCTGCCGGTGGCGCGCAACCACGGGCAGATCAATACCGATGTCGGCGGCGACAATGACGAAACCCGGGCCATCCTCGCCTTTATCGACGCGCAGTTGCGGCGCCGGGCCGGCGACTAGGAGGCTTCGTCACGCCATGACCCGCTTCACCCTGCAACGACTGCGCATCGGCGCCTGGCTGGCCCTGGGCAATGGCGCCTTGCTGGCCGCCGGCGCGGCGCTGTGCGCGCTGCCGCTGCTGGCCTGGGCGTCGCTGCCCGGCGCCGCCGCCGTCCTGGGCGTGGCGCTGACGCTGCCCGCCCTGGTGTCGGGCGCCATCATGCTCAGGACACCGTTCAGCGCCGCCCCCGACCACCCCGAGGACGGCGTGCCGCTGCGCCGCGACGACGCGCCCGGCCTGTTCGAGGAACTCGACCGCCTTCGCGCCGCCCTGGCCGCGCCGCCGCTGGACGCGGTCTATCTGGACGGCGAATTCAATGCCGCCATCCGCCAGCACCGCACGCTGGGCGGCCGGACCCGCAACGTCCTGTGGCTGGGACAACCGTTGCTCGAAATGCTGTCGCCGGCCGCGTGCCGCGCCATCCTGGCCCATGAAACCGCCCACATCGCGCAACGCCACGGCCGCTACGCCAGCCGCGTGTATTTCGCGCGCCTGCAATGGCAGGACGTCAGCCAGCGGCTGGATCGGCGCCGGCGCCTGTCGAACGCGCCGCTGCGGCTGTTCGTGGCCTGGTACGTGCCGCGCTTCCTGCAGGTCAGCCTGGACTTCGCCCGGCAGTGCGAAGTCCAGGCCGATGCCGAGGCCGCGCGCGTCTGCGGCCAACCCGCCATGGCCGAGGCGCTGTCGGCGATGGCGCTGCAATGGCGGGCGTTGCGCGGCGCCTGGCCGGCGCTGCTCGCCGCCAGCGATCCGCCGCGGCCCTACGCGGCGCTGGCGGCGCGGGACGCGCTGGCGGCGCCCGCCGACGAAGCCGAGGCCCGCGTCTGGCTGCACGCCGCCCTCTGCGCCACGACCGGCGACGGCGATACTCACCCGTCGCTGGCGGATCGCCTGGCCGCGCTGGCGGCCGATCCGGACCGGCCGTTGCCGTGGCGCCGCGCCGCCCCCAACGCGGCCCAGGCCTGGTTGCCCGCGCAACGTGCGGCCCTGGCCGCCCGGCTGGACGAGCGCTGCGCGGCGCAATCGGCCGACGAGGCCGCGCAGGCGCGCCAGGAGCGCGAAGCGCTCACCGCCCAGTACCATGACTTGCTGCGCAAACGCCGCATCCGCGCCTTGTCGGCCGATGAAACCGCGCGCTGCGCCTGGCTGCGGGACACCCTGGACGACGACATCGCGGGCGCCGCCGCGCTGGCCGAGGACGGCCTGCGGCATGCGCCCGGCCATCCCGCCCTGCTGGCCCAGCTGGCGCGCTGCCGCCTGCGCGAGGGACGCCCGCAGGAAGCCGCGGACCTCTGGCGCCGCGCCGCGGACCCGCCCGGCCCGGAACAGCTGCCCAGCCTGCGCCAGCTCAGCCTGGCGGCCCTGCGCGAGGGCGACCGCGCACGGGCCGAGGATTACCGCCGCCAGGCCGACGCCCTGCAACGATCGCCCGCGCGCGCGAACGCGGCGGACGGCTACGATCCGCACGACCTGTCGCCCGCCGAGCTCGGCAAGCTGGTCGACACGCTCGATCCGCTGCTGCGCATCGCCACCGGCGCCTGGCTGCTGCGCCCCGCCGCCGGCGGCCGCTATCGGCTGCTGGTGCTGGCGCGCGACGCCGCCCTGCTGCGCGTCATCGGCCGCCTCACCGGCGAGCCCAGCTATCTGCGGCGCGACTGTGAACAACTGCTGGGCCGGCTGCTGCCGCGCCTGCGCCTGGACGTGGAAGCCGACATCATGGCCGCCGGCGATCCCCGGCTGGCGTGGTGCGTCGAGCAGGCGCGCGTGCGCCGTCCCGCCTGACGTCCGCCTGAAGCCCGACCGACACGCGGCGCGCCGTGCAACTTTCCGCCCGGCGCGCGGTCGATTCACCACACCACACCACGCCCTTCGGCAGGCCGGCGGTCGCCACCCCCCCCCCGGCGGG
>NZ_CYTU01000101.1:0-4407 GCF_001299375.1 Achromobacter sp. 2789STDY5608621 | reverse complement strand
GCGCGCGTTCCTGGGCGCCAGCCTGGGCGGCGCGGCCGCCGCGGCGGTGGCCGCCGTGGTGGCGCCGCCGTTCCGCCTGTGGCCGGCCTGGGACGAATGGTCGGCCGACTACCGCACCGACACCGGCGACCGGCGCCAGTTCGGGCTGGGCGAGCGGGTGCAGGTGGACATGAACACCCAGACCAGCATCGCGCTGCGTTCGGAACAGCCGGGCGCGGTGCGGGTCGAGCTGATCGCCGGCGAAGCCGCGTTCGACGGCCTGGCCTCGCCGACCGCCGTGACGGTGATGGCGGGCCAGGGCCGCGCCGAGGCCCGCGGCGCGCGCTTCGAACTGCGCAACCTGGGCGGCACGGTCTGCGTCACCTGCATCGCCGGCTCGGTGCGCGTGGCGCTGGGCGGTGGCGCCACCTTGCTCGGCCCCAGCGAGCGCCTGTTCTACGACGGGCAGGGACTGGGCCAGGTGCAGCGCATCGACCCGGCCGAGACCTCGGCCTGGCGCCAGGGCTCGCTGGTGTTCCGGCAGACGCCGCTGGCCGAGGTGGTGGCCGAGATCAACCGCTACCGCCGTGGCCGCGTGGTGCTGCTGGACGGCGCGCGCGGCGCCAGCGCGCTCAGCGGCCGCTTCGAGATCCGCGACACCGACAAGGTGCTGGTGCAGATCGAAAAGGCCTTCGGCCTGACCGCCACGCATCTGCCGGGCAACGTGGTGCTGCTCGGCTGAGGGCCGCGTGGCGGGTTTGGCCCGCCCATCTCGTCCTATACAGGCAGGCCGCGCATGACCGCCATCGAGGGCGCATGCCGCGTCCGCGCGATGGGGAGCAGTCGTGTCGCGTAAACCGAATATCGGTATTCGAGAGTTGAAGGAGAATCTGTCGGCCGTGGTGGATTCGGCGTGGGAGCATCCCGTGTCGGTGCATCGTTACGGCTCGCCCTGGGTCTGGATCGTGTCGCACGAGGTCTGGTCCCGCAACACCCGCCGGGTCGAGTTCAATCCGGCCGGCCATCCGCTGGCCGCGCTGCGCGAGCACCTGGACCGGGCGGTGGCCGCCAGCCAGCCGCGGCTGCACGCGGCCGCGATCCGCGCCATGCTGCGCATCGAGGCGCAGCCGCTGCTGCGGGCGCTGGCGATCCAGCTGCTCTATGGCGTCGAGACCGAGGCCGGCCTGCACGAGCAGATTTCCTGCAACCTGCTGTTCCGCTGGTTCGTCGGCCTGTCGCTGGACCAGGAAATCTGGAGCCCGCACGAGTTCGGCCAGGCGCTGGAGCGAGTGCTGGCCAGCGCCGACATGATCGACATCCTGGCGCAGTCGCTGGATGGGGCGCCGGTCGCGCCGATCGAGCAGGCCACCGGCATCGCGCTGAACCGCGCGCTGCTGCAGGCCTGGCGCGCGCGGGCGATCCGTCCTGAATAAAAAAGCTGGCGGGTTCCGCCGCGCCGAGTCGTCTTAGGGGTACAGGCCGCGCCATACGTAGCGCGGCCATACCGGACGTGGGCCTACCCGGCCCCTAGGAGCGCGTGATGTCGGCGACCGTCAACGTAGGCATGCTCGAGCTGGACCGCAAGCTGTCCAAGGTGCTCGATTGCGCCAGGCAGCAACCCGTATCGGTATCCCGCTACGGCTCCCCCTGGGTCTGGGTCGTGTCGCACGAAACCTGGATCGGCCAGATCCAGCTGACCCGCTACGTGCCGCCGCGCCATCCGCTGGTGGCCCTGCGCGAACACATCGACGACACGCTGCGGGCGCACGCCGCGCTGCTGCGCCAGGCCAGCCTGGACTGCGGGCTGACGCTGGATCCGGCGATCCTGTGCCGCACCCACATTCTGCAACTGCTGTATCCCGCCGGCAGCAAGCCGTACTTCCATGAACAGATCGCCTACAACCTGCTGTTCCGCTGGTTCGCCGGCCTGTCGGAAGGCGGTGGCTGCGAGTGCGCGCCGACCTTCGACGACGAGCTCGACGCGGTCGCGGGCCACGCCGGCATTGCCGAGCTGTTGCGCCAGGCGCTGGACGACGGCCTGCTGACGCCGGCCAATTGGGCAATGCGCAAGCGGGCCGCCCAGCGTCCGGCCGGCACCGGACGGCGCCCGCTTGCGCCCGGGGGCAGGCCCGTCACGGAGAGCCGACATGTCCCTGTGTCTTGAACCGGCGCCGCCGGCGCGACGGCGCCGCGACGAGTTCGCCGCGGGCGGCGCGCAGGCGGCGCGTCCGCGCCCGCTCTGCCTGGGCGAATTCGTGGCGGCGAACTATGGGCGCCTGATGCAGGCGCTGCGCGGCCACCTCGGTTGCCCGGACCTGGCCGCGGACAGCCTGCACGACGCCTGGCTGCGCGTGGCCGAGGGCGGGGCGGCGCCGGCGCCCGCCGTCCTCAATCCCGGCGCCTACGTGTTCCGCATGGCCTGCAACATCGCCATCGACCGCCTGCGCGCGGAACGGCTGCCGGGCGCGGCCGAGGTGATCTGGGACGACATCGAGGACACGGCGCCGGGGCCGCAGCGGATCGCGCAGGCCCGTTCCTCGATGCGCGGCGTGCTGCGCCTGATCGAGGCGATGCCGCGGCAGCAGCGCGAGATCTTCATCGGCGTGCGCATCGAAGGCATGCTGCAGAGCGAGGTGGCGGCGCGCTATGGCGTGTCCGGACGCATCGTCCGGCGCCACCTGCGCGACGCCTGTCGCCACGTCGAGAGCCAGGCGGCGCGGTTGCGGGCATGACACGGCGCGCGGCCGTAACCTCGTCTTCGCCCTGGGCCCCGCATGCCCGGGCCGGCCGCCGCGCGGCGCCTCAGCGCGGCTTCACGCTGATCGAACTGATGGTGGTGCTGGTGATCGTGGGCATCGCCACGGCCGCGCTGGGGTTGAGCATCCGCAGCGATCCGGCGCGCCGCCTGCGCGACGACGCGCAGCGGCTGGCCGAGAGTTTCGCCGCCGCGCAGGGCGAAGCGCGCGGCGATGGCCGCGTCATTGCGTGGCAGGCCGACGCGGACGGCTACCGTTTCGTGCGCGGCGCCTGGGCGCTGGACGGTGCGGTGCCGCTGCTGGACGCCACGAGGATCGAGGACTTCGCGCGGGATCCGGCGCTGCGGCCGCGTCCCTGGCAGGCCGGCCCGGTGCGGGTATCGCCCGCCGGCCCGGTGCTGCTGACGGCCGAGTGGTTCGGCCCGCCGTGGCGGCTGACGCTGTCCAACGCGGCGGGCCAGGTCGACGTGCAGCGCGATGCCAGCGGCCGCTTCCTGGTGCGCTGACGTGCGGCGTGCGCGCCAGCCGTCCCGCCCGCCGCCGCGCCGCCCGGCGCGCGCGGCCGGCTTCACGTTGCTGGAGATCCTTATCGCGCTGGCCATCGTCAGCGTGGCGCTGGCGGCCGTCATGCGAACCACCGGCATGCTGACGACCAACAACGGCGTGTTGCGCGAACGGGCGCTGGCGTTGATGTCGGCGCAGAACCGGCTGATCGAGCTGCAGCTGGCGCCGCCGGCGCTGACCGCCAGCGGCGACAAGGCCGCCTGCCCGCAGGGGCCGCTGGCCCTGGTGTGCGACAGCCGCTACACCGACGCCCGCGAGGGCGCGCGCACGGTCACCGTCGAGGTCTATCTCGACCATCGCCCGACGCCGCGCCTGGCCACGCTGTCCGGCATCGTCGAGAACCGCTCTCCATGACGCCGCGACGCCAGGCCGGGTTCACGTTGATCGAGGTGATCATCGCCATCATGATCATGGCCATCATCAGCCTCATCTCCTGGCGCGCCATCGACAGCGTGGCGCTGACCAGCCGCAAGCTCGATCAGCACACCGACGACGCGCTGGCGCTGCAGCGCGCCTTCGACCAGTTCGAACGCGATGTCGCCGCGCGCAGCCTGGTGCTGGCCGAGCCGCCGGCGGCCGAGGCCCCGGCCGCGCCCGGGGCCGAAGACGCCGAACCGGCGGTCATCCCGCCGCAACTGCTGCCCGACGCGATCCATGTCAGCGGCATGAAGACGCCGGCGCCGCGCATCGACATCGTGCGCGGCGCGCCCGGGCAGCCGCAGGCGCGCCAGCGCGTGATCTGGGAACGCCAGGGCGGCCGCCTGCTGCGCACGGCGGGACGGCCGACCGACGCCATGCCGCTGCCCATGCCCGCGCCGGATACCGGCACGCCGGTGCTGGACGAATTGCTGGATTTCAGCGTGCGGGCCTGGGCGCCCGGACGCGGCTGGGTGGCGCTGCCGGGGCGGGGCGAGCAGCCGGCCACGGCGCTGGAGCTGGTGATCTCGCGCGGCGTGCTGGGGCAGACGCCGCTGCGCTATCGCCGCGTGCTGCTGTTGCATTGACCCATGACCTGGAGCCTGCCGCCATGGCGTTGAATTTCCGAATCGACTCGAGCGCGGGCACGTCCTGGCCGCGCCTGGCCAGCCTGGCGGGCGCCGCGGCGCTG
>NZ_CYTU01000100.1:0-4898 GCF_001299375.1 Achromobacter sp. 2789STDY5608621 | reverse complement strand
GCCGCTCAGTCGGCGGCGCAGTCGGTGTTCAAGCCGCTGGCCGGCGCCGCGCCCGGCGCCGGCACCGACATCGACCTGATCATGGACGTGCCCGTCCAGCTGACGGTCGAACTGGGCCGCACCCGCCTGACCATCAAGAACCTGCTGCAACTGGGCCAGGGCTCGGTGGTCGAGCTGGACGGCCTGGCCGGCGAGCCGATGGACATCTTCGTCAACGGCTACCTGATCGCCCAGGGCGAAGTGGTGGTGGTGGAAGACAAGTACGGCATCCGCCTGACCGACATCATCACCCCGTCCGAACGCATCAACCGTCTCAACAACCGTCGTTGACCCCGCGTCCGTGATGAACGACTCCGCCCTGCTGCGCGTCATCATCGGCCTGGTGCTGGTGCTGGCGGCCATCCTGGCCGCGGCCTGGCTGGCGCGCCGCGCCGGCCTGACGCAGCGCGGCGGCGGCAACCTGCTCAAGCAGGTCGCCAGCCTGCCGATCGGCGCGCGGCAGAGCATCGTCGTCGTCGAGATCGAGAATACCTGGGTGGTCGTGGGCGTCAGCCCCGGCCAGATCACTCCCCTGCATACCCTGCCTGCCGGCGAACTGCCGCAAGCCGCGACCTTGCCCACCGCCGCCTTCGCGGCCAAGCTGGGCCAGGCGCTCAAGCGCCGCTAGGCGGCGCGCGCATTTCCACACCATGAGCTTGCCCAACACTCCCCGCGCCCGCCGCAGCGCGTTGCCCCTGCTGGGCGCCGCCGCCCTGCTGGGCCTGGCGCTGTACCCGGCCGGCGTCATCGCCCAGGCCACCCTGCCCGCGCTGACCGCGACCCCGGGCGCGAACGGCTCGCAGACCTATTCGCTCAGCATGCAGACGCTGCTGCTGATGACGTCGCTGTCGTTCCTGCCGGCGGCGCTGCTGATGATGACTGGCTTCACCCGCATCATCATCGTGCTGGGCCTGTTGCGCAGCGCCATGGGCACCGCGATGTCGCCGCCCAACCACGTGCTGATCGGGCTGGCGCTGTTCCTGACCTTCTATACGATGTCGCCGGTGTTCGACAAGATCTACACCGACGCCTACAAACCGCTGTCCGAAGGCTCGATCCAGTTCGAGGCCGCCGTCGAGCGCGCCGCGGGCCCGCTGCGCACGTTCATGCTGCACCAGACTCGCGAGAACGACCTGGCGCTGTTCGCCAACCTGGCCAAGCAGCCGGCGCTGGAAGATCCGTCGCAGGTGCCGCTGCGCATCCTGGTGCCGGCCTTCATCACCAGCGAGCTCAAGACCGCGTTCCAGATTGGCTTCACCATCTTCATTCCGTTCCTCATCATCGACCTGGTGGTCGCCAGCGTGCTGATGGCGCTGGGCATGATGATGGTGCCACCCGTGACCGTGGCGCTACCGTTCAAGCTGATGCTGTTCGTGCTGGCCGACGGCTGGAATCTGCTGATGGGCTCGCTGGCCCAGAGCTTCTACCAATAGGGAATCGCCATGACCGCCGAAACCGTCATGACCATGACCTACCAGGCGATGAAAGTCGCGCTGGCGATGGCCGGCCCGCTGCTGATCATCACCCTGATCGTGGGCCTGGTGATCAGCATCTTCCAGGCCGCCACGCAGATCAACGAAATGACGCTGTCGTTCATTCCCAAGCTGCTGGCCATGTGCGGCGTGCTGGTGCTGCTGGGCCCGTGGCTGATCGGCATCATGGTCGACTACATCCGCCAGCTCATCGGCCAGATCCCCGGCCTGGTGTCGTAGCGGCGCGCGCCGCCGGCCCCCGGGACGCGTCCTCATGTTCTCCTTCACCATCGAGCAGCTGAATGGCTGGATCGGCCAGTTCCTCTGGCCGTTCGTGCGCATCCTGGCGCTGGTGGGCACCGCTCCCCTCTTCTCCGAATCAATGATCCCGGTCAAGGTCAAGATCGGGCTGGCCTTCGTGCTGGCGGTCGCCGTCAGCCCGGCGCTCGACCCGGCGCCGCCGATCGCGCCAGGCTCGTTCGCCGGTCTCTGGATGGTGATGCAGCAAGTGCTGATCGGCATCGCCATGGGCTTTTCCATGCGACTGGTGTTCGCGGCGGTGCAGACCGCCGGCGAATTCGTCGGTCTGCAGATGGGCCTGTCGTTCGCCTCGTTCTTCGACCCCAGCACCGGCGCCAACACCGCGGTGCTGTCGCGCCTGTTCAACATCGTGGCGATGCTGACGTTCCTGGCGCTGGACGGCCACCTGCTGGTGCTGGCGGCCCTGGTGCGCTCGTTCGACACCCTGCCGGTGGCGGCGATCCAGCTGCACCAGAACGGCTGGGGCGTGGTGGTGGAATGGGGCAAGACCGTGTTCGTGTCCGGCCTGCTGCTGGCCCTGCCGCTGATCTGCGCGCTGCTGACCATCAACCTGGCGATGGGCATCCTGAACCGCGCCGCGCCGCAGCTGTCGGTGTTCTCGGTGGGTTTTCCGGTCAGCCTGATCGTGGGCGTGGTGCTGCTGACCGTGGTGCTGCCCAATTCGGGCCCGTTCCTGGAGTCGCTGTTCGAATCCGGCCTGTCGGCGATGAGCCGGGTGGCCGATGCGCTGGCGGGCAGATAGCGCCACGCCCGTCCCCGCAGGCAACGCCGCGCGCCATGCCCCATGAAAAAACCGGCCCTCGAGCCGGTTTTTTCATGCGTCTTCGCGGGCCTACTGCTGCCCGGTCAGGCGGAACACCCGGATGGTCTCGCGCAGCGTGCCCGACTGGTTGCCCAGCTGCAGCACGGCGCCGCCCAGTTCTTGCACCAGCGCGGTGTTCTACACCGTCATCACGTCCATCTGCGATACCGCGCTGTCGACCTGCTCGATGCCGCTGGACTGCTCCTGGGACGCCTGCGAGATCTCGCCGATGATGTCGGTGACGCGATGCACCGCCGCCACGATCTCTTCCATGGTCGCGCCGGCCTGCTCGGCCTGGGCCGAGCCCTCGGTCACGCGGTCGACCGAATCCTCGATCAGGCCCTTGATTTCCTTGGCCGCCTGCGCGCTCTTCTGCGCCAGGCTGCGCACTTCGCCGGCCACCACCGCGAAGCCCTTGCCGGACTCGCCGGCGCGGGCCGCTTCCACCGCCGCGTTCAGCGCCAGGATATTGGTCTGGAAGGCGATGCCTTCGATGATGCTGACGATGTCGACGATCTTGCGCGAGCTGTCGGAGATGCCATGCATGGTGCTGACCACCTGGCCCACCGCGACGCCGCCCCGGCGCGCCACGTCCATGCTGCTGGCAGCCAGCTGGTTGGCCTGGCGGGCGTTGTCGGCGTTCTGGCGCACGGTCGAGGTCAGCTGTTCCATGCTGGCCGCGGTCTGCTGCAGCGAGGCGGCCTGGCCCTCGGTGCGGCCGGCCAGCTCCTGGTTGCCGCGGGCGATGTGGACCGCCGCCTGGGTGGTGCCCTCGATGCCGCGGTAGACGTCCTGGGCGATGCCGACCAGGCTCTTGCGCATGACTTCGAGCGAGAACTTCAGGCTGCCGATCTCGTCATCGGAATCGGCCACGATCTGGGTGGTCAGGTTGCCGGCGGCCACCTGGCGCGCCATGTTGGCGGCGTCCACCATCGGATCCAGCAACGAACGGCTCAGGCTCCAGCCCAGGCCGAAGATTCCGATCACGCCCAATGCCAGCAGGCCGCAGGCCAGGCTGGCGCCGGTGGCGTCCAGCGACGCCCAGTTGGCGTTCAGGCCATAGGCGCCGGCCGCCACCACGATGCCCGACGACAGCAGCGCATGGCGGAACATGCGGCTGCGCACGTTGCGCTTGAACGGAAAGGCCAGCAGGTCCAGGCCGCGGCGCCAGCCGGCGCGCACCGGCCGGCCGCGCACGATACGCACGCCGCGGGCGCGGCCTTCGCGGATGCGCTCGTACAGTGCCTCGGCCATCTCGATCTGTTCGTCGCTCGGCCGCACGCGCACCGACGAATACGCCACCACTTCGCCGTTCTCGACGATCGGCGTGGCGTTGGCCAGCACCCAGTAGTAGCCGCCGTCCTTGCGGCGGTTCTTGACCAGGCCGAGCCAGGACTCGCCGGCTTCGAGCGTCTGCCACAGGTCGGCGTAGGCTTCCGGCGGCATGTCGGGATGGCGCACGATGTTGTGCGCCTTGCCGATCAGTTCTTCGCGGGAGAATCCGCTGACTTCGATGAATGCCGGATTCGCGTAGAGGATGCGGCCCTTGGTATCGGTACGCGAGATCAGGTATTGATCCTCGCGCAGCTTGGTTTCCACGTCATTGACAGGAAGGTTTACGCGCACAGCTTGTCTCCGGTTGCATCATATGGCGCAGCAAACAGTCAAGGGCAGTCGATATGGACCGGGCGCCCCACCGCAACCTGTCCCCGCCCGACCCCGAGGGCCTGCGCATGCCGATGCGCGGCGCGACCCGGGGTGGTTCACTGCCCTTGTCCTGGGCGTTATGACTATGAACGGCAATATTTTCGAAAACTTAAGCTGTCCATGACAAAAATCAGACTCATATAAGGTATTCGACCCGGCGGCCGTAAACGGGCGCCGGGTCGAAGGGAGCCGCGGCCGCCAGGCCGCGCTCCGCATCACGGGGTTCGCGCCCCGGATGATCAGTCTTGCGTCAACGTCGGCGCCTGGTAGCCGCCCAGCTGGTGGGCCGGCACTTCGATCACTTCGCCAGCGTTGATCTTGAACACGGCCACCGCCTCGGACAGGCGATGCGCCTGTTCCTGCAGCGAGCCCGCCGCGGCGGCGGCTTCTTCCACCAGCGCCGCGTTCTGCTGCGTCACTTCGTCCATCTGCGACACCGCGCGGTTGACCTGGTCGATGCCGCTCGATTGCTCTTCCGACGCCGCCGAGATCTCGCCCATGATGTCCGTCACGCGCTTGACCGACGCCACGATCTCTTGCATCGTCGCCCCGGCGCG
>NZ_CYTU01000099.1:0-5026 GCF_001299375.1 Achromobacter sp. 2789STDY5608621 | reverse complement strand
GGCGGCGCGCGGCGGCGCGCCTCGCGGCTGGCGAACAGGCCCTTGGGCGCGAACATCATGAAGCCCATCAGGATCACGCCGTAGATGATTTCCTGGAACGACAGCGCCTGGCGCAGCAGCTCCGAGATCAGGCCGAAGCCGATCGCGCCGGCGATGGCGCCGCGCACCGAGCCGATGCCGCCCACCACCACCATGGTCAGGATCAGGATGGTGGTCTGGAAGCCCAGGCTTTCCGGGTGGATGAACGAGGCGAAGGTGGTGTACATGCCGCCGGCGATGCCGGCGTAGGCGGCCGACAGCGTGAAGGCGGTGCGCTTGATGGCGTTGACGTTCACGCCCATGGCCTGCGCCGCCACGTCGCTCTCGCGCACGGCGCGAAAGGCCGAGCCCAGCTGCGAGCGCGACAGCGCCACGGTGGCCCACAGCAGCAGCGCGGCGATCGCGACCACGAACGGATAGGCCTTGATGTCGGACACCAGTTCATAGCCGAACAGCGTGGCCGGCGAAATGCGGAAGCCGTTCGAGCCATTGGTCACCGACTGCCAGTTCAGGAACACCCACTGCATCGCCTCGCCGAAGGCGAAGGTCGACAGCGCCAGGTAGATGTCGCGCATGCGCAGCGCCAGGGCGCCGATGACGTAGCCCAGCAGCGCGGCCAGCAGCCCGCCGGCCACGATCGACACGAAGAAGGGCGGATGCCAGAGGTTGTTGATCAGCCCCGCCGTATAGATGCCGACGCCGTAGAACGCGGCGTGCGACAGCGCGAACTGCCCGGTCTCGCCGATGACGATGTGCAGGCCCAGGGCCAGCACCACGAACACCATCAGCAGGTTGACGACATAGATCACATAGCCGCTGGCGACGAACGGCAGGGCCGCCAGCGCCACGGCCATCAGCGCCAGCAGGGCGCGGTCGGTCTTGGATTTCATACTTTTTTCACCTGCAGTTTGCCGCCCAGCAGGCCTTGCGGACGCAGCAGCAGCACCACCATGATGGCCACGAAGGGCGCCACCACGATCGCGTTGGTCGAAATGAACAGGCCCACCAGGTTCTCGGCCACGCCGATCACGAAGCCGCCGACCACCGCGCCGGGCAGGCTGGTGATGCCGCCGACGATGGCGGCCGCGTAGGCCAGGATGGCGATGTGGCCGATGTCCGGCGTGATCAGGATCTTGGGCGTGATGAGCAGCGCGGCCACGGCCGAGATCAGCCCGGACAGCGCCCACACCATCATGCGGATGCGCGTCAGGTTCACGCCCACCAGGCGCGCGGCCTTGGGGTTCATGCCGACGGCGCGCATGGCCTTGCCCACGCGGGTGTAGGTGAACATCCCGTACAGCAGCAGCATCACGCCCACGGCCACCGCGAAGATCACCAGGTCCAGCTGCGTCAGCACGGCGTCGCCGATGATGATGGCGTCGGTCGGCGCCAGCGGCGGCAGCGAGCGCGGCGTGTCGCCCAGGCCGGTCTGGCGCACCAGCCCCTTCAGGGCATACGCCAGGCCCAGCGTGGCGATCACCATCTGCACCCCCACGCCCCTGGAGGCGATGACGCGCTCCATGACGACGCGCTGGAACAGGCCGGAGACCGCCGCCACCACCAGCAGCGTGACCGGAATGACGACCAGGTAGGGCCAGCCCATCACCAGGGTCAGGAACAGGGCGATGTAGCCCCCGACCATGAAGATCTCGCCCTGGGCGAAGTTGGGCACGTCGGTGGTCTTGAAGATAATGACGACGGCGACCGCCAGCAGCGCGTAGACGCTGCCCGTCACCAGTCCCGACAGCACCCCCTGCTGCAGGAACAACCAGATATCGGCAAAGCTCATGATGGTCTCCGGCGGTCCGCGCGGCGCTGCGCCGCGGCGCGGACCTGGCCTGTGGCGGCGGTTACGGCTGGTACTGCCAGACGCTCTTGAAGGCGCCCGGCACGAGCGACATGTTGGTGCCGTCGAACTTGATGTAGATGGCCGATTCCTGCGCGGCGCGGTCGTTCGGGCCGAACTCGATCGGGCCGGCCATGACGCCGGAATCGAACTTCATGGTCTCCAGCGCGGCCAGCACCTTCTCGCGGGTGGGCTGCGGGCCGGCGGCCTTGAGGGCGTTGACCACCGCCATCGCCGGCGGCAGGCCGTAGGGCATGTAGGTCTGCGGGTGGCCAGGCTTGGCGGCCAGGTCCGGATAGGCCTGCTTGTACATGTCGTAGACCCAGGTCAGCTTCGAGCCGCCGGGCACGTCGGCCAGCACTTCCTGGATGTAGACGTTCTTGAAGGCGTCCTTGTTGCCGACGTTCTCGACCAGCTGCTTCAGGTCGGCGGTGCCGTTGACGGCCAGCACGATGGGCTTGTTCCAGCCCAGTTCCTGCGCTTTCTTGATGATCAGCGCGGCGGGGCGGGCATAGGTCGTCAGCAACAGCACGTCCGGGTTGCCGGCGCGGATCTTGAGCATCGGCGCGGTGACGTCGGTGATGTTGGGATTGACCGATTGCACCTGCAGGTTCACGTTGCCCAGCTGCTTGGCCTGGGCCTGCGCGGCTTCCAGGTTCCAGCCGCCGTAGGCGTCGTCGTGGTTGATGTAGCCGATCTTGGCGGCCTTCAGGTGCTCATTGGCGAACTGCACCATCGAGCCGCCCACGGCGTGCTGCGAGATCGAGAACGCGCCGTAGATGTACTTGGACGGCGGATACAGCGCGCCGTCGCCGGAGGCGTTGAGCATGACCAGCGGCACCTTCTCGCGCTCGACGTATTCGCGCGCGGCCACCACGGCGGCCGAGCACGAGCCGCCGTTCAGCAGGAACACCTTGTCCTGCTCGGTCAGCTTCTTGACCGCCGCCACCAGGTCATTGGCGTTGCAGCGGTCGTCCTCGATCACCAGTTCGATCTGGCGGCCGTTGATGCCGCCTTCCTTGTTGACCTTGGCGTACCACATCTTGGCGGCGTTCAGCACGTCGAAACCGTAGGCCATGCCGCTGCCCGAGAGGGGCGCGAACAGGCCGATGCGGATGGTCTTGTCGGTGATGCCGGGTTCCTGCTGGGCCTGGGCGGAGGCGCCCAGGGCAAGGGCGCATAGCGCGGCGGCCGCGTGGCGGCGAAGGTGCTTCATGGTTTGTCTCCCGTTTTTTGAGTGCGCGCCTTTATCCATGGCGCGTTGCTGCGTGGCGGCGATGCCGCCGGATTGGGTTCACTGCATGCGGTAGCCACCGTTCACGTCGATGACGCTGCCGGTGATGTAGCCCGCTTCTTCCGAGGCCAGGAAACGCACGGCCGCGGCGACGTCGTCCACCGTGCCGATGCGGCCCAGCGGAATCGCCTGCGCCGCGGCCGCCAGCGCGCCGCTGCTGGTGACGGTGCTGCGCAGCATGTCGGTGTCGATCAGCCCCGGCGCGATGCCGTTGACGGTGACGCCCAGGTGCGCCGATTCGCGCGCCATGGCCTTGGTCAGGCCCAGCACGGCGGACTTGGCGGCGATGTACGAGGCGCTGGAGCGATAGCCGCCCAGCTGCGCGGCGACCGAAGTGAAGGTGACGATGCGGCCGTGCTGGAGCGGCGCGGCTTCGCGCCGCCGCAGGTAGGCGCGGCCGCACAGGAACACGCCGCGCGCGTTGACGGCGAAGCTGCGTTCCCAGATGTCGAGCGTGGTGTCCTTGATCAGCGGGCGTTCGCCGTTGGCCTGGAACAGCAGCAGGCCGGCGGCGCTGACCAGCACGGCGATGGGGCCGTGGGCCTGTTCGATCTGGTCGAACGCCGTTTCGACGGCGTTTTCGTCGCTGACGTCGAAGGCATGGGCGCTGTGCGGCGCGCCGAGTTCCTCGGCCACGCGGCCGGCGCGCTGGGCATCCACGTCCGACACGACCACGCGGTAGCCGGCGCGGGCCAGTTCCTGGCAGATGGTGGCGCCGATGCCGCCGCCGCCGCCGGTGACAAGCGCGAGCCGCGGGGCCGGGCCCGCGGCCGGCGTGGATACATTGGACATGCTGTCTCCTGTTGCGCGGATTCGCCTGCCTTGGAAGGGGCGTCCGCTGATCTGAATTTTTGGCGATTATGTATACATGATGGGTTGGTAGGTATAGGGGGTTTCCCGTAGTTGAACGGTGACCTTGATCGTTCTCATTGGGGAAAGCCCTAGCGCAGTGGTAAGGGGCGGTGTCGCATGTATTCTTCATGTATACAATGCGAGCATGGATACGCTATCTCAACACGTGACCGATACGCTGCGGGACTGGGTGCTGCATGGCAAGTTCAGCCCCGGGGCCCGTCTGGAGGAAATCCCGCTGGCCGAGAAGCTGGGGGTGTCACGCACGCCGGTGCGGGCGGCCCTGGCGACGCTGGGCAACGAGGGGTTGCTGGAGCATCTGCCCAAGCGCGGCTATACGGTGCGGGCCTATGACATTGCCGAGATCGTGGCGGCCTACGAGGTGCGCGCGGCGCTCGAGGGCCTGGCCTGTCGGCAGGCGGCGCTGCGCGGCCTGTCGAATGACGCGGTGGCGGTGCTGAAGAACTGCCTGGACGAAGGCGACCGCATTCTCGGCAAGGGCGTGCTGCTGGCGGAGGACCATCTGCCGTATCAGCAGGTCAACATCACCTTGCACAACGGGATCCTGGAGGCGGCGGGCAATCCGTGGGTGAAGCGGTTCGCGACGCAGGCGCAGGCGATTCCGTATGCGTCGGATCGGATCATCCTGTGGGAGGACCACGGGATCATTCTGCGGTCGCATGATGATCATCATCGGATCGTCAATGCCATTATTGCGCGGGATGGGGCGCGGGCTGAGGATCTGATGCGGGAGCATGTCTATTATGCGGGGATCATTCTTAAGAATAATTATGAGAGGTTGGCGCAGGCCTATCGGGTTTGAGGGGATTGTTGGCGGTTGGGTTCTTTAGGCGCGGGTGACGGGGCAGGCGGGGGATGGCGGGGCTACGATTGCGGTCCGGAGCGTTCGCTCCGGACTTCCCCGTCGTCAACCTCGTCCGCCTTCGGCTCCCTACGGTTTCCCTCGGGCGCATCTACACGCCCCGCCATCCCCC
>NZ_CYTU01000098.1:0-6167 GCF_001299375.1 Achromobacter sp. 2789STDY5608621 | reverse complement strand
CCATCCCCCACCGACCCCACCACGCGCGCCTAAAGAACCCACCCCGCAACAGCAAAACAAGCCCCTCACCCCCGAATGTCAGCCAAAAACTTCCGCGCCCTCTCCGTCCCCGGCCGCCCAAAAAACGCCTCCGGCCCCGCCACCTCCAAAATCCTCCCCGCATCCATAAACCAAACCGTATCGGCCACCTCCCGCGCAAACCCCATCTCGTGCGTCACGCAGACCATGGTCATGCCGTCCCTGGCCAGGCCCTTCATCACCTGCAGCACCTCGCCCACCATCTCGGGGTCCAGCGCGCTGGTCGGTTCGTCGAACAGCATCACCGGCGGATTCATCGCCAGCGCCCGCGCGATCGCCACGCGTTGCTGCTGGCCGCCGGACAGTTGCGCCGGGTAGGCTTCGGCCTTGTGGGCCAGGCCGACGCGGTCCAGCAGCTGCATGGCGCGGTCGCGCGCCTCGGGGCGGCGGGCGCGTTTCAGTTGCAGCGGGGCCAGCATCAGGTTCTCCAGCACCGACAGGTGCGGGAACAGGTTGAACTGCTGGAACACGAAGCCGATGTGGCTGCGCAGCGTGTCCAGGTGCACCTTGCCGCCGTAGATGTCCTGGCCGTCGACCTCGATCACGCCCTTCTGGATCGGCTCCAGCCGGTTCACCGTGCGGATCAGGGTCGACTTGCCCGAGCCGGACGGGCCGCACACCACCACCACCTCGCCGCGCCGCACCTGCGCGGTCACGTCGGTCAGCGCCTGATAGTCGCCGTACCACTTCTGCACTTCGGAAAATCGGATCATGTCGGAACCACCTTGGAGACAGGCGCGCGGCCGGCGCGGCGGCTGCCGATGCGTTTCTCGGTCAGGTGCACCAGGGCGCTCAGGCCGAAATTCAGGATGAAATAGGTCAGCGCCAGCAGCGCGAACACTTCGAACGGCTTGGTCAGCAGGACGCTGTTGATCTGGTTGGCGGCATAGGTCAGCTCCTGCACGCTGATCACGTAGGCCAGCGAGGTCTCCTTCACCGTCGAGACGAACTGGCTCAGCATGCTGGGCAGCATGTTGTAGAGTGCCTGCGGCAGGATCACCCGGCGCATGGTCTGCAGGTACGACAGGCCGAGCGCGCGGCCGGCCTCCTGCTGCCCGGGCGGCAGCGCCTGGATGCCGGCGCGGATGATCTCGGCCAGGTAGGCGCTTTCGTAGCACACCAGCGCCACCACCATCGTCGTGGTGCCCGCCACCGGCCGGCCGATGATGAGCGGCACGAAGAAGTACGCCCAGAAGATGAACATCAGCAGCGGCAGGCCGCGCACCAGGTACACCATGGCCGACGCCGGCCAGCGCAGCGCGCGGTACGGACTGATGCGGCCCAGCGCCAGCAGCACGCCGCAGGGCAGCGCCAGCGCCAGGCTGATGGCGGCCAGGCCCAGCGTGGCGACCAGGCCGCCGATCGGGCCGTGCGGATACTGGCCGATGAGCAGCAGCAGCCAGTTGTCTTTGAGGATATCCCACATTCAATGGCCTCCCAGCGGACGGTAGCGCCGCTGCAGCAGCGCGCCGCCGCCCATGATGAGAAACGACAGCGCCAGGTAGATCGCCGTCACCACCGCATAGGCCTCGAAGGTGCGGAACGTGTAGTTCTCGATCTCGCGGCCGGCGGCGGTCAGTTCGGCCACGCCGATGGCCATGGCCAGGCTGGTGTTCTTGACCAGCAGCAGGGTCTGGTTCAGGAGTGGCGGAATGGCGATGCGGAAGGCCTGCGGCAGCACCACGCAGCGCATGGTGCGCAGAAAACCCAGGCCCAGCGCGCGGGCCGCCTCGACCTGCCCCGGCGGGATGGCGCGCACGGCGCTGCGCAGGTCCTCGCAGATGTAGGCCGACATCACCAGGCCGATGGCGATGCACGACAGGATGAACTCGCTGCCGTGGCTGTTGAGCCAGTCGGTCGCGGCCTGCGGCAGCAGGGCCGGCACGCCGAAATACCAGAACAGGATGTGCACCAGCATGGGCACGTTGCGATGGAAGGCCACGTACAGCGCGATCAGCGCGTTGGCCACGGGCGAGCCGGTCAGGCGGATGACCGCCAGCAGGCTGCCCACCAGGAACGCCAGGATCCAGGCCAGCCCGGCCAGCGCCAGGGTGGTGACGAACCCCCTGAGCAGCCAGGCCGGGTACTCCCCCTGGAAGATGGCGGAGAAGTCGAAGACGTAATGCATCGGCTAAGGCTCCGGCGCGAGGCGCCTCAACCCTTGATCGCTTCGATGCGGAAGTCGCGCTTCATGTTGAACTGGGTGCCGGCGCCGAACCACTTGTCGAAGATCTGCGTGGCCTTGCCCGAGGCTTCCAGCCCGTCCAGCACCTGGTTCACCTGGTTCAGCATCGCGGTATCGCCGCGGCGCACGCCCATGCCCCACGGCTCCACGAACAGCGCCGGTTCGAGGATCTTGGCCGGCACCGCGCTGCTCGCGGCCTGCTGCTTGAGCTTGACCAGCATCAGTTCGGAACCGACGAAGCCGCTGACCTTGCCCTGCTGCAAGGCGAGGAAGGCGCCGCTGGGGTCCTTGAACGTCACCGGCTCGACGTTGGGGATGAACTTGCGCGCACCCTGCTCCGACGACGAGCCGCGCACCGCGCTGACGCGCTTGCCGGCCAGGTCGGCGGGCGTCTTCAGGTCCTTGTCCGATTCCCGCGCCAGCACCTTCTGCAGGCTCACGAAATGCTGGTGCGAGTAGTCGATCTGCTGCGCCCGCTCGGGGCTCCAGCCGAGGTTGGCGGCGACCACGTCGACGCGGCCGGCGATCAGTTCGGGGATGCGGGCCTCGACCGCGATGAGCTTGAGCTCCAGCGGCACGCCCAGGCTGTCGGCCACGGCCTGGCACATGTCGACTTCGTAGCCGACGATGGCGCGGGTCTTGGGGTCCTGGAAGCTGAACGGCTCGGCCGTGCCCATGGTGCCGCAGATGAACTTGCCGCGCGCCTTGATGTCCTGCAGCGTGTCCGCGTGGGCGGCGGGCGCCAGGGTGGCGGCCAGGCCGATGGCGGCCGCGCAGGTGATGATCCAGTGCTTCATGCTGATTCCCTTGAAATATAAGTATGGGTACTGCCAACGACGGCGGCCCCTGCGCGGGGCCGCCGGACTCAAGCCAGCCTGCCGCAGGCCTTGGCGATGCGGCGACAGCCTTCCTCGATGTGATCCATCGAAGTCGCGAAACTCAGGCGCAGGTACGGCGACAGGCCATAGGCCGCGCCGTCCAGCACCGCCACGCCGGCCTCGTCCAGCAGGAACATGACCACGTCGAGGTCGCTCTGCAACAGCGTGCCCGCCGGCGTGCGCCGTCCCAGCAGGCCCGCGACATTGGGGTAGACGTAGAACGCGCCCTGCGGCCGTGGGCAGCGGATGCCCGGCACCGCGTCCAGCAGCGCCACGATGCGGTCGCGGCGCGCATGGAACACGGCGGCCGCCTCAATGACGCAAGCCTGGTCGGCGCTCAGCGCGACGCGCGCGGCGGCCTGACTGATGGCGCTGACGCAGCTGGTGCTTTGCGAGATCAACGTGGCCATGGCCTTGACCAGGGCCTTGGGGCCGCCGGCGTAACCCAGGCGCCAGCCGGTCATCGCGTAGGCCTTGGAAACCCCGTTGATGGTCAGGGTGCGGGCGGCCAGTTCGGGCGCGACGGCGACCGGCGAGGCGTGGCGCTCGTCGCCGTAGGCCAGGTGTTCGTAGATCTCGTCGGTCATCAGCCAGACCTGCGGATGGCGCGCCAGCACGTCGGCCAGCGCGCGCAGCTCCGCCGCGCTGTACATGGCGCCCGTCGGATTGCCCGGCGTGTTCAGCACGAGCCACTTGGTGCGCGGCGTGATGGCGCGCTCCAGCGCTGCGGGCGTGAGCTTGAAGCCGTCGGTCTCGGGGCAGGCCACCACCACCGGCGTGCCATCGTTGACCAGCACCATGTCGGGATACGAGACCCAGTAAGGCGCGGGAATGATGACCTCGTCGCCGGCCTGCACGGTGGCGGCCAGCGCGGTGTAGAGCAGCTGCTTGGCGCCCACGCCGACGATCAGTTGGTCGAGCCCGTAGTCCAGCCCGTTCTCGCGCTGGAACTTGGCGCGCACCGCTTCCAGCAGCGGCCGCGAGCCGGCCGACGCGGTATAGCGGATATCGCCGCTCTTGAGCGCGTCGATGCCGGCCTGCACGATATGGGCCGGCGTCGGCAGATCCGGCTCGCCGACGGTGAAGTCGATGATGTCGCGTCCCTGCGCCCGCAACTGGTCGACGCGGGTCTTGGCCGCCATGCTGGGCGAAGGCTTGATGGCACGGGCGCGCGCCGCCAGCGCCAGGGTGTCGGCGCCGCTCATGCCAGCCCCTTGGCGGCGAACGCCGCCTGCATCCAGCTCTGCGTGCGGGCGCCGCCGTCGATCTCGGCCATGATGCGCGCCTCCTTGTCGGCATGCGCGCGCGCCGCGGCGATCAAGGCCGGCGCCTCGTCGGCCGCGAAGCTGACCAGGCCGTCCTCGTCGCCCACCACGATGTCGCCCGGATGGATCACCTGGCCGCCGATCGACACCGGCACGTTGACCTCGCCCGGGCCGTCCTTGTAGGGGCCGCGATGGATGTGGCCGCGCGCATAGCAGGGAAACGCGTCGGCCTCGAACGCGCCGACGTCGCGGATGGCGCCGTCCACCACCACGCCGGCGCAGCCGTGCGCCTGCAGGTAGCGCTTCATGATCTCGCCCAGCACCGCGTTGGACAGGTCGCCGCCGGCGTCCACCACCAGCACGTGGCCAGGCTGCACCTGCATCATGGCCTTGTAGATCATCAGGTTGTCGCCGGGACGGGTCTTGACGGTGAGCGCGGTGCCGACCAGCTTGCCGGCGCGGTTGTAGCGATGCAGCCCGGCGATGCCTTCGCGGCGCGCCAGGTTGTCGCTGAGATGCGGAGTGACGATGCCGGCCAGCGCCTGCAGGATGGCGTCGGGGGCAACGGGTGCGGCCGGCAATATGCGCGTGCCGGTGATGAGGGTGGCCATGGCGGTCTGCGTAGTCCTGAAACGAATGAGTCAGACCGCATGGTGGGCGCTTTCGGCGATCCGAAAAAGGGATTAAATTTCCACGAAGTCCATCCCTTTTGGGAATATAAGGGTTATCACTTAGCGGAAATTTTGGAATGAATCAGACCTTCCCCTGGAGCGCGCGATGCTGACTTTCAAGCAGATCGAGGCGCTCTACTGGACCGTGCGCCTGGGCACGTTCTCGGCCTCGGCGCAGAAGCTGCACACCACCCAGTCGGCCATCACCAAGCGCATCCAGGAGCTGGAAGCGGACTTCGACGTGGCCCTGTTCGACCGCTCCGGCCACCGCGCCGAGCTGACCGCGCGCGGCCACGAGGTCTATGCGCTGGCCGAGGAAATGCTGGGCCACCGCGACCGCCTGCTGGTGCGCCTGAAGGGCCAGCACACCCTGACCGGCACGTTCCGTTTCGGCATCACCGAGATCACCGCGATGACCTGGCTGCCGGCCCTGATCCGCCTGCTGCGCGCGCACTATCCGCGCATCACGCTGGAGCCGCACATCGACCTGGGCGCGGACCTGCAGAAGCGCCTGCAGGCGGGCCAGCTGGACATGGCTTTCCTGCATGGCGAGTTCGCCGAGCCGGGCCTGGAGGTGGTGGCGCTGCAACGCCTGGAGTTCGCCTGGATGGGCAGCCCCGACATGATCGATCCAAGCCGCGTCTATACGCCGGCGGACATCGCGACCCTGCCGCTGTTGCGCCAGAGCCGGGAGTCGGGCCTGAACATGATCTACGACGGCTGGCTCAAGCCGCATACGCCGGCCAGCAACATGTTCACCATCAACAGCCTGATCGCGATGGCGGGCCTGACGGCGGCCGGCTTCGGGGTGAGTTGCCTGCCGCGGGATTATTTCGCGGAGATGGTGAGCGCTAGGCAGTTGGTGATCGCGCGGACCAGCACGGCGGCGCCGCAGTCGGTGTATTGCGCGATGTACCGGAAGGGGGCTGATGATGCTTTTTGTGAGAGTGTTGCGGAGTTGGCTCGGAGTTGTTGTGATTTTTCTTCTAGTGGGAGGCACTGAAGGGCGGGTGGGGTGGGTTCTTTAGGCGCGCGTGGTGGGGTCGGTGGGGGATGGCGGGGCTACGATTGCGGTCCGGAGCGTTCGCTC
>NZ_CYTU01000097.1:0-6208 GCF_001299375.1 Achromobacter sp. 2789STDY5608621 | reverse complement strand
CTGGCCCTGTCCCTGTCGCTGGCCGCGCCGAGCCTGGCGCCGGCCCCCGCCGCCGCCGCGCCGGCGCCGAGCCCGGCCGCCGCCGCCACCGAGTCCGCCCGCGAGGCGGCGATGGAAGGCTATCTGTACTTCTATCCGCTGCTGACGCTGGACCTGACCCGGCGCCAGTTCACGCATCCCGCGCAGGGCGCCGAGGGCGCGCCCGCCAACACCTTCCAGCACACCCGCACCCTGCCCCGCCCCGGCGCGGCCCTGCCCTGGGCCAATCCCGACATGCTGCGCAGCGCCGCCTGGCTCGACCTGACGGCCGGCCCCGTGGTGCTGTCCACGCCTGACAGCCACGGCCGCCTGTACACCCTGACGCTGCTGGACATGTGGAACGACGCCTTCGCCACGCTCGGCAAGCGCAGCACCGGCACGGCGCGCGGCAACACCGCGATCGTGCCGCCGGGCTGGAGCGGCACGCTGCCCTCCGGCATGCCGCGCATCGACGCGCCCACCGCCTACGTCTGGGCCCGCGCCCTGATCCAGACCGACGGCGCGGCCGAGTACGCGGCGGTCAACGCGCTGCAGGACGGCTTCACGCTGACGCCGCTGGCGCAGTGGAACCTGCCGCCGCAATCGCAGCGGATCAAGGCCGACCCGTCCCTGGATCTGAAGATCCCGGTGCGCGAGCAGGTCGACGCCATGCCGACCGAGGCCTTTTTCGTGCGCGCCGCCGAGCTGCTGCGCCGCAATCCGCCGCACGCCACCGACCAGCCGGTGCTGGCCAAGCTGCGCCGGGTCGGGCTGATCCCCGGCCGGCCGTTCGATTTCGACAAGCTCGACAACCCGGTCAAGCAGGGCCTGCGCCGCGGCCTGCGCGAGGCGCGCGAGCGCATGGAAGCCGCCGCCGGCGCCACCCTCAAGAGCATCAACGGCTGGCAGCTGGAGACGGCCAGCCTCGGCGTCTACGGCAACGCCTACCTGCGCCGCGCGCTGGCCGCCCAGGCGCAGCCTGGCTCGGGCCTGCCCGAGGACCTGACCGCGTTGCTGCTGGCGGCCGACAGCCTGGGCCGGCCGCTGGATGGCGCGCACCGCTACGTGCTGCATTTCGACAGCGGCCAGTTGCCGCCGGCCGGCGCGCTATGGTCGCTGGCGGCCTATGACGGCCAGGGCCTGCCCATGGCCAATCCGGTGGACCGCTACGCGCTGGGCGACCGCGATCCGCTGCAATACAACGCCGACGGCTCGCTCGATCTGGTGATCAGCCACGCCGCCCCCGAGCCGGGCGCCCAGGCCAACTGGCTGCCGCTGGCGGCCAGCGGCCCGGTCTACGTGCTGCTGCGTGCCTACGGCCCCGGCCCGGCGCTGCTGGACGGGTTGTGGACGCCGCCGCCCGCGGTGCGCGACGAACCGGCGCCTGAACCCGAGGCGCAGCCCGAGCCGGCGTCCGCCGCCGCGGCGCCCGTCGTCACGCCCCCGGCGTCCGCGCCCGCGAAGAAACCCTGACAAACCTGGCGGCAGACGGCGATATGACAGGGTTTCGCCACTACCATAGGCGTTTTGACGCCGAGTAGAACGCCCGCCATGGACGACGCCTTTAGCCACCAACTGTCGATGACCATCCTGATGACGCCCGATATGGCGAACTTCTCAGGCAATGTGCACGGCGGAACCATCCTCAAATACCTGGACCAGGTCGCCTACGCCTGTGCCAGCCGCTACGCCGGCCAGTACGTGGTGACCCTGTCGGTCGACCAGGTCGTGTTCCGCGAGCCGATCCACGTCGGCGAGCTGGTGACCTTCCTGGCGGCGGTGAACTACACCGGCCGCACCTCGATGGAAATCGGCATCAAGGTGGTCACCGAGGACATCCGCAAGAAACTGGTGCGCCACACCAACAGCTGTTACTTCACGATGGTGGCGGTGGACGACAACGGCGCCCCCACCGCGGTGCCGCCGCTGGCGCCGCGCAACCTCGAGGAAAAGCAGCGCTTCGAGGCCGCCCGCCTGCGCCGCGAGCTGCGCCAGGAAATGGAACGGCGCCACGACGAGATCAAGCGCGAAACCACCAATGAAGGGTGAGCCCCCACGCCGCGCACGCTTCGCGCGCTAGCTGCCCCCCGAGGGGGCTGCCCGCCCTTGGGGCGGCCCGGCGGGCGGGCGGCTATTCTTGCGACGAGCTGCGTCCAGGTCACAGGTGACCGGACATGAAAAAACCGGGCCTTGAGGCCCGGTTTTTTTGCGACGGCGCGACGCGGCGCGTTACGCGCCTTCGGCCGCGCCTGGCGGACGGGACGGCGGCGCGGCCACGGGCGGCTCGCGGTCGCGGCCGACCATGCGCTTGAGGCCCAGCCACTGCTGCGACCAGAAGCCCCGGCCGTAGTCGCGGCCGCCCAGCTCCGGCTGCTGGTCATGGATGCCGGTGGGGCCGTAGCCGACGCCGAAGCGCGCCGAGCGGAACAGCACGTCCCAGATCGGGAACAGCGCGGCGAAGTTGTAGCCACCGGCCGGCCCCGGCGTCGACGCGTCGTAGGCGATGGAATGGTGATGGCGGTGGAAACGCGGGCTGACCAGCAGGCGCTCGCCGATGGCGCCGAAGTGCATGCGCAGGTTGGCGTGCGAGAAGCTCTGCGCCAGCTGGGTGATGGCCACGATCGCCACGAACTGCGCGGGCGGCACGCCCACCAGCTGCGACACGAACACCACGACGACGTCGCGCAGCATGTCGTCCAGCAGGTGGTTGCGGTCGTCGCTCCACATGGTCATCTGGCGCTGGCTGTGGTGCACCGCGTGCAGCGCCCAGAGCCAGGCGAAGCGGTGCTGGGCGCGGTGGTACAGGTAGTCCACCAGATCGAACAGCAGCAGGTAGATGATCAGGCTGACCCAGGCCTGGTCGGTCACGCCGGGCCAGTACTGGTCGAGCTGGAACGGCGCGAAGCCCCAGATGTGCAGCTGCCCGAAGATGCTGTCCCAGAACGGATCGATGGTGAAGAACAGCGCCAGGCGGAACACGCCCAGGCGGTGGATCAGCGTGTAGAGCACGTCGATGCCGATCTGGCGGCGGTCGGTGACCGGCTCGACCGGGCGCAGGCGCTGCAGCGGGCCGAACACCAGCAGCAGCACGGCCACCTGCAGCAGGCCGACCAGCAGCCACATGGTGGCGTCGTAGCCGTCCTCGATGAAATTGCTCAGGCCCAGGTGGAACAGCGCCGGCTGCACCAGGGTTTCGAACAGCCATTGCTGGCAGTTCCCGAACCATTGACTAAGCGTATCCATGATCAGTGATGCGTAGCGATCCAGTCGCGGTAAGCGGGATGCGTATCCAAAGTGGCAAAACAAAAGCCCTTGCGCTGCAGGCCTTCAATCAGCGGCTCCAGCACGGCGGGGGCCCAGGGGTCCTGGCGCGACCAGATGCCCAGGTGCGCCAGCAGGATGTCGCCGGGCTTGATGGTGCGCAGCGCCTGGTCCAGCAGCTTGGCGTTGGGGTACTTGTCGCTGGGCAGTTCGTCGCCCAGGAAACCGGCCGGCGCCCAGCCCACGTGTTCGAAGCCGCAGGCCTTGGCGGCGCGCAGCAGGGCCGGCGAGGTCTTGCCGCCCGGCGCGCGGTACAGCGGCAGCATCTGCTTGCCGGTCATCTGCGTGAAGCGGGCGGCGGAGCGCTTGATCTCGGCGCAGTACTGCTCGGCGGTCCAGGTCTCGCGCTTGCCCGTGCCGGGGCCGGCGCTGGGCTTGACGCGGAACTTGCCGTCCGGCAGGTCGCCCTGCCAGTAGACGTGGTCGTAGGTGTGCGAGCCGAACGCGTGGCCCTCGGCGGCGCGCGCCTTCCACCACGGCGCCCACTGGTCGTCCAGGCTGCTGCCGTCGGTGAGGGTGCGCTCGTTGGCCAGGAAGAACGTGACCTTGACGTGGTGGCGCGCCAGCACGTCGGCGATCAGCGGCGCCACGCCCATGTGGCCGGTGTCGAAGGTCAGGTAGACCGGCTTGTCACAGGTGGCCGGGGCCGCCGTGGCGGCCTGCGCCGCCAGCGCCAGGCAGACGGCGGCGGCCAATTGCCGTTTAGCGGGTCGGCGCATGGTTCAGCGTCCAGACACCGTGCGGCGACTTGCCGACGGTCACCTGCTTGACGACCTTCTTCTGCTCCAGGTCCACCACGGTGAGCTTGCGGGCCCAGCGCGACGTGACCAGCAGGGTCTTGCCGTCGGCCAGCACATCCATGCAGTCGGGACCGCCCGGCACCGGGAAGGTGTCGACCACGGCCAGCGTCTGCAGGTCGATGCGGCTGATGGAGTTGGCGGTGCGGTTGCTGACGAACAGGTGGCGCTGGTCGCCCTGGGCGCGGAAGGCGTGCGCGCCGGCGGCGGTCTTGATGCGCGAGATCAGCTTGGCCGGGCCCTTGCTGACGTCATAGGCCTCGACGTAGGAATCGCCGGTCAGCGCCACCAGCAGCGTCTTCTGGTCGGGCGTGAGGAACACGTCGGCCGGGGTCTTGCCGACCGAGACGGTCCACTTGGGGGTCTGCGTGGCCAGGTCGATGGCGATGAGCTGGTCGCTGTCCTGCAGGGTGACGTACGCCGTGGTGCTCTTGGCGTCGATCATGATGTGGCTGGGCGTCTTGCCGGCCGGGATGCGCTTGACCAGCTTCAGGTCGAAGCCCTTGTCCAGCGGCTTCCAGGCGTAGATGTCGATGTGGTCCAGGCGGTTGGCGGCCGTGACGAACCACTTCATGTCCGGCGAGAACTGCAGCTGGTAGGGGTCGACGATGCCGGTCAGGGTGCGCTGCACCTCGCCGGTCTTGGGGTCCATCAGCGTGATCGAGTCGCCGGTGGCGTTGGCCACCATCAGCGACTTCTTGTCAGGCGTGAGGTACAGGTGGTGCGGTTCCTTGCCCGTCGGGACGCGCCGCAGTTCCGTGTAGGTGGCGGGATCGACGATGCTGACGTTCGCGTCCAGGGAGTTCAGGACGAAGATCGGGGCCGACGCCGCGGCGGCGCTGAGCGCCATCCCTGCGCCAAAAATGGCGCAGCGGACAAAATGCAAGGGATTCAATTTCCAGGTCCGACAAAAGGGGATCGGGCACCGATCCCAGTGCCCGCCATTTTGGCATAGCCAACTGTCAAAAAACCGTAAGCCGGCGCCCGCCGGGCAAACCGCGGCGCGGTTTGCGGCACCGCTACAACGCTTGCCCGGGGCCACTGCAACAAACGTAAAAAATCATTTAGCGCCAACGGGTTGCGGCGTAATGCTGCTCCAGGTTCCGAACGAGACATCGGTGCCCTGCAGCGCGGGCGCGCGGCGTCCGGTGGCAGGCCCCAGGTCGGCCTCGCGCACCCCGCCGCCGGCGCCGATGACGAAGCTGCCGATGCCGGTCTCGCCGTAGCGCGCCGGCCAGGCCAGGATCCAGTAGCCATCGCCGCCGCGCGCGGGCAGCACCTTGTAACGGTAGCCGTAATAGGCGTCCGCCACCGGCACGTCCGGCCCCATCGCCAAGGCGTCGGGACCGAACGCCTGGGGTGGATAACCGGGCAGGTCGGGCCAGTACAGGCCATCGGTGGCGCCGGGCCGGCTCACCAGCCGGTCGGCGTAGCGGCCCTGGCCGATGCCGTCGCGGTAACGGGCCTGCGCCGCCTGCAGCGCCTGCAGGGTGTCGATGGCGGTCAGTTCATTGCGCCCGATGGTGCGGCGCCGGATTTCCGCCTTGCCCGCGACGGGGTCGAAACGCCAGCCTTGCGCCACGCGCACGATCGGCACCGCCAGCGTCCAGCCGGAATCGCCCACCCCCAGCCAGGCGCGCCGGTCGCCATCGGCGACCACCTCGTGCTTGCGCGCCCAGGCGGCCAGGAACCGGTAGATCTCGTCCTGCCCCACCCCGCCCGGCACGAGCTGGCGGTAGTCCGGCCCCAGCACCCGGGCCACGGCCTCGCGGTCACTGGTGGCCAGGGCCTGGCCGAACGCGTCGGCCGCGGCCTGCGGCGTGGGGAACACCTGCTGCGCCGCGGCGGGCGCGGCCAGGGCCGCCAGCGCCAGCAGCGCAGCGGCGCCGGCCAGGCGCAGGCCGCGGCCGGCGTTACGGGCACACGCATTCATGATGGAGACTCCGCTGTTCATGGTGCCTACCTCCGGCCGCCGAAATGACCGCCGCCGCCACCGCCGCCTGCCCGGCCCCCGCCGCCACCGGCATGGCCCGCGCCCGCGCGACCGCCATCGCCGCCGCGCGGCGCGGACG
>NZ_CYTU01000096.1:0-6273 GCF_001299375.1 Achromobacter sp. 2789STDY5608621 | reverse complement strand
TGTTGCACTGCAATATGACATCGGTGTTTCAGGACTGCCAGCCCCGCCGCGATGCCCGCCCCCGCCGCCCCCCGCCCCCCTCGCGGTCCCCGGCAAGCGCGCTTCACCCCGACACCACCCTCAAGGAACATCATGGTTTCGCGTAATCGTATTGCTGTGCTCGTCGTTTTCGCGGCCGTCATCGCGGCCGGCGGTAGCTACGCCCTGTTTCGCGCCCCCGCGGGCGCCAATGCGGCCCAGGCGCAAGGCGCGCCCGCCGCGCCCCCTGTCGAAGTGGCGGAAGTGGTCAACAAGACCATCGTCGACTGGCAGCGTTATTCCGGCCGCCTGGAAGCCATCGACCGCGTGGACATCCGTCCGCTGGTCTCCGGCACCCTGACCGCCGTCCACTTCCAGGACGGCAGCATCGTCAAGAAGGGCGACGTGCTGTTCACCATCGACCCGCGCCCCTACGCGGCCGAAGTGGACCGCGCCGCCGCCGCCCTGACCGCCGCCAAGGCCCGCGCCTCGTACACGGCCACCGAATTGGCCCGCGGCCAGCGCCTGCTGACCGACAACGCCATCGCCCGCCGCGATTTCGAGGAAAAGCAGAACGCCGCGCGTGAAGCCGCGGCCAACCTGCAGGGCGCGCAGGCCGCGCTCGACTACGCCAAGCTCAACCTGGGCTACACCCGCATCGAAGCGCCGGTCGCCGGCCGCGTGTCGCGCGCGGAAGTCACGGTCGGCAACGTGGTCGCCGCCGGCGCCACCTCGGTGCCGCTGACCACGCTGGTGTCGGTCTCGAAGATGTACGCCTCGTTCGACGTCGACGAGCAGACCTTCCTGAAGTACGTGAACCCGGCTCGCAACGGCAAGGCCGGCTCGGTGCCGGTCGAGCTGGGCCTGGCCAACGAGGACGGCTACTCGCGCACCGGCTTCGTGCAATCGGTGGACAACCGCCTGGACGCCACGTCCGGCACCATCCGCGTGCGCGCCGAGTTCGACAACGCCGACGGCACCTTGCTGCCCGGCCTGTACGCCCGCATCCGCCTGGGCGGCAGCGAGCCGCGCAGCGCCGTGCTGATCGATGAAAAGGCCATCGGCACCGACCAGGACAAGCGCTACGTGCTGGTGCTGGACGACAAGAATCACGCCAACTACCGCCAGGTCAAGCTGGGCGCCAACCAGGAAGGCCTGCGGGTCGTGGACTCCGGCCTGGCCGCCGGCGAACGCATCGTGGTCAACGGCTTGCAGCGCGTGCGCCCCGGCGACGCCGTGAGCCCGACCGTGGTGCCCATGGTCACGGCGCAACGCAACCCGGTCAAGACCGCGGCCGCCAACTAAGCCGCCGGTGACCCGCAAAGCAGAACGAGAACGTTCATGAATATCTCGAAATTCTTCATTGACCGGCCGATCTTCGCCGGGGTGCTGTCCGTGCTGGTGCTGCTGGGAGGCCTGCTGGCCATGTTCCAGCTGCCCATCTCGGAATACCCGGAAGTGGTGCCGCCCTCGGTGGTGGTGCGCGCGCAGTATCCGGGCGCCAACCCCAAGGTCATCGCCGAAACCGTCGCCTCGCCGCTGGAGGAATCCATCAACGGCGTGGAAAACATGCTGTACATGCAGTCGCAGGCCAACAGCGACGGCAACCTGACGCTGACGGTCAACTTCAAGCTGGGCGTGGACCCGGACAAGGCGCAGCAGCTGGTGCAGAACCGCGTGTCGCAGGCGCTGCCGCGCCTGCCGCCGGACGTGCAGCGGCTGGGCGTCACGACCACCAAGAGCTCGCCCACCCTGACGCTGGTGGTGCACCTGATCTCGCCCAACGACCGCTACGACATCACCTACCTGCGCAACTACGCGATCCTGAACATCAAGGACCGCCTGGCGCGCATTACCGGCGTCGGTGAAGTGACGGTGTGGGGCGCGGGCAACTATTCGATGCGCGTGTGGCTCGACCCGCAGAAGGTCGCGCAGCGCGGCATGACGGCCAGCGAAGTGGTCGCGGCCATCCGCGAACAGAACGTGCAGGTCGCCGCCGGCGTGATCGGCGCGTCCCCGACCCAGGGCGACGTGCCGCTGCAGCTGAACGTGAATGCGCGCGGCCGCCTGCAGACCGAAGAGGAATTCCGCGACATCATCCTGAAGACCTCGCCCGACGGCGCCGTGACGCACCTGTCGGACGTGGCCCGCGTGGAACTGGATGCCCAGGAATACGGCCTGCGTTCGCTGCTGGACAACAAGCAGGCGGTGGGCATGGGCATCATGCAATCGCCGGGCGCCAACGCGCTGGACGTGTCGTCGCAAGTGCGCGCCGCCATGGTCGAGCTGGCCCAGGACTTCCCGCCGGGCGTGGAATACCGCATCGAATACGACCCGACCCAGTTCGTGCGTTCCAGTATCGAGGCCGTGGTGCACACGCTGCTGGAAGCCATCGCGCTGGTGGTGCTGGTGGTGATCCTGTTCCTGCAGACCTGGCGCGCGTCCATCATCCCGCTGCTGGCGGTGCCGGTGTCGATCGTCGGCACCTTCGGCCTGCTGCTGATGTTCGGCTATTCCATCAACGCGCTGTCGTTGTTCGGGATGGTGCTGGCCATCGGGATCGTGGTCGACGACGCGATCGTGGTGGTGGAAAACGTCGAACGCAACATCGCCGCGGGCCTGAGTCCGCGCGACGCGACCTATCGCGCCATGCGCGAGGTGAGCGGCCCCATCATCGCCATCGCCCTGACGCTGTGCGCGGTGTTCGTGCCGCTGGCGTTCATGACGGGCCTGACCGGCCAGTTCTACAAACAGTTCGCCATGACCATCGCCATCTCGACGGTGATCTCGGCCTTCAACTCGCTGACGCTGTCGCCGGCCCTGTCGGCCCTGCTGCTCAAGAGCCACCACGACAAGCCGGACTGGCTGACCCGGGGCATGAACCGCGTGTTCGGCCGCTTCTTCAACTGGTTCAACAACATGTTCGGCCGCGCCTCGGAGAACTACGGCGTGGGCGTGTCCGGCGTGATCCGCCGCAAGGCCGGCGCCATGGGCGTCTACGCGGTGCTGGTGGCCGCCACCATCGGCGTGTCGTACCTGGTGCCCGGCGGCTTCGTGCCGGCGCAGGACAAGCAGTACCTGATCGGCTTCACCCAGCTGCCCAACGGCGCCTCGCTCGACCGCACGGAAGACGTGATCCGCCAGATGAGCGCCATCGCCCTGAAGGAACCCGGCGTGCAGAGCGCCATCGCCTTCCCGGGCCTGTCGATCAACGGCTTCACCAACAGCTCCAGCGCCGGCATCGTGTTCGTGACCCTCAAGCCGTTCGACGAACGCAAGGGCGCGGCGCTGTCGGGCAACGCCATCGCGGCCTCGCTGAACCAGAAGTTCGGCGCCATCCAGCAGGCGTTCATCGCCGTGTTCCCGCCCCCGCCGGTGCTCGGCCTGGGCACGCTGGGCGGCTTCAAGCTGCAACTGGAAGACCGCGCGGCGCTGGGCTATGCCGAGCTGGACAAGGCCAAGCAGGCGTTCCTGGCCAAGGCGCGCCAGACGCCCGAACTGGGCCCGGCGTTCTCGAGCTACGAGATCAACGTGCCGCAGCTGGACGTCGACCTGGACCGGGTCAAGGCCAAGCAACTGGGCGTGCCGGTGACGGAAGTGTTCGACACCATGCAGATCTACCTGGGTTCGATGTACGTCAACGACTTCAACCGGTTCGGTCGCGTGTTCCAGGTGCGGGCCCAGGCGGATGCGCCGTTCCGCGCCCACTCCGACGACATCCTGCAACTGAAGACCCGCAATGCCGCGGGTGACATGGTGCCGCTGTCGTCGCTGGTGACGGTCAAGCAGACCTTCGGTCCGGAAATGGTGGTGCGCTACAACGGCTACACCGCCGCCGACATCAACGGCGGCCCGGCCCCGGGCTACTCGACCAACCAGGCGCAGGCCGCGGCCGAGCGCGTGGCGGCGGAAACCCTGCCGCGCGGCGTGAAGTTCGAATGGACCGACCTGACGTACCAGCAGATCCTGGCGGGCAACGCCGGCCTGTGGGTGTTCCCGATCAGCGTGCTGCTGGTGTTCCTGGTGCTGGCCGCGCTGTACGAAAGCCTGACCCTGCCGCTGGCCGTGATCCTGATCGTGCCGATGAGCATCCTGGCGGCGCTGACCGGCGTCTACCTGACGGGCAACGACAACAACATCTTCACCCAGATCGGCTTGATGGTGCTGGTGGGGCTGTCGGCGAAGAACGCGATCCTGATCGTGGAATTCGCCCGCGAGCTGGAGATGAACGGCCGTTCGCCGCTGGAAGCCGCGATCGAGGCCAGCCGCCTGCGCCTGCGCCCGATCCTGATGACGTCGATCGCCTTCATCATGGGTGTGGTGCCGCTGGTGCTGTCGTCCGGCGCCGGTTCGGAAATGCGCCACGCCATGGGTGTCGCGGTGTTCTTCGGCATGCTCGGCGTGACGCTGTTCGGCCTGTTCCTGACGCCGGTGTTCTACGTCCTGCTGCGCTCGCTGGGCGGCAAGACGCTGCACTCGGCCGCGCCGCATGAAGCGCCGGTGTGCGTGCCGCACATCGATCCGAACGCGCCGCCCGCCACGCAGCACAACGCCTGATCCGGCCTGGAAAAAATAGCCAGCGCGTCCCGTCCCGAACGGCGGGGCGCGCGCCCAAGAGAATCGTCATGAAGACCAAAAGACTGATCCGCGGTTCCGCACTGCTTGCCGTCCTGCTCGTGCTGGCCGGCTGCGCGGTGGGTCCGACCTACGAACGGCCCGCGGCCGCCACGTCGGCGGCCTACAAGGAAGCCGCCCTGCCCGCCTCGGAAGCCGGCACCTGGAAGACCGCCCAGCCCTCGGAAGAGCAGTTGCGCGGCGAATGGTGGAAGGTGTTCGGCGACGAAGGCCTGAACCAGTTGCAGGAAGAGGCCCACAAGGCCAACCAGAACCTGCAGGCCGCGGCCGCCCGCCTGACACAGGCCCGCGCGCTGCAGCGCGAGGCCCGCGCCGGCTTCTTCCCCAGCCTGGACGCCGCCTTCGGCCCCAGCCGCCAGCGTCCCTCGGCGGTGTCTCAAGGCCTGCCCGACGGCACGCCGACCAGCCCGTCGACCACCTGGCGCGCCCAGGGCTCGGTGTCGTACGAGGCCGACCTGTTCGGCCGCGTCGCCTCCACGGCCGACGCCGCCACCGCCGATGCGCAACAGAGCGAGGCGCTGTACCGCTCGGTGCTGCTGGCGCTGCAGGCCGATGTCGCCACCACCTATTTCCTGGTGCGCGAGCAGGACGCCGAAGCCGCGCTGTACCGCCAGACGGTGCAACTGCGCACCGAGACGCTGCAGCTGATCCAGCGCCGCTATGACGCGGGCGACATCAGCGAGCTGGACCTGGCGCGCGCCAAGGCCGAGCTGGCTTCGGCGCAGTCCGAAGCGCTGGGCATCGACCGCCGCCGCGCCGCCGGCGAACACGCGCTGGCCGTGCTGCTGGGCCGCGCGCCGTCGGAGTTCGCGATGCCGCCCAAGCCGATCGAGAAGGTGGCCCTGTCGATCCCGGCCGGCCTGCCGTCGACGCTGCTGGAACGCCGCCCCGACATCGCCGCGGCCGAACGCGCCATGGCCGCCGCCAACGCCCGCGTGGGCGCCGCCAAGTCGGCGTTCTTCCCGCGCCTGGACATCACCGGCGCGTTTGGCTACGAGTCGTCGGAGCTGGGCAACCTGTTCCAATGGTCGAGCCGCACGTTCCTGCTGGGCCCGCTGGTGGGCGCCGCGCTGTCGATGCCGATCTTCGACGGCGGCCGCCGCCAGGCCGGCCTGGACCGCGCCCGCGCGGTCTACGAGGAAGACGTGGCGGTGTACCGCCAGACGGTGCTGAATGCGTTCCGCGAGGTCGAGGACAACCTGGCCAATCTGCGCATCCTGTCCGACCAGACGCGCGCGCAGGACGCGGCGGTGGAAGCCTCGGCCCGCGCCGCCAAGCTGTCGCACACGCAATACCGCGAAGGCTCGATCAGCTATCTTGACGTGATCGAGGCGGACCGCAGCGTGCTGTTGCAGCAACGGGTCGCCGTGCAGTTGAGCGGTGAGCAGGCGCGGTCGGCGGTGGATCTGATTCGGGCGATCGGGGGCGGGTGGGGGAATCCTGTGCCTGGTGCTGAGGCTGTGGCTGCGAATCGGTAATTGTCTATCTACTGCGGCGTTGTGTTGCTTGCGAGGTTGTAGTGCTTCGTAGGTCGCCCCTCGGGCAGGTGGCCCCCGGGGCGGGCGCCCACGATTGCGGCCCGGAGCCTTCGCTCCGGGCTGCCCCGTCGTCATCCTTGTA
>NZ_CYTU01000095.1:0-6820 GCF_001299375.1 Achromobacter sp. 2789STDY5608621 | reverse complement strand
CCGCTGCGGAGCGGTAGTTCAGTTGGTTAGAATACCGGCCTGTCACGCCGGGGGTCGCGGGTTCGAGCCCCGTCCGCTCCGCCAAGCATCTTGTGTGCATCCCAGCAAGCCGCAAGACCAGTTGTTCCGCAGGAGTCTTCCTGCACTGCGCCAGAAGGCGCCCGCCAAAAGCTCCGGATTCCGGAGCTTTTTTGCTTTGCGCGGCAGCAAGCGCCGTGCCGCCGCCCCTCCCCCGTCTCGTCCGTTTATCCTCTGGACAGGCCGCGCTTCGCATCGCATCCTGTGCGCTTGTGCCAGCCAAGCCAAGAGGCCCACGTGACCGCCAGCAACGCCGCCCCGCACGCACACCGCCAGCACCTGCAACGCATCATCGCAGGCTTGAACGAAGGCATCATCCTGCTCGAGTCCGATGGCAGCATCGCCTGGGCCAACGCCAGCGCGCTGGCGCTGCACGGGGTCGACACGCTGGAGGCGCTGGGGCAGACGCCCGCCGGCTACCGCAAACGCTATGCGCTGACCTACCGCAACCATCACCGCGTGCCGGCCAAGCAGTATCCGCTCGACCGCCTGGCCGCCGCGGTCGCGTTCGACGACCTGCTGCTGGACCTGACGCGCAAGGACGACGCCGACTTCCTGCGCAACATCCGCGCGCGCGGCCTGCTGCTCGAAGGCGACGGCGCGGACTTCCGCGTGCTGATCCTGGATGACCAGACCGGCCAGTTCAACGCCGAGCAGCGCTTCGAGCGCACCTTTGCCGCCAATCCCGCGCCGGCGCTCATCTGCCGCCTGTCCGACCTGCGCTATGTGAAGGTGAACCAGGGCTTCCTGGACATGACCGGCCTGACGCGCGAGACAGTGCTGGGCAAATCGGCCTACGAGCTGGACGTGCTCGACGGCGGCGATGACAAGGAGGACGCGGTGGCCAAGCTGAACGCGGGCCTGACCATCAGCCAGCGCGAAGGCGTGGTGCGGCTGGCGGACGGCGGCGCGCGCTTCGTCATCGTCGCCGGCCAGCCGATCGACATGCAGGACGAACCGTGCATGCTGTTCACCTTCATCGACCTGGAAAAGCGCAAGCGCACCGAGGAGGCCCTGCAGCAGAGCGAGGAGCGCTTCTCCAAGGCGTTCCGGCTGGCGCCGGTGCCGATGGCGCTGTGCGACGGCGAATCGCTGCGCGCGCTGGATATCAATGACGCCTTCGCGCAGGCCGTGGGCGTGTCGGCGCAGGACGGCGCGGGCCAGGAACTGACCGCCCTGGGCCTGCGCCCGTTCGAAGGCATGGCCGACAGCCTGGCGCGCGGCGAGAGCATCCGCAACCGCGAAGCCGCGCTGGCCACGCCCGACGGCGCCCTTCTGGATTGCCTGGCCTCGGCCGAGCCGGTCATGATCGGCGGCGAGCGCCGCGTGCTGCTGGTGATGCAGGACATCACCGAACGCAAGCGCAGCGAGACCGAACTGCTGACCGCGATCGAGGCGGTGATGCAGGACACCTCGTGGTTCAGCCGCGGCATCATCGAGAAGCTGGCGCAGTTGCGCGCCCCGGCGCCGGCGGCCCGCGACGTGGCCGAGCTGGCGCAGCTGACGGCGCGCGAGCGCGAGGTGCTGGGCCTGCTGTGCCAGGGCCATAGCGACGACGAGATCGCCCGCCAGTTGCGCCTGTCGCGCAACACGGTGCGCAATCACGTGGCCACCATCTACAGCAAGATTGGCGTGCACCGGCGCAGCGCGGCCATCGTCTGGGCCCGCGACCGCGGCATCACCGGGCATGAAAAGCCGCGCTCCCGGGGCAAATCCGGCGCGGGCTGAGGCAGGCCGCCTGAATTTACAAATTGAATCAAAATAATGAGGGGATCGCGCTGCGCGAAGATGCCGCCGCGTTAGATTCCGCCCGCCGCCAAAAATCGCCATTTTCGGCAAAACTCCAGCCAACTAGCCGCCAAAATCCGCATCACACCCCAGATTGCGCAAACCCTGCGCAGGTTCTTACGATCCGCCGATCTGGCCGTCCCGTCCACGGGTCCGGCGAGAGCCCCGCAAGCCTTCTGGAGTCCGTTGATGCAGACCGCCTACATTCCCGTTCCCAAGCCGCCCAAGGCGCAGCCCGCGCCCGCCTGGAGCAGCGCCGCCGTGATGGAGCTTTACGCCCTGCCGTTCATGGACCTGGTGTTCCGCGCCCAGCAGACGCACCGCGCCCACTTCGACCCCAACGGCATCCAGCTGTCGAGCCTGCTGTCGATCAAGACCGGCGGCTGTCCCGAGGACTGCGGCTATTGCTCGCAGTCGTCGCGCTACGACACCGGCCTGGAAGCGGAAAAGCTGATGCCGCTGGACGAGGTGCTGGCCGCCGCCCGCGCCGCCCAGGCAGGCGGCGCCCAGCGCTTCTGCATGGGCGCCGCCTGGCGTAGCCCCAAGCCGCACCACCTGGAGGCCGTGGCCGAGATGGTCAGCGCGGTCAAGGCGCTCGGCCTGGAGACCTGCGTCACGCTCGGCATGCTGCGCGAGGGCCAGGCCGAACAGCTCAAGCAGGCCGGTCTGGACTACTACAACCACAACCTGGACACCTCGCCCGAGTTCTACGGCAAGATCGTCACCACCCGCACCTACCAGGACCGCCTCGACACGCTGGACCGCGTGCGCGACGCCGGCATCAACGTCTGCTGCGGCGGCATCGTCGGCATGGGCGAATCGCGCCAGGAGCGCGCCGGCCTGATCGCGCAGCTGGCCAACATGGAGCCCTACCCCGAGTCGGTGCCGATCAACAACCTGATGCGGGTGGAAGGCACGCCGCTGGCCGACGTCGAGCCGCTCGATCCGTTCGAGTTCGTGCGCACCATCGCGGTGGCGCGCATCACCATGCCGCGCGCCATGGTGCGCCTGTCGGCCGGCCGCGAGGCCATGGACGACGCCATGCAGGCGCTGTGCTTCATGGCCGGCGCCAACTCGATGTTCTACGGCGACGTGCTGCTGACCACCGGCAATCCGCGCATGGAGGCCGACCAGCGCCTGCTGCAACGCCTGGGCATGCGCATCGACGCCGGCCAGCACAACCCCCACCACGCGCACCAGGATCTCTCGGCGTGACGCTGAGCCCCGGCCTGTTCTACCTGCTGGCCAGCGTCGTCTGCAGCGTCGCCGTGGCGGCGATGCTGAAGCTGGCGCGGCGCTGGCAGGTGGACGTGCGCCAGGCCATCATGGTCAACCACGCGGTCGCCGCCCTGCTCTGCTGGACGGTGCTGCGGCCAGACCCGGCCACGCTGCTGACGCCGCAGACGCCGTGGCTGGTGCTGGTGGCGCTGGGCCTGCTGCTGCCCAGCGGCTTCATGGCGATGGCGCTGGCCGTGCGCCATGCCGGCGTGGTGCGCAGCGACGCGGCGCAGCGGCTGTCGCTGTTCATCCCGCTGCTGGCGGCGTTCCTGCTGTTCGGCGAGCCGGTCAGCGGCCGCAAGCTGGGCGCGATCGCGCTGGCCTTCGCCGCGCTGTTCTGCCTGCTGCGGCGGCCGGCCGCCCTGCCCGCGGCGCAGGCGCCCGAGACGGACGCCGCCGCGCGCCGCGCGCTGTGGCTGTGGCCGTTGGCGGTCTGGGTGACCTATGGCGTGGTCGACATCCTGTTCAAGCAGGTGGCGCGCGCCGGCACCGCCTTCGCCAGCGGCCTGCTGCTGGCCTTCGCGCTGGCCAGCGCGCTGATGCTGCTCTACCTGCTGTGGCGCCGCGCCGCCTGGGCGCCGCGCCATCTGGCGGCGGGCGTGGCGCTGGGCGTGGTGAACTTCGGCAATATCCTCACCTACATCCGCGCCCACCAGGCGCTGCCCGAGCATCCCGCGCTGGTGTTCGCGTCCATGAACATGGGCGTGATCACGCTGGGCACGCTGGTCGGAGCGCTGGTGTTCCGCGAGCCCCTGACGCGCCTGAACGGCGCGGGCCTGGCGCTGGCCCTGGGGGCCATCCTGCTGATGACCCCGTGGTGACGGGCGCCGGCGCTCAGGTGCCGGTGCGGGGCTGTCGCGCCGCCTGATCCTCGGCGTCGGGCTCGGCCGGCGCCGGTTCGGCCGCGGCGGTCATGGCCGCGATGGGAGGATCCACCGCCCCGGCGCCTTCCACCGGCGCCGTGGCCGGCGCGGCCGAGGGGTCCGGCTGCACCATCTCGATGCCGATATCGTTTTCCACATCCACCCGCGGGTCGAGCACGGCGGCGGCCGGCGAGCTTTGCAGCGTGTCCGGCATCGGCACGAAATGCACCGGCGCTTCCTCGACCTGGTGGGCGCCGGTGACGCGCGTCGGGCGCACCTGCCACACCAGGATCAGCGCGCAGGCCGAGATGAAGACGTAATACATGCTGGGGCCGGCCAGCGACATCAAGAGGCCCGCGATCATCGGGCCGACACAGGCGCCGACGCCGTAGGTCATGAGCAGCACCGCCGACAGGCTGACGCGGCGCTCGGATTCGACGTGATCGTTGGCGAAGGCGGCGCCCAGCGGATACAGGGTGAACTGCAGGATGCCGAAGACGCAGGACATGGCCACCAGCGCCCAATAGGGCAAGGTCAGCCAGCCCCACATGACGGTCGGCAAGATCACCAGCAACAGCGCATTGAAGCGGATCAGGCCGGCGCGGTTGATGCGGTCGGACAGCCAGCCCATGGGCCATTGCGACAGCAGCCCGGCGGTGACGGCGGCGGCCACGAACACGGCGGCCTGCGAGGTCGTCAGGCCGTGCTTGGCGCCGTACACGGCCGCCAGGCCGTAGAAGGCGCCGGACAGGTTGCCGGCCACGAACAGCACCGTCATGGACAGCGGCACGCGGCGCATGAAGAAGCGGATGTCGAGCGCGGCCGGCAGCGGCGTGGGCGGGTGCGAGCGGGCCGTGACGGCGATCGGCACCAGGCACAGCACCAGGCACATGGCCACCAGGGTCAGCGGCCGCAGGTCGAGCGTGGCGTAGGCGGTCAGGGCCAGTTGGCCCAGCACGGTGCCCAGGCCGGACACCACCATGTAGACGGAGAACACGCGCCCGCGCTGGTGGTTTTCGGTTTGTTCGTTGAGCCAGCTTTCGATGACCATGAACTCGGTCACCATGACGATGCCGGAGATGACGCGGAACACCAGCCACAGCGGCATGGAGTCGACCAGCGTCTGCGCCAGGATCATGCTGGTGGCGACGGCGGCACAGGCGACGAAGGCGCGGATGTGGCCGACGCGGATGATGAGCTTGTGTCCCAATCGCGCGCCGCAGACCAGGCCCAGGTAGTAGCCGGCGATCAGGGTGCCGATCCAGACCTCGCTGACGGACTGCGCGGTCAGCCTCAACCCCATGTAGGTGTTGAACAGGCCGGTGCCGATGAGCATCAGCAGGGTCGCGAAATACAGCGACGAGAAAGAAGAGATGGTTGCGAGCATGGCGTCTGGCTACCCCTGCCGGGGAGTAGCGACGCGGGCCGCCAGGGCGGCCCGCGCATTGAGCGATGAAACAGGGACTGCGCGGGGGAAATCAGGCTTGCGACAGCAGGGTCGCGGCGTCGCTGACTTCGAACTTGCCGGGGCCTTCGACGTTCAGGTGCTTGACCACGCCGTCGACGATCAGGGCCGAGTAGCGCTGCGAGCGCACGCCCATGCCGCGCTGGATCAGGTCCAGCTCCAGGCCCAGGGCCTTGGTCCACAGGGCGGAACCGTCGGCCAGCATGCGGACCTTGCCGTCGGTCTTCTGTTCGCGGCCCCAGGCGCCCATGACGAAGGCGTCGTTGACGGACACGCACCAGATTTCATCCACGCCCTTGGCCTTGAGGGCGGCGGCCTGCTCGACGTAGCCGGGCAGGTGCTTGGCCGAGCAGGTCGGCGTGAAGGCGCCGGGCAGCGCGAACAGGGCGATGGTCTTGCCGCGGGTCAGGTCGGCGACCTGGAAGGCGTTGGGGCCCAGCGAGCAGCCTTCGCTTTCGGTTTCGATGAATTCGGTCAGGGTGCCGTCGGGCACGCGATCGCCGACTTTGATGCTCATGGGGAATCTCCAGTGTTGGGGGGTGTTGCATTGGGGCGGATGTGCCCCACAGCCCTCATCATAGTTCGTGTCCGTTGCGCTTGCTGGCCCGGCGGACAGATCGGGAAAAAAACCCGCACAGTCTGAAACGACTCCATACGCGAGGCGGCATGGGGATCGTTGCCATAATGTGGGCGTGTTCAATGCCCGGGCGCGATGGCCGCGCGCGGGCGCTTTGCGGAGACAAACCGATGCGCAAGATGCTGATCGGCCTGGCCTGGACGATGGCCCTGGCCACCCCGGCCTGGGCCGCGCCCGACGCGGCCGAGCAGGCCCAGTTCGAATCCTTCGTGGTGGCGGCGGGCGCCTCCAACGGCGCGGCGCGATCGTGCGGCGCGTCCGAACCCGACCTGGCGCAGCACCAGGCGACCTCGCGCAAGAACCTGGAACGGTATGCCAAGGAATACGGGTTCTCGGCGGCGGGCTATGACGGGCTTTACGAGAAGGGGCTCGCGGACGGGACGCGGATGATGGAGGAGATGAAGCGTTCCGGGGTCGACGGGTGCCGGGGGGTGCTGGGGAGTTTTCAGAATGAGCGGGTGATTTCTTATGAGGATATGAAGGCGGCGTTGGCTGAGGTTAGTGATGGGTTGCCGGGGGAGAGTGCGGAGAAGTGATCGCTTTTTTTTGGGCGGGGATTTGAGTTCTTGAGCCGCCCGGCGGGACGGCGCAGGCGGAGGGCGGGGCTACGATTGCGGTCCGGAGCGTTCGCTCCGGACTTCCCCGTCCTCAACCTTGTATGGTGTAGATGCGCCTTCCGCAGTGGGAGGGTGCTGGGGTAGGGACGTGCTC
>NZ_CYTU01000094.1:0-7171 GCF_001299375.1 Achromobacter sp. 2789STDY5608621 | reverse complement strand
TATCTCGAAAGTCCTCCGGCATCGAAGACTGTGGCCTTGTCTGATAAGGCGGTGGCGCTGTCAAGCCAGGAGACCGAAGATGAGGATGCGGATCTCAGCTTGTTGGCGTGCTGGACACCGGAAGCTCTGGCGCGTTTCGCAAATAACTATACAGAGGCTGAACGGCATCAGAAGCTCGAGATTATGGTTTTCAATAGCGCATACACGCCTGGGCACGATTGCAGTGAACTCACGTCGGAGGGCGGGCCAATATATTATGGGACTACGAGAATTCTGGTCACTCCCGAAAGGGAGGCCGCGTTAAAGCGGCAGCACGATAAATTTGCAGCTCAACAGGAAGCCTTGTATGTCACCGAAATGAGCAAGGGTAGCTCGGCTATGGATATCTACAAGAAGATCGGGAAACTGATTTTGGCGCAGCCGGATGATTTTGCCTATAAATTTGGAATTAGTGTCAAATATCGTGAGAGAGTGGATGCTCTTGCCATGGCTTACAATAGCGCGAATGATAATCCGTTTGGCAGGCATGCCGATCGGTCCTCATCTGCGATGCCACGCTCGGATGAGTCAAAGGTTGATGCGTTGGAGAAAGCGAAGACCGGCTTTTCGCACAACGCTCTATTGCAGAAGGCGGGTGATCTAGAGCGGCAGAGGCACCAGGTCGTAATGGACCTGCTTTATGGAAAAGTAGGTTTCAGATCTAAAACTGCATCCAGTCACCGAGTATAGGTTATCAATTTAAAAGCCCTGTGCCTGAGCTGTTTTTAGAAATAGTGTTCCGGAATAAGTGGTGCCCGATGATTTTCATCGGGCTTTTTTTATTTCGCAATCTGGACGGGTTTGCCTGACTCATAAGGTCACGCGTGTTCTAAAAATAGCAATATGCGAGTTCATCACCGCGTTCAAATTGAGGTGGCAGGTCGTTAACCTGTTTCACCCTGTATGTTGATCGAGCTTTTGAAGCATAAGTCATCCCAAGGGTGAGTTCGGCATCAGTCGATGAATGATGCACTGTTCACATAACCCAAGGAGAGATTTGATGAAAAATCGATTGTTGCATGTTTCGGTTATTGCTTCGCTTTTGTTCTCCGGCAGCGCGTTTGCCGGTGATTATGTGTGGTCCACCTATAAGAGTGGCGACTATGTGTCGAGAAGGGGTGGAACCGCCACGGTTGTGTATCAACCCAGCAATTTCCTTGTCTCGCCGCTGGGAAAGACCGTCACTGGTGTGCAAGTTCAGCTTCAAGATAGTTCTCAGGCAAACGTATCAATGGAGGTCTGCTATAACGGTCCGATCGATTGCTATCCGATAATCGACAATGGGCAAATCTATAAAATGTTTAATGGCAGGCCGGCCGATAAGTCGTTCACGGTAAAATATACCGGTACTGGTCTGGGTCCATATCCGCGCTACATTCTCGCTACGATGGTGGTTTATTACGGCGATTAATAAAAATCTTGAGTAGCGATTCGTAGATCTGGCGTTAAGTTGCTGTCGAAGCTATTCGCGTCGATTTCGGGCTATGTGGCTGATGCGAATTACTGACACTTCGGGCCTTCCGCTCATTCAAATCACACGTGTCAGCCATACCTATCGCAAAGGCAGCCAATCAGTGAGCGTGCTGCGCGATGTGACATTCGAGATACATCCCGGTGAAACATGCGCGCTGCTCGGGGCTTCCGGTTCCGGCAAGACCACGTTGCTCAACCTCCTGGGCTTGCTCGACCGGCCTTCGACCGGCCAGTTCCTGTTTCGTGGGCGCGACATGTTGGGTATCGACGACAACGCCCGTGCCCAGGTCAGGAATCGGGAGATCGGTTTCGTCTTCCAATCCTTCAACCTGCTGCCCCGTATCAACGCCTTGGATAACGTAGCCTTGCCGCTGTTCTATCGCGGTATCTCGCGCGCGCGGGCCCGGGTCCGGGCCATGGATTGGCTTCATCACGTTGGATTGACCGACCGGGCCAGGCACCTTCCCGCCGATCTGTCTGGCGGGCAACGCCAGCGAGTCGCGATCGCCCGTGCCTTGGTGGGCGAGCCCGCCCTGATTCTCGCGGACGAACCGACCGGTAATCTGGATCAGGCTTCAGCCGAGAGCATCATGGCCTTGCTCATGGGGCTGAATCGCGAGCGGGCGGTCACGATCGTGATGGTGACGCATGATGCCAACCTGGCCGCCCGGTTCTCGCGCCAGATTCATGTGCGGGACGGCGTATTGCATGAACCCTGCCGCTGCGGCGAAAGGCGTTGATTTCCGGTGTTCCAGCGCATGCGCGGCCCATCGTTGACGCAGACCCTGCTGCAGGCGGTCGACAGTCTGCGCCAATTGGGTCGCCGGGCCTTGTTGGCTCTGCTTGGCATCATGGTCGGCAGCACAGCCATCATCGCGCTCCTGAACATCGGGCACAGCGCCGCCGAACAGGTGACTCGCTTGTTCAAGGACATGGGTACGGATGTCCTGGTGGTGACTTTTCCGGTGACGGGCACCAAGGCGCGCGCGGTACCTCGCTCGCTGGATACCAGTGTGTTGGCGCGGACCGTGCCAGGCATCCGCCACGCGGCGCCGCTGTCGGTCTACAACGTGCCGTTGCGTTTCTCGGGACGCACGGCGGTTCCGAGGATCGTGGGCACGACACCGGATCTTGCTGCCGCGATGCATCTGCGCATGGATCGCGGCCGTTTCCTGTCGCTGTTCGATCGTCATGCCACCTTTGCCGTCGTCGGCGCGGAAATCGCGCATGAGCTGGGTAGTCCGGGGCATCCGCTTACGCTGGGAGCATCGCTGCAAATCGGCGGCTATCTGTATCAAGTCATCGGCATCACGCGCAGCATGAAAGGGAATCCGCTGATTCCGGTCGATGCGGACCGATCGGTGATCGTACCCATCGAAGGATTGCACCGATTGTTTCCCAAGCCTGCACTTGGCGCCATCCTGGCCAGCGCGACGCCCCAGGCCGACCTGACGGAAACGGCCAGCGCGTTGCGCGAGCATGTCATGGCGCAGGTGCCCGGCAGGGAGGTTCAGGTGGAGATTCCCCGGCAGTTGATCGACGGTCTCAAGCGCCAATCCCGAACCTTTTCCTACCTGCTTGCCGGATTGGGCGCGATTTCACTGCTGGTGGGCGGCGTGGGCGTGATGAACGTGATGCTGATGAGCGTCTCCGAAAGGCGGCGCGAGATCGGCGTTCGCCTGGCGCTCGGGGCGACGCGGCGTGATATCCGCCAGTTGTTCCTGGTCGAGGCTGGCCTGCTGGCCATTGCCGGCGCGGCGTTGGGCGCGGTGTTCGGCGTTGGCGCGGCCTACGCTTTTACGCGTTTCTCTGGCTGGGCTTTCATACTGGCTCCCGCATCCTTGCCCTTGGGGATGGGCATGTCGCTGCTGACTGGAGTGTTCTTCGGCTGGTGGCCTGCGGTTGCGGCTGCGCGGCTCGAGCCCGTACAGGCCTTGCGCGATGCGTAGCACCCCATGGATGTTGCTGGTGGCGCTTGGGGTGGCGACGCTGCCACCCGTGACGCGCGCGGGGAATGAGCCGTTGCCGTCTCGCCCGACCATGCCGTACCAGGCGCCGGCCGTGCCGGGCGAGGGCCTCGTCGATCTGACCTTGACCGATGCCGTCTTTCTGGGTTTGCGGGGCAATCGCGGCATACGCAGCGCCTACCTGACCCGCCTGGCGCAGAAGTTCGACCTGCGCGTGGCCGAGGATTACTTTTCCCCCAAGCTTCTCGTGACCGGGCAGATCACCGGCAATCGTACTCAGGACGACCGTTCGCGACAGGGATTGCTCTCGCCCGCGGCGACGATGGTGGGTGAATTCGGCACGCGCTTGAGCCTGGGCTGGACCAGCCAATTGAGCAATGCCAACCGGGCGGGCGGGTTCCGGGATGACGGCATCACGCTCGCGATCATTCAGCCCTTGTTGCGCGGCGCGAGGCGTGAAGTGGCAACCGCGCCCTTGCGCATGGCGCGATTGATCGAGCAAAGCAATCGGCTGGCCTTGCAGGACGCGGTTTCCCAGACCGTCACGCAGATTATCCAGACCTACTGGCAATTGATGCGGGCGCAGGAGCAAGTCACCCTCGCCAAGGCGGCGTTGCAACGTTCCAGGGATCTTTGGGAGATCAACAAGGCGTTGATCGCCGCCGGGCGCATGGCGCAGGTCGACGTGGTGCAGACCGAGGCGGATGTGGCTACCCAGGAATTCAACGTCGAGAATGCCGACAACGATGTTAATGCCAGCCGATTGGCGTTGCTGCAACTGCTGGCGCTGGATCTGCGCAGCCGGATCCGGGCTGGCGACACGCCTCAGAAAATGCCCTCGACGCTCAGCCTGCAGGAGGCCCAACGCATCGCGTTGACGCATCAACCGCGGTATTTGCAGCAGGTGATCGCCCGGGAGCAGGCCGATATCAATCTTGTGGTCGCGCGCGACAACCGCCTGTGGGATGTTTCGCTGATGGGTGGCGCCAGCCAGGGGCGCACGAGACGATCGAGCCATTCTGAGGCGGTCTCTGATCGTCACTGGGACAGTTATGTGGGAGTCCAGGTGCAGATACCCCTCGGGGATCTGAGCGCGCGACAGGCCGAAGTCCATGCAAAGGCCGACGCGGACAACCAGGCGTTGCTGCTTGAAAACGCGGAGCAGCAGTTGGCGCTGGATGTGAACAACGCGGTGCGGGAATTGGGCTCGCGATGGCGGCAGTACGAAATCGCGGGGCGCGTGCGGGATCTGTCGCGCAAGAAGCTCGAGATCGAACACCAGAAACTGCAGGCTGGCCGGTCGAGCAACTTCCAGGTGCTTGCCTTTGAAACCGATCTTCGCGGGGCGGAGAACGCTCGTCTCAATGCCTTGATCAGCTATCTGGACGCTCAGGCGCAGTTGGACTTGAAGCTGGGCATGACACTGCAAAGTTGGGATATTTCATTGAATGACTAAGTCCCTTGTCTATAAGCCTGGCCTGTTGGCGGCCGGCGTGGCCCTGCTTGTCGCCGTGGCGATCGCTTTCACGTGGCAGCGACCGCCCGGCGGCAGGGCACAAGAGGAGCCTTCCCCCTGGATACGGGTTTCGCCCCGGCCGGTCGACATTCGTCTTGGCGTGGTGGGGAAGATCGTGTCCGCGCAGATAGTCACGATCACCGCGCCCTTCGACGGCAATATCAAATCCCTGGACGTGTCGGAAGGGCAGCGGGTGGCAGCGGGGCAGCGCCTGCTCGAGATGGATATGACCCAACTCGACATACAACGGCGTCAGGCGCTGAGCGAACAGATCCAGGCGCGCAAGGCGTTGAACGACATCGATCATTGGGAGTCGGGACCCGATGTCGCCCGGGCGCGTCAAGCTGTGTTGAGCGCGCGTCTCAGTGTGAACGATACGCATCGGAAGCTGGTCGAGACGCGGCAGCTCTATGAGCACGGAATCGTTCCCCGCATGGAGCTGGATGCGTTGATCCAGCAGGACAGGATGCAAGCCCTGTCGCTTGCCTCGGCCGAGGCGGAACTCGCGAATACCCGTGAACGCGGCAAGGGAGAGGCGCGGCAACTCGCGGAAATGGAATTGGCCAATGCCTCGGCCAGGGGCAATGCGCTGGCCGATGCGGCGTCTGGCGGGGTGATGGCGCCGTTTCCCGGTGTGGTGATCCGCGCGCCGGGCAACGCGGATTCCAGGCCGGGCGCCGCGGCAGACCCCTTGCAGGCGGGCGCCAAGGTAGCGCAGGGCCAGGGGCTGCTGGCCATCGGCGACGTCGGGCGCGTCAATGTCGTGGCCAAGGTCGACGAGACGGATCTCAATCAGCTGCGTCCAGGGCAGCCGGTGGAAATACGTGGCGAGGGGTTCAGGGGCCTGGCGCTTTCGGGCGAATTGGAATCGATCGGCGTGCAGGGACTCGAAGGAGACTCGCAGGCGGGCACGATGTATCAGGTGGTGATTGCACTGCCTGCGCTGACGGCGGCGCAACAGGCGGTGGTGCGGCTGGGAATGACGGCGAACGCCTCGATCGTGACCTTTCATGATGACCAGGCAATGGTGGTGCCGACCTCCGCGATCCGCTCCGACGCGGGCAAGAGCCTCGTCCAGTTTCGTGAATCGGCAGGCGCCGCCGAGCAACAGATCGCCGTCTCGGTCGGGCCCGCCACGCCGGACGGGGTCGTCGTGACCGGCCTGGCGCCGGGCTTTGTCAGGGATGCGTGGCGGCATGAGCCGTGAAAGGCGCCGGTGGCTCGCCCAACCCGCGGCCATATAAAATATGCCCCCATGAACGCCCCAGAAGAAAAAGCCGACATAGCCCGCCGCTTCGGCAGCCTCTCCCGCCTTTACGGCCCCGATGCCCCCGCGCGCCTGCAGAACGCCCACATCGCCATCGCCGGCCTGGGTGGCGTAGGCTCCTGGACGGTCGAAGCGCTGGCCCGCTGCGGCGTCGGCGCCCTGACGTTGATCGACCTCGACCACATCGCCGAATCCAACGTCAACCGGCAGATCCATGCGCTCACGGAAACCCTGGGGCAGTCCAAGGTGGATGCCATGGCCGAACGCGTCCTGGCCATCAATCCCGAGTGCCGGCTGACGCGCGTCGATGATTTCGTTTCGCCGGAGAACGTCGCGCAAGTGCTGCCCGGTCCCTACAGCGCCATCATCGACTGCACCGACCAGGCTGCGGCCAAGATCGCCATGATCCTGCATGCGCGGGCGCTGGGGATTCCGATGCTGTTGTGCGGCGGCGCGGGCGGCAAGACCGATCCGCTGGCGTTGCGCGCTGGGGACCTGTCGGCTGCCGTCAACGATGCCTTGCTGTCCAAGCTGCGCAACAAGCTGCGGCGCGAGCATGGGTTTCCGCGGGCTTCGGACAAGAACGGCAAGGCGCTCAAGCGCGTGCCGAAGATGGGAATCCATGCCCTGTGGTTCGACCAGCCCGCCATCCTGCCCGATGAATGGACGCGGCAGGCGGAGGCCGAGGACGATATGGGCGCTTCGGGGCAGGCCGTGGCGCCGCAGGGGTTGTCCTGCGCCGGCTATGGCTCGGTGGTCACCGTGACCGCGGCCATGGGCATGGCGGCCGCCAACGAGGCCTTGCGGCTGGCGCTGTAAGGCGGGGGGCTGGCGCCGCCCGGTTCGGAATGGCGGGCCGCCGTGCCGCGCTTGCGGCGCCGCGCCATGCTCACAACGCCACGCCATGCT
>NZ_CYTU01000093.1:0-7522 GCF_001299375.1 Achromobacter sp. 2789STDY5608621 | reverse complement strand
TACGGGGTCTGGCGCACCGGGCAAGCCTTCGATCCCGGGAGGTTGAACCTGAAAACAGCTTGATCCGGACCATAGAATCTCGTCCGCCTTCGGCTCCCTACGGTTTCCGTCGGGCGCATCTACACGCCCCGCCCTCCGCCTGCGCCGTCCCGCCGGGCTCATGATGTCTTGGTGCCCGCGTTGCCGGGGCGAATGGGGTGCTTGGCGTGGTTGGCCACGTCAACGGGGGGGTGGGAGGAGTTTGCGGGGCCCGCCAAAAGGCGGCCGCGCGGGCGGCCTTTTTTGGCTTACGCGGGGTCTTGCAGGTCACGATGAACGCTGCGCGCGTCGGCAGGTTTGGCGTTGGAGCTTGTGGGTGACTTGGGGCTTTGGAGCTTGTGGAATTGGCTTTGGAGCTTTTGGGCAACTGGCTTTGAAACTGCGTCGCGTGTTCGCGCGTTCACGTTCCCGTGCGACATGAAGGGTCGCGGCGCTTGACCTGTATCTCCCTCGTGCCGCACCCTCCAGCCGCGCGCAGCGCCGCTCTCACGACGCACCGCTAAAGCGTATGCCAGGACCGGCTGCCCGCGCAGCCGGTCCTGGCGGGCGACGCAAGATCTCTCCCCTCCCTCGGCCCGAGCGGCCTCACCCATGCAGATGTCGGTAGCCCCTGGCGGCGGTCGGGCAGGCGGGGCGCAACCTCGATGCGCCCGAGGGAATCTGAAGGCAGTCGCCGAAGGCGACAACGAAGATGACAACGGGGCAGTCCGGAGCGAACGCTCCGGACCGCAATCGTGGGCGCGCCCCGCCTGCCCGACCGCCGCCAGGGGCGGCCTACGAAGAACAACCGTAACGCCTCACCCACCCAACCCATTCTGCTTGAACCAGTCAAGCATCCTCTGCCAAGCCTGCTCCGCCTCGGCCTTGCGGTAACTCGGCCGATAGTCGGCGTGGAAGGCGTGAGGGGCTTCGGGGTAGACGTCGATGCGGGAGGCCTTGGCGGCGGCGGGGCCCTTGGCGAGTTCGATGCGCATCTTGTCGACGTCGGTCTGGGGAATGCCGGCGTCCTTGCCGCCGTAGGCGCCGAGGACGGGCGCCTTGAGGTCGTTGACCAGGCTCAGGACCGACTTGGGCTTGAGTTCGCTCGGGTCGCCGCCCAACTGGCCGTACCAGGCGGCGCCGGCCTTGAGTTTGGGGTTGTGGGCGGCGTAGAGCCAGACCTGGCGGCCGCCCCAGCAGAAGCCGAGGATGCCGAGCTTGTCGTCGCTGCCGCCGTTGGCGGCGGCCCAGGCGACGGTGGCGTCGAGGTCGCCCTGCACCTGCTTGTCGGGCACCTTGCTGATGATCTCGGCCTGCAGCTTGGGGATCTCGGTGTACTTGGACGGATCGCCCTGGCGCGCGAACAGCTCGGGCGCGATGGCCAGGTAGCCCAGGTGGGCCAGGCGGCGGCAGACGTCCTGGATGTACTCGTGCACGCCGAAGATCTCCGACACCACCAGCAGCGTCGGCAGGTTCTTCTTGCCGGCGGGCGCGGCGCGGTAGGCGGGCATCTTGCCGTCGGTGGTGGGAATGTCCACCTTGCCGGCGGTCAGGCCGTTGGCGTCGGTCTTGATGGCGGTCTGGGCCACGGCGGGGCCGGCGGCCAGCGAGAAGCCGGCCGCGACGGTGGTGGCGATGAAGCCGCGCCGGTCCAGTTTGAGGGGCGGCAGCAGGCTGTCGAAATGCGCGTCCTGGTCTTTCATCATGCATCTCCGGGCAAAGGACGGCCGCCGGACGCGGGCGCGTCCTGGCGGGCCGCCGGGTTCACTTCAGGGAGAAGTCCACGCGCGAGGGCAAGCCCTCGTCCTTGATGCCATCGGCGTCCAGTTGCGGGGCAACGATGAACACGCGATCCGCGAGTCCTTCCTGGGCTTGCAGCTTCTCATACACCGCTTGCGCGCGCGCGTCGGCCAGTTGGCGCAACTGCTCGTCGCCCACCGGGGCCGCGGCGCGCAGCATCTCCTCCATCTGTTGCGGCGGCACGGACTTGGCCATGCCGATGAAATTGCGCGGCTTGTCCTTGATGTCCGTGTCGTCGTAGACCTTTTCCAGGTACTTGGCGCGCTCGGCGCCCGAGACCTCGACGCCGGCCGGGTTCGGCTTCTTGCCGCGCGGGGCGACGTCGCGGGCCTTGGCCAGGCGGATCTGGGCATCGACCCAGGCCTGGCGCAGGCCGTCCAGGTCGGTCTTGGGATCGGCGCGGCCGCTCAGGTCCATCTTGAGCGCGGGGCGGTCGGCCAGGGCCTTGGTCAGGGTCTCGACGCGCTGCAGCGTGTCGTCGGTGAGCGCGGCGCTGCCGGGCGCGAATTCCACGTACGACAGTTCCTCGCCGCCGCCGAAGGCCGATGCCAGCAGGCTGAAGGGCGAGGTGACGGCCTTGACCACCAGGTTCAACAGCACCCGCACGACGATGCCGCCGACCGAGAACTCGGGGTCGTCGAGCGAGCCGGAGATCGGCAGGTTGATGTCGATGTTGCCGCGCGAGTCCTTCAGCAGGGCCACGGCCAGCAGCACCGGCAGCTTGGTGGCGTCGGGGCTGTTGGTCTTGTCGCCGAAGGTGAGCTGGTTCAGCACCACGTGGTTGGTGGCCTGCAGCGCGCGGTCCTTGATCTTGTATTCCAGGTCGACCGACAGCTTGCCGCGCTTGATCGGGTAGCCGACGTACTTGGCCGAGTAGGTGTTGAAGCGCGGCAGGTCCACGCCCTTGGCCGAGGCCTTCAGGTCGAGCGACAGGAACTTGGCGAACGGCTGCACCACGCCGCTGATCGACAGGGGCGCGGTGGTGTAGACGCGGCCGGTGACCTTGACCTTGGCGGGCTGCGGGTTGGTGGACGACACGGCCGTGATGGAGCCGTCGATGCTGGACAGCTCGGCCACGTAGTTGGGCTTGACGAAGCGGTCGGTGAAGGTCATGCGGCCGCGCGTCAGGGTGACGCTGTTGAGCGAGATGTCGGGCATGCCGCCGCCCTTGGCCGCGGGCGCCGGCGCTTCGGCGCGCCGGCCGGGGGTCTGCGTGTCCTGGGTGATGGAGCCGCCGGCCTGGCCGGGCGCGGCCACCAGGTCCATGACGTTCAGGCGGCCCTGGGCGTTCAACAGGATGCGGCCGTAGAAGTCATCGAGCGCGATGTCGCCCAGGCCGGCCACGATCTTCTCGCCGGCCACCGCAATGTTCATGCCGGAAAAGCCCAGGCGCTTCCAGTTGAGGAAGTCGTCCTTGTTGACGCGGTCCTGCAGGTCGACGTCCGTGACCTCGACGCCGCCCTTCCAGCCGGCCTTCATCGGCGCGCTGCCGTTGGCCGCCGCGAACTCGGCGTCGCCCTTGGCGCCCAGCGTGATGGCGCGCACGGTGGCGTTCAGGCTGGAAGCGAAGTACGGCGCGAACGAGGCGACGTTCAGGCCGGACAGGTCGACCGAGGTCTTGAGCGTGAGCGGCTGCGGCGTGAAGGCGCCCTTCAGGTCGAGCTTGCCGCCGCCCTGGATGCCGGCCGCGGCCAGCGTGAAGTTGCTGGCGCCCGGGCCCATGGCCAGGCGGTCGGCGGTGACGACCAGTTGCTGCAGCGCCACGTCGAGCGCGGGGTTCAGGGTTTCATCGCGCGCCTTGAATTGCGCCAGCTCGGCGCGCACGCCCGTGGCTGACGCATCGATGACGCCGTTCTTGTCCAGCACGTGCACCTGCGCGGTCAGCCCGAGGCGGCCGTCCTGCAACAGGATCGGCGACAGGCTGCGCACGGCCGGCGCGAACGGCGCCAGCGCGACGTTGCCCATGCGCACCGCCAGTTCCAGCGACAGCGGCTGCAGCACCAGCGGGCCCTTGGCGCGGATCCAGCCGCCATCGGTGCTGTTGTCCACGGTCAGCCAGAGATTGATGGGTTCGCCCTTGACCTGCGGCAGCGCCACGCCTTCGACGGTGACGGCCAGGCCGGTCAGGGTGTAGTCGAGTTTGCTGATGGCGTCGGTGACGTAGAGCTCGCCTTCGTGGATGTTGAAGGCGTCCAGCGTCACCTTCCATTCGGCCGGCGCGGCGGGCTTGGGCGGGGTGTCGGCGGCGGGCGGCGTGTCGGGAGTGGCGCCCGCAGGGGCAGGCTTGGCGGCCTGGGCGGGATCGGTCGCGGCAGGCTTGGCGGCCTGGGCAGGATCCGCCGTCGCCGGGACCGCGGGATTCGCGGCGGGCGCGCCCTGCTGCGTCCCCGGCTTGGCGGCGGTCGTCGCGGCGGGTTGGGCCGCCGGCGCCGGACCGCCCAGCTGCTTGAGCTTGTCGACCACGTCCTGCCAGTTCAAATGCTGGTTGCTGTAGCGGCGCGCGTACACCTGCGGCGCCCACAGGCCGACGTCGCCGACATAGACCTGGCGCGCGATCGGTTCGAGTTCGAGGCGGCTGACGGTCAGCGCGCTCCAGGCCGCCAGGCTCTCGCCGGCGCTGTCGCGCAGGTCGAACTGGCGCAGGCCCAGGTCGCCGACCACGCGGATCTTGGGCGGCGCGTCCTTGGGCTGCTCGAACACGATCTGCAGGTTCGAGTCGAGCAGCGCGCGCTCGAGCTTGAACGGCAACGGCATGGGCCAGACGTCGGCCCATTTTTCCAGTTGCAGGCCGGTGAAGGCGACCCGCAGCGTCGACGACGGCACCTTGTCGAAGGGCCGCGCCACGCCGGTCAGGTCGAACGGGCTGCCGTTGATGCGCAGGTGCAGGCGCGGCTGCACGTCGATGTCGGTGGCATAGCCGAAGGTGGAGATGAACGGCACGCCCACGGCCAGTTCGTCGATCACCTGCTTGCGGCCGGTGACCTTGTCGTCCAGCGTCACGACGCCGCCCTCGATCACCATGTTGTTCAGCGAGAAGCGCGGCAGGCCCTCATCGGGCTTGGGCGGCTCGTCGGGCTTGGCGGCCGTCATCTCGGCCACGCGCTGCTGCACGTCGGAGAAGTTGAAGCGGGTGACGTCCTCGCGCACGATCGACAGCGTGGGCGAACGCAGGGTGAAGCGGTCGACCACCGGCGCGAACCAGAACAGCGAGGACCAGGCGGCGCTGACGTTCACTTCCGAGGCCGTGAACAGCGGCGTCTGCGAGCCGGGCTGGGCCACGGCGAGATCGCGCGCGCGCACGGTCAAGGTGAAGGGATTGAAGGTGATCTTGCCGACGGCGACGTCGCGGCCCAGCATCTTGGCCACGTCCTGGGTCAGCACGTTGTGCAGGACCTTGGGCACTTGCCACGCCGCGATGCCACAGAGGATCAGCGCCACGGCCACGACGCCCAAGAGGATCTTGCCTAAGCGGCGGGTGAACCGGAACTTGGGCATCCGCAAGGGCATTGTGCGTCTCCTGGTACGAATTGAAGGCCATTATCGCGTCCTTCGAGCAAATTGGGGGGGCTTTTTGCAGCGGGCCGCCAAAAGCGAAAAAGCCCCCGCAGGGGCGCAAGAACAGGCGAACCGCGGCGGGCTTATCTTTCCTCAAGGCGCGGCCGGCGGCGGCTCGTCTATCATAGGCGTATCAGCGGCCCGCCACGGCCTGCCGGGACCGCTCTTTTCAATCATTAACAATTCTCGATCCCGATTCCCATGTCCACGCCCGCCCCCACCTTGAGTCACCTGGATGAAGCCGGCCAGGTCCGCATGGTCGATGTCATCGGCAAGACCGACACCGAACGCGTGGCCGTCGCCGCCGCCAGCATCCGCATGAACGCCGTCGCCTACGGCCTGCTGACGCAGCCGGGCCAGGGCAAGGGCGAGGTGCTCAACACCGCGCGCGTCGCCGCCATCCTGGCGGCCAAGCGCTGTGCCGAGCTCATCCCCCTGTGCCACAGCCTGCCGCTGTCGTTCGTCGGCGTCGAATTCGCGCTGGACGACGACGCGCACCGCATCGACATCCTGGCCACCTGCCGCACCAGCTACAAGACCGGTGTCGAAATGGAAGCCATGACCGCGTGCAGCGTCGCCGCGCTGACCATCTATGACATGTGCAAGGCGGCCGACAAGGGCATCGTCATCGAACACGTACGCCTGAAGTACAAGGCGGGAGGCAAAAGCGGTGAATGGCGCAACGATTAATCTTCTGTACTTCGCCCGCGTCGCCGAACTGGTCGGCAAGCGCTCCGAGGCCTGGCCGCTGGACGGCGAGTCCACCGGCGCGCAACTGCTGGCCGCGCTCGGCGAACGCTATCCGCAGCTGGCCCCGGCCGGCCGCCTGAAGCTGGCCATCAACCAGACCCACGCCAAGCCGTCGGCGCCGATACGCGCCGGCGACGAGGTGGCGGTGTTCGAACCCGTCACTGGAGGCTGAGCGCCATGGTCATCGTGCAGGAAGCCGACTTCGACGGCGCCGCGCTCACCGCCGCCCTGCGCGCCAGCGCCGGGCCGGGCGTGGGCGGCATCGTCACCTTCGTGGGCTACGTGCGCGACTACGCGCCGGACACGCCCACCGACACGCTCTACCTGGAACACTACCCCGGCATGTGCGAGCGCGAGCTCGAGGACATCGCCGCCACCGCCCGCGCGCGCTGGAACCTGGACGGCACGGTGATCGTGCACCGGGTCGGCGCGCTGACGCGCAATGCCCAGATCGTGTTCGTGGCCGCGGCCAGCGCCCATCGCGGCGACGCCTTCCGCGGCTGCGAATTCATCATCGACGCGCTCAAGACCCGCGCGCCCTTCTGGAAGCGCGAAACCCTGGCGGGTGGCGACAGCTTCTGGGTGGAACAACGCCAATCCGACCAGGACCGCACGCAGTCCTGGGACGCCGACACCCCGCCCCCCAAGGAGACTCCATGAACGACGCCTCCCCCGTTTCGCTGGCCTGCGCCGTGCTGACGGTCAGCGACACCCGCAGCGCCGGCGACGACACGTCCGGCAACCTGCTGGCCAACAGCCTGGCGCAGGCCGGCCACCAATGCGTGCGGCGCGACATCTCCAAGGACAACGTCTACCAGATCCGCCGCGTCATCAGCGACTGGATCGCCGACCCCGAAGTGCAGGTCATCCTGACCACGGGCGGCACCGGTTTCTCGCACGCCGATCACGTGCCGCAGGCCATCCTGCCGCTGCTGGACCGCGAGATCCCCGGCTTCGGCGAACTGTTCCGCCAGCTCTCCTACGAGGAAATCGGCAGCTCGACCATCCAGTCGCGCGCCTTCGCCGGCTCGGCCAACCGGACCCTGCTGTTCTGCCTGCCCGGTTCCAACAACGCCTGCGAGACCGCCTGGAACCGCATCATCCGCGAACAGCTGGACAGCGGCCACCGCCCCTGCAATTTCGCCACGCACCTCCAACCCCGCGACCAAGACCACTGACCCCCATGCTGGATTTCGACCAAGCCCAGACCCTGCTGGCCAACGCCGCCGCCCCCCTCGCCCGCCGCGAACACGTCGGCCTGGACGAGGCGCCCGGACGCGTGCTGGCGGCCGACCTCGACGCCACCGTGGACATCCCGCCGGCCGACAACAGCGCCATGGACGGCTACGCGCTGCGCCTGGCCGACTGGCAGCCGGGCGCGCGCCTGCCGATCCAGCAA
>NZ_CYTU01000092.1:0-7991 GCF_001299375.1 Achromobacter sp. 2789STDY5608621 | reverse complement strand
GGGCGGCGCCTGCGGCGCGGCCGCGTCGTAGGCGCCGCCCGCGTAGGCCGATTGCGCCAGCGGCGCCGCGCCGCTGCTGAACACCTTCCACGGATTCATCGACATCAGCCCGCTGAAGATCCAGGTGAGGGTGATGCCGGCGAACATCAGGCCGGCCAGGTGGTGCCAGCGCATCATGTTCTCGCGGTAGGGCGAGCGGCTGCCGCTGGCGTAGGGCCGCGAGAAGCGCCAGCGCAGGATGCCGACCACCGTGCCGGTCAGCGCCACGGCCACGCCGGCCACCGACAGCCAGACGACGATGTCGTGCCACCACGGATCGAAGAGGTTGCCGCGGAACGGATACAGCCAGTGGATCCAGGCGCCGACGTAGTTCCACAGCCGTTCGCGGCGGGTGGCGTCCAGCACCACTTCGCCGGTGGCGGACGAGACGTACAGCCGGGTGCGGGCGGGATCGTCCAGGTCGATGCGGTGCAGCGGCCGGTGCATGTCGAGCGCGCCCGAGTGGGTGTATACGTCCTCCTCCACCTCGCCCTGGTAGTGCGCGGCGTACTGGCCGTCGAACCAGGCCGCGGCGCTGGCGGTGGCGACCGCGGCGTCGGCGCGCGGCAGCAGCGCGCCGCTGGCGGCATCCACCACCTTGGGCGCGCGGCCGCGGCCCATCGGCACCAGGTAGACCGGCGCGCCGCCGCGCAGCGCGGCCAGGCTCAGGCCCGCCATGTCGCTGGCGCCGGCGGCGGCCAGCGCCTGGGCCGGCGTGGCGGCGACGCGGGCCGGGTCGAGCGGCGCCAGGTGTGTCATGCGTTCCTGCGGCGTGAGCTTGGGGTAGCCCACGTACATCATCACCACGCCCGAGATGAACCACATGGCGAAGAACAGGCACAGCACGATGCCGGCCCAGCGGTGCGTCAGGTACAGCCAGCGCTTGGCGCGGGTGGACCACGGCACGGGCGCGGGCCGGCGGCGGGGGGAGGGGATGGCGTCCATGGCTGTCCTCAGAACCGCGCCTGCAGCGTCAGTTCGAACGAGCGCGGCGCGCCCAGGTAGAACATCGGCGTGCCGCTGACGTTGGCCGCGTACACCTTGTCGGTCAGGTTGCGGACCCGGCCGGTGATAGTGAAGTGGCGGTCGATGCGATGCGACAGCGCCGCGTCGAACACGGTGTACGACGGCGCCCAGACGGTGTTGGCGGCATCGGCGTAGGCGCGGCCGACATAGCGCGCGGCCAGGCTGGCGTTCCAGTCCGGCAGGAAGGCGTAGTCGATCCAGGCGTTGGCCACGCGCCGCGGCGTGTTGGTCGGCACATTGCCGTTGCGCGAGACGCGCACGCCGCCGATCGTTTCAGAGAAGTCGTCGTACTTGGGATCGACGAAGGCGACGTTGGCCTGCAGCGACAGGGTGCGCGTCAGGCGCAGCCCGCCGGCCAGTTCCAGCCCGCGCGCCGACTGCTGGCCCACCGGGACGCTGACCGCCGGGTTGCTGGCGTCGGGCGCCGAGATGTTCTTGCGCGTGATCTCGTAGGCGGCGACGGTGGCCGAGCCGCGGCCGTCCCAGAACTCGAACTTGCCGCCCACTTCCTTCTGCGTGCCGGTGGTCAGCTTGTCGTTGTTGAGCACGTCGGCGAACGAGGCGGTGGCCATGATGCCGGACGGGGGATCGGCGGCCGTGGCGTATTGCGCGTAGAGCGAGGCCTGCGGCGTGATGGCCCAGTTCAGCGCCAGCCGGCCGGTGGTGGGCGAATAGCTGCGCGAGGCCGAGGCCGGCGAGCTGGCGGTGACCGCGCGGCGGTTGGTCAGGTCCAGGTCGATGAAGTCCTTGCGCAGGGCCGACACGATGGCCACGCCGGGCAGCACCTCGGTGCGGTTCTCCAGCGTGAAGGCCAGCGTCCGGACGCGGTTGTCGCGGTCCGGGTTGTGGCCGCGCGTCATGCCGGGGATGTCGTAGAAATAGCCCGGCTGGAAGTCGTACGGATCGACCGCGTCCACCGTGGCCGGCAGGCTGGTGGGATAGCGGGTCTGCTTGTTCACGCTCAGGTCGGCGCCGAACGACCAGCTGGTGGGCAGGCCGGCCAGCGTCGATTCGACCAGGCCTTCGACGCGGTTGCCGATCAGGCTCTGTTCGTGGCGCTGCAGCAGCGCGCCCGAGCGCAGCACGCGGCTGTTGGCGGCGTTGTAGCGGTAGGTCTCCAGGTTGCGGAAGTCGCGTTCGGCGCGGTAGTAGTACAGCGTGTTCTTGAACGTGACGCCCGGCGCCGCGCGCCATTCCGTGAGCGAGCGGGCCCACAGCACCGACTGCTCGTACAGGCCGTCGTCGACGTTGTAGTTCTTGAAACGCGTGCCGCCGCGGATCTGGCCTTCGCCGCTTACCTTGCCGTTCGCGCCCACCGTCAGCGGCGTGCCCCAGTAGGGGCGGTCGACGCGTTCGCGCTGGTACTCGAAGGCCCAGGTCTGCGTGACGTCGTCGCCCAGGTCGGACAGCAGCGAGGCCGCCACCTGGGTGGAATTTGACCGCTCGCCGTCGACCCAGCCGTGGCTGGCGGTGGTGTTGGCGTCGATGCGCAGGTAATGGCCGCGTCCGCCCGGCGAGCCGGCCAGCTGCTGGTTGATGCCGACCGACGCCTGGCGCGTGTCGAACGATCCCAGGCGCAGCTGGCCCTCATAGAACGTGTCGCGCTCGGCCAGCTTGGTGACGTAGTTGATGGCGCCGCCGACCGCGCCGGCGCCGAACAGGAAGGTCGACGGGCCGCCGATGGCCTCGACCCGGTCGTAGATCCAGCTGTCGATCGGCCGCGCGGCCACCGAGTCGTACTGCACCGAGATGCCGTTGAACAGCTGCGACACCTGGCCGCCGCTGAAGCCGCGGTAGCTGACGGCGCCGGCCATGCCGGGAGGCGCGGCGTTGTTCACGCCCGGGATGCCGCGCGCGATGTCCTGGGTGTTGAGCGCGCCGCGCGCCTCGATCTGCTGGCGCGAGATGACGGTGACGGAAGCCGGCGTGTCCTTGATCCGCAGGCCGAGGCGGCTGCCGGTGCCGTCGATGCGCTCCAGGTTGATCGGGCCGTTGGGCGAGTCCTCGGCGCGTTCGCCTTCGACCCGGGTCGGGGCCAGGGTCTCGATGGCGGGTTCGGCGGTCAGCGCGAACGCGGGGTTGGCCGCGCAGGCGCCGGCCAGCAGGGATGCTGCGTAGTTTTTTTTCATGGTCCAGGCCGGCGGGGCCGGCATGCACGCTCGCGCGGGCGCCGCGGTCAGGGGCGGCGAAAATGCGCGGGCGCGGGGTCTCCAGGGCGTCGCCGCCGGCAACGGGCGGCGCGGGCTCGGGCGGAAGCGGCGCGGCGGCCGTCCGCGGGGGACGGCGTGCGCGCGCTCAGGCCGCGGGCGGGGCGCGCGGCTGGGCCGCGTGCCAGGCGTGGAGCGGGTGCGAGGCGCGGTAGAACAGCGCCGGGTAGGTGACGCCGCCGCTGGCGGGCGCCGGCAGCACGGTCAGGGAAGCGGGGGGAATGCCGAGATCGGCCTGCGGATTGCGGCAGAACGGGCAGTGGTTGCTGTCGCCATGATGGGCGGCGTGGTCGCCGGCGCCGTCATCGCTCTGCACCTCGATGGTCAGGGACGAGCGGCCGTCCGGGGCGCAGTAGTCCACCGTGACCTGGCGGCTGGCGTTGGGCAGGTGATTGCCATGCGCCAACGACGGAACCAGCGACGCCCACAGGATCGCGATCAGGGCGATCCAGGCGTAGCCGCGGTTCAGGAAGTGGGCGAGGTGCATGACGGCGCATTATATCCAAGCCTTTTCAGACGGAAAGATGGCGCCGCACGTCCTCCCCGTCGATGGCGGCGCGGTCGCCGCTGGCCACCACCTCGCCGCGCGACAGCACCACGAAGCGGTCGGCCAGCTCGCGGGCGAAGTCGAAGTACTGCTCGCACAGCAGGATGGCGATGTCGCCGCGCTGGCGCAGCATGTGGATGACGCGGCCGATGTCCTTGATGATGGACGGCTGGATGCCTTCGGTCGGCTCGTCCAGGATGATCAGCCTGGGCTCGGCCACCAGCGCGCGGGCGATGGCCAGTTGCTGCTGCTGGCCGCCGGACAGGTCGCCGCCGCGCCGCGCCAGCATGCTCTTGAGCACCGGGAACAGCTCGAACACTTCCTCTTTGATGCGGCGCGCGCGGGCGGCCGGCTTGGTGGCCATGCCCATCAGGATGTTCTCTTCCACCGTCAGCCGGGCGAAGATGTCGCGGCCCTGCGGCACGTAGGCCATGCCGCGCGCGGCGCGCTGGTGCGGCGCCAGGCGGGTGATGTCGGCGCCGTCGAAGTCGATGGCGCCGCGCGCCACCGGCAGCACGCCCATCACGCACTTTAGCAGGGTGGTCTTGCCGACGCCGTTGCGGCCCAGCAGCGCCAGGCATTCGCCCTGGTTCACGGCCAGCGACACGCCGCGCAGGGTGTGGCTGCCGCCGTAGTACTGGTCGATGGTGTTCACGTTCAGCATGTCAGCGCCCCAGGTAGACTTCGATCACGCGCGGGTCGGCCTGCACCTTGGCCATCGGCCCCTCGGCCAGCACCGAGCCCTCGTGCAGCACGGTCACCTTGCCGTCGCCGGCGATCTGGTTGACGAAATCCATGTCGTGCTCGACCACCATCAGCGAATGGCGGCCGCGCAGTTCGTTGAGCAGTTCGCCGGTGCGCTCGGTCTCGGCGTCGGTCATGCCGGCCACCGGTTCGTCCAGCAGCAGCAACTGCGGTTCCTGCATCAGCAGCATGCCGATCTCCAGCCATTGCTTCTGGCCGTGCGACAGCAGGCCGGCGGGGCGGAAGGCCTCGGGCCGCAGCCGGATCAGGTCGAGCGTCTCGCCGATGCGGTCGGCCTGCTCGCCGGTCAGGCGCGCGAACAGCGTGGGCCGCACGCGCTTGTCGGTCTTCATCGCCAATTCCAGGTTCTCGAACACCGTGTGCTGCTCGAACACGGTGGGGCGCTGGAACTTGCGGCCGATGCCGGCGTGCGCGATCTGCGCCTCGCTCAGCGTGGTCAGGTCGATGCTCTGGCCGAAGAACGCGGTGCCGGCGGTGGGGCGCGTCTTGCCGGTGATGACGTCCATCATGGTGGTCTTGCCGGCGCCGTTGGGGCCGATGATGCAGCGCAGCTCGCCCACGCCGATGTCCAGTGTCAGGTCATTGAGGGCCTTGAAGCCGTCGAAGCTGACGGTGATGCCCTCCAGGTACAGGATGGCGCCGTGGCTGGTGTCCAGGCCCTTGGGGCTGACGCGGCCGTAGCCGGCGTCGCCGCTGGGGCCGCCATCCAGCATGGCGCTTTCGGTATGGGTGCTGGTCATGCGCGTCGCTCCTGGTAGCGGGCGGCCAGGCGCCGGGCCAGGCCGACGATGCCGGTGGGCAGGAAGAGGGTCACCAGCACGAAGATCAGGCCCAGCGCGTACAGCCAGAATTCGGGCAGCACGCTGGTGAACCAGGTCTTCAGGCCGTTCACGGCGCCGGCGCCGATGATGGGGCCGATCAGCGTGCCGCGGCCGCCGGTGGCCACCCAGATCACCATCTCGATGGAGTTCTCGGTGGACATCTCGCTGGGGTTGATGATGCCGACCTGAGGCACGTATAGCGCCCCGGCGATGCCGCACAGCACCGCGGACAGCGTCCACACGAACAGCTTGAAGCCGAGCGGGTCGTAGCCGATGAAACGCAGCCGGCTCTCGGCATCGCGCACCGCCGTCAGCACCCGGCCCAGCTTGGACTGGGTGACGGCGCGCGCCAGCACCAGCGCGCCGGCCAGCGCCGCCAGCGTGATCCAGTACAGCGCGGCGCGGGTGCCCGGCGCGGTGATGTCGAAGCCCAGGATGCGCTTGAAGTCGGTGAAGCCGTTGTTGCCGCCAAAGCCGGTGTCGTTGCGGAAGAACAGCAGCATGGCGGCGAAGGTCAGCGCCTGCGTGATGATGGAGAAATACACGCCCTTGATGCGCGAGCGGAAGGCGAAGTAGCCGAACACGAAGGCCAGCGCGCCGGGCACCAGCACCACCAGCAGCATGGCGTACCAGAAGTGCTCGGTGAAGGCCCAGTACCAGGGGTAGTCCTTCCAGTCCAGGAACACCATGAAGTCCGGCAGGCGGCTCTGGTAGACGCCGTCGTGGCCGATGGCGCGCATCAGGTACATGCCGTGGGCATAGCCGCCCAGCGCGAAGAACAGGCCATGGCCCAGCGACAGGATGCCGGCGTAGCCCCACACCAGGTCCAGCGCCAGCGCCGCCAGGGCGTAGCACATGAACTTGCCCAGCAGCGCCACCGCGTAGGCGGAGATGTGCAGCGGATGGCCGGCGGGAAACGCCAGGTTCAGCAGCGGCGCCAGCGCCAGCAACAGCACGCCCGCGGCCAGCGCGGCCCAGGCGCGGCCGCTGAACAGGGGGCGGCGCGCCAGCAGGTTGAGATCGGTCAGCGCGGTCTGCTTCATTCGACGCTCCGGCCGCGCGGGGCGAACAGGCCTTGCGGCCGCTTCTGCACGAAAAGCACGATGAGCACCAGGATGGTGATCTTGGCCATGACCGCTCCCGCGTAGGGCTCCAGGAATTTGTTGACGCCGCCCAGGCCCAGCGCGGCGATGACGGTGCCGGCCAGCTGGCCGACGCCGCCCAGCACCACCACCATGAACGAATCGACGATGTAGCCGCGGCCCAGGTCCGGGCCCACATTGCCCAGCTGCGACAGCGCCACGCCGGCCAGTCCGGCGATGCCCGAGCCCAGGCCGAAGGCCAGCATGTCGACGCGGCCGGTGGGCACGCCGACGCAATCGGCCATGCGCCGGTTCTGGGTGATGGCGCGCACGAACAGGCCGAGCCGGGTGTGGTTCAGCAGCGCCCACACCAGGAACACCACGAACAGCGCGAAGCCGATGATGACCAGCCGGTTGTAGGTCAGCACCAGGCCGCCCAGCACCGTGAAGCCGCCCGACATCCAGCTGGGGTTGCCCACCTCCACGTTCTGCGCGCCGAACAGCGTGCGCACGCCCTGCATCAGCATCAGGCTGATGCCCCAGGTGGCCAGCAGCGTTTCCAGCGGCCGGCCGTAGAGCCAGCGGATGACGGTGCGTTCCAGCGCCATGCCGACCAGCGCGGTGACCACGAAGGCCAGCGGCAGCGCCGCCGCCACGTACCAGTCGAGCCAGCCCGGCAGCCAGGCGCGGAACGCCGTCTGCACCAGGTAGGTGACGTAGGCGCCGATCATCAGCAACTCGCCGTGCGCCATGTTGATGACGCCCATCAGGCCGAAGGTGATGGCCAGCCCCAGCGCCGCCAGCAGCAGCACGCTGCCCAGGCTGAGGCCGTAGAACAGGTTGCCGGCCCACTCGATGGTGGCCAGGTGGCGGTCGATGCGCTTGAGCGCGTTGGCGGCCGCCTCGCGCACGCCGGCGTCGGGTTCGGCGTAGACGCCGTCCTGCTGTTGCGTCAGCGCCGCCAGCGTCGGCCGGAAGGCGGCGTTGTCGGTGCGGCCGAGCAGATCGACCGCGTGGCGCCGCACCGCGGGGTCGGCGCTCTTGAGTTCGAGATTGGCCTGCGCGATTTCCAGCGCGGCGCGCACGGCCGGGTCCTTTTCGGCGGCCAGCGCCTTCTCCAGCAGCGGCAGGCGCGCCGGATCGCCGGTCTGTTGCAGGCGGCGGGCGGCGGCCAGTCGTTCCTGCGGGTTGTCGGAGAACAGCCGCGAGCCGGCCAGCGCCGCCTCGATCGCGCGCCGCAGCCGGTTGTTGATGCCGATGGAGGACGCCTCGGCCGGCAGCGCCAGGGCCGCGCCGGAGACCGGATCGGTGGCCTGTCCCTTGCCGTCGCCGATCAGCACGCGGCCGTCCGGCAGCGCATACAGCTGGTCGCTGCCCAGCGCCTGCAGCACCGCGGCCGCGCCCGGGCCGGTCTGCTGGCCCAGGGCGGCGATGGCCTGCAGCCGGGCGTCGGTGTCGTCGCCGGCCAGCGGCGCCAGCAGCGCCGGGTCCACGCCCGGCGCGG
>NZ_CYTU01000091.1:7567-8093 GCF_001299375.1 Achromobacter sp. 2789STDY5608621 | reverse complement strand
AGATCGCCGCGGACGCCGGGCTGGCCTGCCTGATGGCGCCCGGCTCGCCCCAGGCCGATCCGGCCGCGGTGCTGGCGGCGCTGGCGCGGCAGGCGACGCTGGCGCTGGCGCGGCACCGCTTCGACGGCCTGATCGCGACCGGCGGCGACACCCTGGCGGCGCTGCTCGACGCGCTGGCCATCGACACATTTACCTTGACCTGCGAACTGGCGCCCGGCTTTCCCGCCGGGACCGCCGCGTGCGCGGGTCGGCAACTGGCGATCGCCATGAAGGCGGGCGGCTTCGGCGGCCCCGAGGCCTTGCGCGACGCCGCCTGGAGACTGCTGTGCCGATGAATCCTTCCCGCGCGGGCGCCGACCTGCCCGCGCCCGCCTTGCCCCTGGCCATCACCCTGGGCGACCCCGCCGGCATCGGGCCGGAGATCGTCGCCAAGACGCTGCTGTTGCCGGGTTACGCCGAGCGCTGCGTGGCGGTGGGCGATCCCGCCGTCATGGCGCGCGCGTTGGCGCCGCTGGGCGCGGCCGAA
>NZ_CYTU01000091.1:0-7298 GCF_001299375.1 Achromobacter sp. 2789STDY5608621 | reverse complement strand
CCCGGCCATACCGAGATCCTGGCCGAGCGCGGCGGCGCGCGGCGCGTGGCGATGATGCTGGCCAATGACGCCATCGCCACGGTGCTGGTCACCATTCATTGTTCGCTGCGCCAGGCCATCGAGCGCGCCGACTTCGAGGCGCAGTTGTCGGCGATCCGGCTGGCCCACCAGGGCGGCCGCGCGCGCGGCGCGCCGGCGCCGCGCGTGGCGGTGGCCGGCCTGAATCCGCATGCCGGCGAGGGCGGCCTGTTCGGCGACGAGGAACGGCGCATCATCCGGCCGGCGATCGAGGCCGCGCGCCGCGAGGGCATCGACGCCAGCGGCCCGTGGCCCGGCGACACGGTCTTCATGCAGGCGCGGCAGGGGCGCTTCGACGTGGTGGTGGCGCAGTACCACGACCAGGGCCTGATCCCGGTGAAGTACCTGGGCCTGGAGCAGGGCGTGAACATCACCCTGGGGCTGCCGTTCGTGCGCACCAGCCCCGATCACGGCACCGCGTTCGACATCGCCGGGCAGGGCATCGCCGATCCCGCCAGCCTGCGGACCGCCATCGACCACGCCTTCCGGCTCGCCGCCCATGCGGCATCCCTTTGAACCTCCTATCATCCTGGACATCATGCCCGCCGACTTCATCTTCATGCTGACCCGCAACGACCGCACCGTGGCGGACGCCGACGCCCACCTGGACACGGCGCTCGCGTGCGGGGTGCGCCATATCGGCTTCAAGGACATCGGCCAGCCGCCAGCGGTCCTGCGGCGGCTCAACGCCGCCATCCGCGCGGCGGGCGCGCGCAGCTACCTGGAAGTGGTGTCGCAGGACCGGGACAGCGAGCTGGCGTCGGTGCGCGCCGCGCGCGAACTGGAGGTCGACTGTCTGCTGGGCGGCACGCACGCGGCCGACGCGCTGCCGCTGCTGGCCGGCTCGCCCATCCGCTATTACCCGTTTCCCGGGCGGGTCCATGGGCATCCCAGCATCCTGGGCGGCACGCGCGAGGAGATCGCGCGCAGCGCCGCGCGGCTGGCCGGCCTGCCCGGCGTGCATGGGCTGGACCTGCTGGCCTACCGCGCCGACGTCGATGTGCCGGCGCTGATGGCGCAGGTGTGCGCGGCGGGCGCGCCGGTGATCGTGGCCGGCTCGCTCGACACGCCCGAGCGCATCCGGGCGGCGTGCCGCGCCGGGGCGGCGGGGTTCACGGTGGGCACGGCGGCGCTGGATGGCCGCTTTCCCGCCGCGCGCGCCGGTCTGGCGGGCCAGTTGGCGGCGATCCAGGCGGCCGCGGCCGGCGCCTGAACCGGGGGCTGATCCGGCGCCTGCGCCCGACTCCGCGCCGCCGCGGGCGTTACGAGGCGCGCCGTTCCAGCAACGGCTGCCCCTGGCGCGGCGCGGGTATCAGCGCCGCCGGCGCCGGCGCGGCGGCGCGCTTGGGCAGCACGGTCTGGGCCCCGGCGATGCGGAACACCTCGATGGCATGGCGCAGCTGCGCGCCGCGCGTGCGCAGGTTGTCCACCGCCAGGCTGGCCTGCTCGACCCGCGCCGCGTTGCTCTGCGCGGCGCTGTCGGTCTCCGAGATGGTGCGGCTGACGTTGTCGATGCCGGTGTGCTGCTCGTTCGAGGTGGCCGCGATCTCGTTGACGATCTGGGTCACCTGCCGCACCGACTCGACGATGTCCAGCATCGCTTCGCCGGCGCGCTCGACGTGGCGCACGCCATCCTCGACCTTGTGGTTCGACGCCTCGATCAGTTCCTTGATCTCGCGCGCGGCGGTGGCGCTCTTCTGCGCCAGGCTGCGCACTTCGGACGCCACCACCGCGAAGCCCTTGCCGGCCTCGCCGGCGCGGGCCGCCTCGACCGCGGCGTTCAGCGCCAGGATGTTGGTCTGGAAGGCGATGCCGTCGATGATGCCGACGATCTCGCTGATGCGCGAGGTGCTGTGCACGATGCCCTGCATCGCCCGCACCGCGTCGTCCACCACCTGTCCGCCGCGCTTGGCCACGTCCGAGGCCTGATTGGCCATCTGATCGGCGCCATGCGCGTTGGTGGCGGTCTGCTTCACCGTGGACGCCAGTTGTTCCATGCTGGCGGCGGCTTCCTCCAGCGAGGCCGCCTGGCGCTGCGTGTGGGCCGACAGGTCGGCGTTGCCGTCGGCGATCTCGGCGGCCGAGGTCAGCGCGCTCTCGATGCCGTTGTGGACGTCGCGGGTGATGCTGACCAGGCTCTTGCGCATCACCTCCAGCGAGAATTTGAGGGCGCCGATCTCGTCGCGGATGCTGGCGGGCGGCAGCGGCGTGCTGAGGTTGCCGGCGGCGATCTGGCGGGTGAAGTCGGTGGCGGTCACCAGCAGGCCGGTGATCGAGCGGGCAAAGCCCCAGCCCGAGGCGAAGATCAGGATCACGCCGCTGGCCAGCATGGCCGCCGCCAGCGCGATTTCCTCGGTGCTCATGCGGTCGAGCATGCCGTACAGCGCCACGCCGGCCGCGCCCAGGAACAGCGTCGAGGCCAGCATGGCCCAGGCCAGCATGCGCGAGCGCACGCCGGTCAGGCGCCAGATCTTGAGCCGCGCCAACACGCCGCGCAGGCCGGTCGGCTTGACCTGGCCGCGGCTGAGCCTGAAGCCGCGCGCGGTGCCGGCGCGCAGTTGCCGGTAGGCGGCGTCCGCGGCCTCGATCTGGGCGCGGGTCGGCTTGACCCGCACCGAGGCATAACAGACCGTCTCGCCGCGCTCGATGATGGGGGTGACGTTGGCCAGCACCCAGTAGAAGCCGCCGTCCTTGCGGCGGTTCTTGACCACGCCGGTCCAGGATTCGCCGCGCTGGATGGTGCGCCACAGGTCCTCGAACGCCTCTTCCGGCATGTCGGGGTGGCGCACGATGTTGTGGGCGGCGCCCACCAGCTCCTCGCGGGTGAAGCCGCTGACCTCCACGAACGCGGGATTGGCGTAGATGATGCGGCCGCGGGCGTCGGTGCGCGAGATCAGGTACTGCTCGTCGTGAAGCGTGTATTCCTTGTCGTAGACCGGCTGGTTGTTGCGCATGCGTCTTTCGTCCTCTGATGGGCGGGGGCGTGTTGCTGCTGCCGGATCATCGGGGACGGGCGATATCGCCGGGTTGATCTACATCAAGATATTTTGAAACGATGCGAAACGTAAACGGCCGCAAAAGGTCGCGGCCGTGATGTGATGGACGATTTTGGCCGGCGCGGCTCAGGCCTTGGGCAGGTTGCCGAAGGCTTCCAGCGCGCGCAGGCGGCTCTGCGGCAGGTCGACGATGGGCAGGGGATAGCCGGCCGCCGCGCGCTCCATCGGGCTGGGATCGTGGATGGCGCTGTCGTCCAGGTGAGCCAGCTCGGGTAGCCATTCGCGCAGGAACGCGCCGCGCGGATCGAACTTGCGCGATTGCGACAGCGGATTGAAGACGCGGAAGTACGGCACCGAATCGGCGCCGGTGGACGCGCTCCATTGCCAGCCGCCGTTGTTGGCCGCCAGGTCGCCGTCGACCAGGTGCGCCATGAACCAGGCTTCGCCCAGGCGCCAGTCGATCAGCAGGTTCTTGGACAGGAACATGGCCGTGACCATGCGCAGCCGGTTGTGCATCCAGCCCAGCGCCAGCAGCTGGCGCATGGCGGCGTCGACGATCGGCAGGCCGGTGCGGCCCTGTTGCCAGGCCGCGAGGTCGTCGGGCGCGTCGCGCCACGGCACCGCGGCGGTTTCCGGCTTCATCGGCCGGTGCATCGACAGTTCGGGGCAGGCCGCCAGCAGGTGCTGGTAGAACTCGCGCCACAGCAGTTCGTTGATCCAGGTGGCGGCGCCGGCGTTGCCGCTTTCCAGCTCGCCGTGGTTGGCGGCCTGGGCCGCGCGCAGGGCCTGGCCCGGCGACAGCACGCCGGCCGCCAGGTACGGCGACAGGCAGCTGGTGGCGGGCAGGCTGGGGAAGTCGCGCTCGTCGCGATAGGCGTCGATGACGCCATCGGCGAAGGCGTCCAATCGGTCGCCCGCGGCGGTCTCGCCGGCGGGCCACAGCGCGCGGATGGCGTCGCTGGCGGGCGCGTAGCCGTCGAATGCGTCGGGCAGCGGGTCGGCGCGCCAGGCCGGCGCGGTTTGCGGCTTGGGCGCCGGCACCGCGCGCAGCGGCGCGCTGCGCAGGCGTTCGCGGCAGGCGCGCGCATACGGGGTATAGACGCGGTAGCAGTCGCCCTTGCCGGTCAGCACGGTGCCCGGACGCAGCAGCGACGCGCCGTGATGCAGTGTCCAGTCGATGTCGGCCTCGGCCAGGCGCTGCGCCACGGCGTCGTCGCGGCGGCGCTCGTTGACGGCCCATTCGGTGTTGGCGTGGACCTGCGCGATGTCGTGCTCGCGGCAGAAGCCGACCAGCGCATCGGGCGCCTGGTCCCAGGTGTCCAGAGTCAGCAGCTTCAGCGGAATGCCCAGGCGGCCCAGGTCTTGCGACAGTTCGCGCAGGTTGCGCAGCCAGAAGTCGATCTTGGCCGGCGCCTCGCCGTGGCGGCGCCATTGTCCCGGCGCGGCGATGAACAGGGCGGTGACCGTGCCCGCCTGCGCCGCGGCCGCCAGGGCGGGGTTGTCGTGCAGGCGCAGGTCGGTGCGCAGCCAGATCAGGGTATGCATGGGAGCGGTCGGTCCGGAAAAGGGGCGGCGGGGAGGGCGCGGCAAGGCTGGCATTCTATCGCGCCGGCCGGCGCGTTCGCGCGGGTCCGGCAGGCTGCCCACACCATGTAAAAACTACGAGTAGATGTGACGGCGCCGGCGGCGGGCGGTTCGCCGGCGGGCGCAGGGGCGGCGCGCGCGGGCCCCGGGAAATCGGCCGAAACGCCGGTCAAACCATGAAACACGCTGGCGCTCCCGGCATATTGACGCGGCGGCGGCCAGCGCCATGTAATCATTCAACGACAAAGTAAAAAGACAAACGCCATGGGACATCTGATGGATTTCCGCGCGTCCTTCCTGAGGGGACGCTCATCCGCCACCAAGACGCCACGCGACGTCTTGCAACAGCTCTGGCGCTCGCTCGACCTGCCGGACGAGTCGCTTGAGCACGCGGTGCTGACTGGCGCCGAACCGGTGCTGCCATCGTCCTTCGCGGTTGGCACCGCGGCGCAGGTCAGCATGGCGGCGGCGGCCCTGGCCGCGGCCGAGATCTGGCACCTGCGCGGCGGCGAGCGGCAGCAGGTCGGCGTGGATATGCTGCACGCCGCCCAGGAATGCCGCAGTCATTTCCTGATCAACGGCGCCGCGCCCGATCCGCGCGATCCGATCACTGGCGTCTACCGCTGCGGCGACGGCGGCTGGGTCCGCATCCATGCCAATTTTCCGCATCATCGCGATGGCGCCCTGGCCTTGCTGGGCTGTCCGACCGGCGACGGCGCCACCCGCGAAGCGGTCGAGCAGGCGCTGGGCCGCTGGCGCGCGCAGGACTTCGAACAGGTGGCGGCGGACGCCGGCATGGTGGTCACCGCGATGCGCAGTTTCGATGAATGGGACCGCCATCCCCAGGGCCAGGCGATCGCGGCGCAGCCGCTGCTGACGATCGAGCGCATCGGCGAGGCCGATCCGCGGCCCTTGCCCAAGTATGGGCACGATCCGCGCCCGCTGCAGGACATCCGCGTGCTGGACCTGACCCGCATCATCGCCGGTCCGGTCTGTGGCCGGGCCCTGGCGGCCTACGGCGCGGACGTGATGCTGGTGAATTCGCCGCACCTGCCCAATATCGCCAACCTCATCGACACCAGCCGCGGCAAGCTGTCGGTGCACGCCGACCTGGACACCGCCGATGGCCGCATCGCGCTGGCCAACCTGCTGCGCAGCGCGCACGTCCTGGTGCAGGGCTACCGTCCCGGCGGCATGGCCGCGCTGGGGTTCGGTCCGCAGGACGCGGCGCGCCTGCGGCCAGGCATCGTCTACGTGTCCTTGACGGCCTATGGCGCCACCGGCCCGTGGGCCAACCGGCGCGGCTTCGATTCGCTGGTGCAGACCGCCGCCGGCTTCAACCATGCCGAGGCCGAGGCCGCCGGCCAGGAAGCGCCCCGGGCGCTGCCGATGCAGATCCTGGATCACGCCTCCGGCTACCTGATGGCGTTTGGCGCACAGGTGGCGCTGGCGCGCCAGGCCACCGAGGGCGGCAGCTGGCATGTGCGGGTGTCGCTGGCGCAGACCGCGCATTGGCTGCGCACGCTGGGCCGCGTCGAAGGCGGGCTGAACCGCGCCCTGCCGGGCTTCGAAGGCCTGATGGAAACGGAGGCGTCGGGATTCGGCGAGCTGATCGCGGTGCGCCATGCGGCGCAGTTCTCGCTCACGCCGGCGCGCTGGACCCGGCCGTCCAACCCGCCCGGCACGCATCCGACGGTGTGGCCGTTCCATTGACGGCAGCGCGGCCGCCGGTCCTGGATGGGCCGGGGCTTCCGGGGGAATGAAAAAAGGGAGGGCTTCGGCCCTCCCTTGTTTTCACGGTGGCGGCGTTATTTCTTGCCGGCCTTCCAGTCGCGCAGCGCCTTCATGGTGTTGGTGACGTGCGCCTCGGGATTCATGTTGGTGTATTCGTACAGGATCTTGCCTTCGGGCGAGATCACGTAGGACACGCGCTGGGCGCGGTCGGGCCGCGCGTCCAGCACCGCGTCGTAGGCCTTCATGATCTTGCCGTCGCCGTCGGCCGCCACCGCGAACTTGCTGCGGCATTCGCTGACCGAGAATTTGTTCAGGGTGTCGATGTCGTCGGCCGAGACGCCGATGACGGTGGCGCCCAGCGACTTGTATTCGTCGGTGGCCTCGGCGAAGTCGTGAGCCTCGATGGTGCAGCCCTTGCTGAAGGCGGCCGGGTAGAAATACAGCACCACCGGCCCCTGCTTGAGGGCCTCGGCCAGCTTGAAGGTGAAAACGTTGCCGCCGAGCGAGGCCTGGGTGCTGAAGTCGGGGGCGGGCGCGCCGACGTTGAGGGCGGCGTGGGCGGCGGTGCCGGCCAGCAGGCCGCAGGCGAGGAACAGGGGGGCAAGGCGCTTCATGGGTGTCTCCGGTGAACGGTGCGCGGTAAGGCGGCGTCAAGGTTTCCACTGTAGCCGCGCCGCCCGCCGGAAGCCAGCCCGAAGGTTGTCAGCGCGGTGTCAGTCGATGCGATGTCGGACCGCTTCGGGTGGTCGATCCGGGGGCGGCCGGCGTGGCTGGCGCGGGATCGAGGCAGACCCCGCACGGGCCACGCGGCTGGGCCGCGCGGCCCGGTCGTCATTCGCGGCCGCGTTCGTGCGGCGCGCCGCCGCGGTCGCCGCCGCGCGGCGCCTCGTGGCCTCCCTGCGGACG
>NZ_CYTU01000090.1:0-8912 GCF_001299375.1 Achromobacter sp. 2789STDY5608621 | reverse complement strand
TACGGGGTCTGGCGCACCGGGCAAGCCTTCGATCCCGGGAGGTTGAACCTGAAAACAGCTTGATCCGGACCATAGAATCTCGTCCAGGCCTGCGGCCTTCCCTACGGATTCCCTCGGGCGCATCTACACGGCGCGCCCCGCCTGCCCCTCGCCGCGCCGGCCTGCGGGTGTCGAGGGGTGTGGCGCTGCGGGCCTATTCTCGGTTGCCGGTGCCGAGGAATTGGCTGGGGCGCCTTAGCGCGGGGTCGAACGGGTTGAGTTGGGCGCTGATGCCGGCGGCTTCGCGGCGCAGGATTTCCACGATTAGGGGGAGGCGTTCGTCGCTGATGCGTTCGACGGGGGCGGCGATGCTGAGGGCGGCGACGGTGACGCCGTTGGGGTCGTGCACGGGGACGGCGAGGCCGGCGATGTTGGGGAAGATGCCCTGGCCCTTGCTGCGGGCGTATTGGAGTTCCTGGCATTCCTTGATGCCGGCGCGCATCGAGATTTCGTCGACGAAGCCCAGGTGGTGCAGGCGCGGGATGTTGAAGCGCAGGACTTCTTCGCGTTCGGCCTCGGGCAGGTTGGCCAGCAGCAGCAGGCCGCCCTGGCCCAGGCCGAGCGGGACGCGGCCGCCGATGTCGCCGGTGTGCGAGCGCACCGGGAAGGCGCCGTCGATGCGGTCCAGGCAGACGGCGTCGAAGCCGCTGCGCACCAGCAGGAAGATGGTGTCGTTGAGCATGCCGCTCAGGCGCAGCATGACGGGGCGGTAGATCGAACGCAGGGTCGATTGGTGGTTGCCGGCGGCGGCGGCCAGGGAGAAGAAGGCGACGCTGAGCTGGTAGCCCTTGCTCTGGGCGGGTTGTTCGACCATGCCTTCCTGGACCAGGCCTTGCAGCACGCGGTGCACGGTGGCCTGGGCCTGGCCGGTGCGGGCGGCGATGTCGGTCAGGCGCAGTTTTTCGCCCTTGGCGTCGGACAGGACGCGCAGCACGGCGAAGGCGCGTTGCAGGACGCCCTGGGCGCCGGCGTCGTCGGCGGCTTCTGATTTCTTCATTGTTCAATTCCGATAATCAAAATATACGGCTGTATTTTTATCAGGAAATTCAGTTATACGGAAATAATAAGAAGAAAATTCGATTCTTCGGAAAACCCTAATTGACCGGCCTTTTCGGCGACTCCTAGACTGCCCTGCATCGATTGCAACGCGGGGCCGGCCCCGCGCAGCGCTCCTCACCGGGCACGGGGTTTGGAATATGTCATTTCTGCGGTTGGACAACGTCTCCAAGAATTACGGCGACCTGCGGGTCGTCTCGGATCTGAACCTGGCGGTCGAGAAAGGGGAATTCGTGTCCTTGCTGGGGCCGTCGGGCTGCGGCAAGACCACCACGCTGCAGATGATCGCGGGCTTTGCCGACGTGACGCGCGGCAGCATCACGCTCGACGGCCGCGACATCACCCATGCCAAGCCGAACACGCGCGGGCTGGGCATCGTGTTCCAGAGCTATGCGCTGTTTCCGCACCTGACGGTGGCGGACAACGTGGCGTTCGGGCTGAAGATGCGCAAGGTCGAGCGCGCCGAGCGCCAGGCGCGGGTGCGCGAGGCGCTGGCGCTGGTGAAGCTGGACAAGCATGCCGACCGCTTTCCGCGTGAACTGTCGGGCGGGCAGCGCCAGCGGGTGGCGCTGGCGCGCGCGCTGGTGATCCGGCCGCCGGTGCTGTTGCTGGACGAACCGTTGTCGAACCTGGACGCCAAGCTGCGCGAGGACATGCAGTTCGAGCTGCGCAGCATCCAGAAGCAGATCGGCACCACCACCGTGATGGTGACGCACGACCAGGCCGAGGCGCTGTCGATCAGCGACCGCGTGGTGGTGATGCAGGACGGCCGCGCCACGCAGGTGGACGCGCCCTACCGCATGTACGAGCATCCGCAGAGCGAATTCATCTCGCGCTTCGTCGGCAAGACCAACCTGCTGCCGGGCCGCGTGACGCGCTGCGGCGCGCAGGCCGAGGTGGAGACCGGCGCGCTGCGCGTGCTGGTCGACGGCGCGGGCCTGCGTCATGGCGACAGCGTGCAGCTGTCGCTGCGGCCGGAGAAGCTGGTGCCGGTGCCGGCCGGCCAGGGCAAGCTGTCCTGTGTGGTCAGCACGCGCTACTTCCTGGGCAGCCAGTGGATGTACGGGCTGGATTCGCCGGTGGGGGCGCTGACGGTGCTGACGCCCAACGACGGCCGCCGGCCGCACGATGATGGCGACCAGATCGGCCTGGACTGGGCCGAAGGCGTGCTGCGCGTGCTGCCCGTGGCGGCGGTTGCCGAAGAGGCCTGACATGGCGACGCTGACCCAACCCGGCGCCGTCCGCGCGCCCAAGCCGCGCACCGACGGCCTGCTGGCCATTCTCGGTTCGATCCCGCTGGCGATCGTGTTCCTGACGTTGGTGCTGACGCCGCTGGCGTTGACGCTGGTGCTGTCGTTCCGACCGTTCGACTACAGCGCGGGCATCCTGCCCGGGCACACCTTCGAACACTACCTGGCGGTGGTGACCGACGGCTATTTCCTGGAGATCTTCTGGCGCACGTTCTGGATCGCGGGCGTGACCACGCTGATCTGCGTGCTGATCGGCGCGCCCGAGGCCTACATCCTGTCGCGTATGGGCAAGCCGTGGCGCTCGATCTTCCTGCTGGTGGTGCTGTCGCCGCTGCTGATCTCGCTGGTGGTGCGCGCCTTCGGCTGGAGCATGCTGCTGGGGCCGGGCGGGGCCATTGGCCGCGCGGCCGCGGCGCTGGGCCTGGGACCGCTGCTGTACACGCCCACCGCCGTCATCATCGGCCTGGTGCACGTGATGCTGCCGTTCATGGTGATTCCAGTGTGGACCTCGCTGCAGAAGCTGGACCCGACCGTGGAGCACGCGGCGCTGTCGCTCAATGCGTCGCGCTTCCAGACGCTGCTGCGCATCGTGCTGCCGCAGGCCATGCCGGGCATCCTGTCGGGCAGCCTGATCGTGTTCGGGCTGTCGGCCAGTTCGTTCGCGATTCCCGCGCTGCTGGGCGGACGCCGCCTGAAGATGGTGGCCACGGTGGTCTACGACGAATTCCTGACCGAATTGAACTGGCCGCTGGGCGCGGCCATCGCCATCGTGCTGCTGGTGGTCAACGTCATCATCATGATGGCGTACAACCGCGTGGTGGAACGTTCCTACCGGCGCAGCCTGGGTTGAACGAGGACAGCGATCATGCAGAAGAACGGTCCTTTCGCATTGGCCTTCAATGCCCTGGTGGTGATGTTCGTGCTGGCGCCGCTGGCCATCGTGTGCCTGGTGGCGTTCACGCCCGAGTCGACGCTGACGGTGCCGACCACGCAGTTCTCGCTGCGCTGGTTCCACGCGGTGTTCGAGCATCCCAATTTCATGCAGGCGTTCAAGAACAGCCTGTGGCTGGCGTTCCTGTCGGCCAGCATCGCCGTGTGCCTGGCGGTGCCGGCGGCCATCGCCATCACGCGCTACCGCTTTCCCGGGCGCGATGCGCTCAACGGCCTGTTCCTGTCGCCGCTGATGATTCCGCACCTGGTGCTGGGCGTGGCGCTGCTGCGCTTTTTCGCGCTGATGGGCACCACCGGCAGCTTCGGCTGGCTGGTGTTCAGCCACGTGGTGGTGATCACGCCCTACGTGATGCGGCTGGTGATCGGCGCGCTGGTGGGCTTTGACCGCTCGGTCGAGCATGCCGCGCTGTCGCTGGGCGCGAGCCGCGCCACGGTGTTCTTCCAGGTGACGCTGCCGCTCATCATTCCGGGCGTGTCGGGCGGCTGGCTGCTGGCCTTCATCAACAGTTTCGACGAGCTGACCATGTCGGTGTTCATCACCGCGCCGTCGACCATCACGCTGCCGGTGCGCATGTACATGTACGCCACCGAGTCGATCGACCCGATGATGGCCGCCGTGTCGGCGCTGGTGATCGGCCTGACCGCGGCGACCATGCTGCTGCTGGATCGCGTCTACGGGCTGGACCGCGTGCTGGTGGGACAGAAATGAAGCGCAAGCCGGGTACGCAACGGGAGACCCCGCCATCATGGCAATACTGAAACGCCTGGCCGAAACGGCCCGGCCCGCCGTCGCCTTCACGCTGGACGGCAAACCCTGCACCGCGCTGGCCGGCGATACCGTGCTGACGGCGGTGCTGACGCAGGCCGAGCGCCTGCGCCTGTCGGAATTCGGCGGCGGGCCGCGCGCCGGCTTCTGCATGATGGGCGCCTGCCAGGACTGCTGGATGCAGCGCGAGGATGGCACGCGTCTGCGCGCCTGTTCCACCTACATCGAAGCGGGCATGCGCCTGCGCAGCGCGCCGCTGCGCGCCGAGCAGGTGCCGGGCACGCTGGCGGCGGAGGGCGACGCATCATGAACCTGATCCTGCCCGTGATCGTGGGCGCCGGCCCCGCCGGCATTCGCGCCGCGCAGACGCTGGCGGCCCAGGGCCTGCGGCCGGTGGTGCTGGACGAGGCGCCGCGCGCTGGCGGCCAGATCTACCGCCAGCCGCCGCCCGGCTTCGCGCGGACCAAGGCGGCGCTGTATGGCTTCGAGCACCGCAAGGCCGATGCGCTGCACCGCAAGATGGACGAGCTGGCGCCGCAACTGGATTACCGGCCCGGCAGCCTGGTGTGGAACGCCGAAGGCAAGACGCTCGATGTGCTGCGCGACGGCAACAGCGCGCCCGTGCCCTACACCCACTTGATCCTGGCCACCGGCGCCACCGATCGCGTGCTGCCGTTCCCGGGCTGGCTGACGCCGGGCGTGTACACCCTGGGCGGTTCGCAGGTGGCGTTGAAGCACCAGGGCTGCGCCATCGGCGAGCACGTCGCGTTCATGGGCACTGGTCCCCTGCTCTATCTGGTCGCCTACCAGTACGCCAAGGCCGGCGCCCGCGTTGTGGCGGTGCTGGATACCTCGCGCTTCGCCGACCGCCTGGCGGCGTTGCCCGGCATGCTGCGCGCGCCGGGCCTGCTGGCCAAGGGGCTGTACTACATGGCCTGGCTGCGCGCGCATGGCGTGCCCATGGCCAGCGGCGTGCGGCCGGTGCGGGTCGAGGGCGAAGCGCGCGTCACCGGGCTGCTCTACCGCCAGGGAGCGCGGCAGCGGCGGGTGGATTGCGACGCGTTGGGCTATGGCTTGTCGCTGCGTTCCGAAACGCAGCTGGCCAGCCTGGTGGGCTGCCAGTTCGCCTTCAATGTCCGCGACCGTGGCTGGACGCCGCGCCTGGACGCGGCCGGGCGCAGCAGCGTGGCCGGCGTGTACGTGGCCGGCGACGGCGCGGGCATCGGCGGCGCCGACGCGGCCGAGCTGGCCGGCGAGCGCGCCGCGCTGGCCCTGCTGGAAGATGCGGGGCATGCGCAGCCGGCGCAGCGGGCGCGCCAGCTCGAAGCCCGCCTGGCCGCCAACGGCCGCGTGCGCGACGCGCTGGAGCGAGCCTTTCCGTTTCCCGAGGATTGGGCCGCCGACATCGCCGACGACACCGTGGTGTGCCGCTGCGAGGAAGTCACCGCGGGCACGCTGCGCGCGGCGGTCCACGGCACCGGCGCGCACGAACTGAACCGCCTGAAGGCGCTGACGCGCGTCGGCATGGGCCGCTGCCAGGGCCGCATGTGCGGCGCCGGCGCGGCCGAAGTGCTGGCGCACGCCTGCGGCGCCGGACCCGACGCGGTCGGCCGCCTGCGCGGCCAGCCGCCGGTCAAGCCCATTCCCGTGGATATCGTCTGCCAGGATCGTTCCGCAAAGGCAGCGCCATGACCGAACGCATCGACACCGAAGTCGCCATTCTCGGCGGCGGCATCGTCGGCGGCAGCGCCGCGCTGTTCCTGCGCCGGCTGGGCGTGCCGGTGGTGCTGCTGGAGGCCGCGCTGTGCGGCGCCCGCGCCAGCGGCGTCAACTACGGCGGCGTGCGCCGCCAGGGCCGCGGCCTGGAGCAGATGCCGCTGGCGCGCCGCGCGCATGAACTCTGGGGCCAGCTGCCGCAGCTGATCGGCATCGACGGCGAATACGTGCGCTCGGGGCACCTGAAGCTGGCTTGTTCCGACGCGGATCTGCAGGCCCTGCATGCCTACCGCGCGCAGACCCGCGGCTTCGGCATGAACCTGGAAATGCTGGACCGCGCCGCGCTGGCGCGGCGTTTCGGCTGGCTGGGCGCGCACGTGGTGGGCGGCTCGTTCTGTCCCGAGGACGGCCACGCCAACCCGCGCCTGGTGTCGCCCGCCTTCGGCCGCGCCGCCCGTGCGCTGGGCGCCGACGTGCGCGAAGGCACTACCGTCACGCAGGCCATCCACGACGGCGAGCGTTTCGTGCTGCGCGCCGGCGACGCGCTGGAGGTGCGCGCGCGCTTCCTGCTCAATTGCGCCGGGGCCTGGGCCGGGCGCTTCGCGCAGGACTTCGGCGAGACCGTGCCGGAGACCGCGATCCATCCGTTGATGATGGTGACCGAGCCGCTGCCGCTGTTCATGGACGTCAGCCTGGGCATGCAGGGCGGCGGCATCTACGCGCGCCAGGTGGCGCGCGGCAACTGCGTCATCGGCGGCGGCCGCGCCGTGTCTTCCGGCCCCGATCTTGCCCGTCCCGGCCGCGAGGCGCTGGGCACCTTGATGGCCAACGCCGAACGCCTGCTGCCGCCGCTGCGCGGCGCGCAGGTCATCCGCTTCTGGACCGGGGTGGAGGGCAACATGCCCGATCACAACCCGGTGCTGGGCCCCAGCGCCACCGTGCCGGGCCTGTTCCATGCCTTCGGCCTGTCGGGCGCGGGCTTCCAGATCGGCCCGGCCGTGGGCGAAGTGCTTTCCGAACTGGTCGTAAACGGCCGGTCTTCCATTCCCATCGACGCCTTCGGCATCGGACGATACACGGGGGCCGCTCACGGCGCCGTGCCTCGGTTGGGGCCTGTTCGTGAGCAAACGCTGGAGTCACCATGATGCACAAGAAACAGGGCGTTCGCCGCCCGTCCAAGGGGAAGTGGCTGCTGGGCCTGGCGCTGGCCGCGCTGTCGGCGGGCGCCATGGCGCAGCAGAAGACGCTGTACGTCGGCATGAACGGCGGCGACATGGAGCGCGCCTTCACGCAGTACGTGTTCCCGGATTTCGAGAAGGCCAACAACGTCAAGATCGTGGTGGTGCCCGGCACCTCCACCGACGTGCTGGCCAAGGCCCAGGCCTTCAAGGACAAGCCGCAGATGCACGTCATGTTCCTGGACGACGGCATCATGGCGCGCGCCATTTCCATGGGCCTGTGCGAGCCGCTCAACGACGATCCGGTGCTCAAGGACCTGTACCCCACCGCCGTCATGAAGGACCGCATGGCCGCCGGCATCGACATCGGCATGACCGGCCTGGGCTACAACACCCGCCTGTTCAAGGAGAAAGGCTGGGCCGCGCCGACCTCGTGGATGGACCTGGCCGATCCCAAGTTCAAGGGCAAGGTGGTGTTCCAGTCGGCTTCGGGCAGCACCTTCGGCCTGCACGGCTTCCTGATGTTCAATCGCATCCAGGGCGGCAATGACCAGAACACCGAGCCCGGCTTCAAGCAGTGGCCGTCCACCATCGGCCCCAACGTGCTGGAATACATCCCCAACTCGGCCAAGCTGGCCGAGATGATCCAGTCCAACGAAGCCGCCATCTTCCCGCTGACGCCCACCGCCATCGCCCGCCTGAAGAAGCGCGACATCCCGGTGGAATACGCCCAACCCAAGGAAGGCTCGGTGATCCTGATGGTGGCCGAGTGCGTCATCGCCAAGAACAGCGAGCCGGAACTGGCGCAGAAGCTGGCGCTGTACCTGCTGTCGCCGCAGGCCCAGGCCAAGGCACTGGAAATGGGCGGCCATTTCCCGTCCAATAAGAACGTTCAACCGCCGGCCGGCAGCGAAGAGGCGCTCAAGCGCTTCCAGGGTTACATGGCCAACGCCAAGATCCTGGACTGGGACCAGATCAACGCCACCCGTCCCGCCTTCAACGCGCGCTGGAACCGCACGGTCGAACGCTGAGGACAGGCGCGCCTTGCCGTCCGCGACGCTGCGCGCGTCGCGGACGGCAAGGCGCCGATCACACCCAGGGCGCGCGCGCCCTTAACGGAGTAGGCGAGGCATGCGGCTCATCATCAGGTCTGGCGGCGAATCGGCCATGGCGGAATGGCGCGAACAATTCAGGGTCCACGCGCCCGATCTGGAGATCGTCAGCTGGTTCGACGACGTCGACCCCGCCTCGATCGACTACGCCCTGGTGTGGGCGCCCGACCACGGCCGCCTGGCCACCTTCCCCAACCTCAAGCTCATCATCAGCGCCGGCGCCGGCGTCGACCACATCGTCTCGGACTCCGCCTGGCCGCGCCACCTGCGCATCGCCCGCATGGTCACCCCGCGCACCGAAACCGAGATGGCCGAGTTCGTGCTGACCAGCGCCCTGATGCTGACCCGCGACCTCAAGCGCGCCATCGACCAGCAGGCGCGCCGCCACTGGGAGCTGTACGACTCGCTGCGCGTGGCCGCCGACGTGCGCGTCGGCATCATGGGCCTGGGCCACCTCGGCATCGCCGCCGCCCGCCTGCTGGCCAAAGTCGGTTTCCCCGTCAGCGGCTGGTCGCGCGGCGCCACCACCTTGCCCGACGGCCTGCCGTCCTACGCCGGCCCCGAACAGTTCCCCGAATTCCTGTCCCGGACCGACCTGCTGGTCTGCCTGCTGCCCGCCACCGAAGCCACCCGCGGCATCCTCAACCGCGACACCTTCGCCCACCTCCCCCGCGGCGCCAGCCTCATCAACGCCGGCCGCGGCTCCCACATGGTCACCCAGGACGTCCTCGACGCCCTCGACAGCGGCCAACTGCACCAGGCCTTGCTGGACGTCTTCGACCCCGAACCCCTGCCCCCCGAGTCCCCCCTCTGGACCCACCCCCAAATCATCATCACCCCCCAC
>NZ_CYTU01000089.1:0-9037 GCF_001299375.1 Achromobacter sp. 2789STDY5608621 | reverse complement strand
CCCCCCCCGCCCCCCCCCCGCCGGTCCCTGGACGCCGCCCCATGATGACGGCCGGGCGCGCCTGACGGCATTGGTGTTCGAGCGCCAGATCGACGAAACGCCATGGGACGCGCCGGCGGCCGACAGCCCGCCGGCCGCCCTCAGCATCCCCGCGCCGCGCATGACCGAGGCCGGCTACGCGCGCCAGATCGAGGCCATCCGCGCGCTGATCGGCGCCGGCGAGCTGTACCAGGTCAACTACACCCAGCCGCTCGACGTGCAATACCAGGGCGACGCGGCCACGCTGTACCGCCGCATCGCCGCGCGCAATCCGGTGGCGCACGGCGCCTACATCGAGGACGGCGCGCGCACGGTGCTGTCGTTCTCGCCCGAACTGTTCGTGACCCGCCGCGGCGCGCAACTGACCACCCGGCCGATGAAGGGCACGGCGCCGCGCCACCCCGACCCGGCCGAGGACCAGCGCCTGGGCCAGGCGCTGCTGGCCAGCGACAAGAACCGCGCCGAGAACCTGATGATCGTGGACCTGCTGCGCAACGACCTGGGCCGGCTGGCCGAGCCCGGCTCGGTCAAGGTCGAGGCGCTGTTCTCGCTGGAATGCTATCCCACCGTCTGGACCATGACCTCGACCGTGTCGGCGCAGGCGCCGGACGCCACGCTCGAAGACGTGCTGCGCGCGCTGTTCCCCTGCGGCTCCATCACCGGCGCCCCCAAGGTCGCCGCCATGCGCCGCATCCGCCAGATGGAGGCCGCGCCGCGCGGCCTGTATTGCGGCAGCATCGGCTGGCTCGCGCCCGACGGCGACTTCTCGCTCAACGTGGCGATCCGCACGCTGGTGCTGGACCAAGCCGGCCACGGCGTCTACAGCGTCGGCGGCGGCATCGTGCATGATTCCGATCCGGCCGAGGAATGGCAGGAATGCCACTGGAAGGCCCGCATCCTGCGCGCCTGAGTGCGCAATCCGTGTCCGCGGGGTAGGATAGAACCCGGCCCCGCCCGCCGCCGCCCGCCGTTTACCAGGAGCCCCCATGCAACCCGAACTGATCGAGACCATCCTGGTCGACGCCGAGCACCGCGTGCCCCTGCTGGCGCGCCACCTGCGCCGCCTGGAGCAGTCGTGCAAGGCGCTGGGCTACACCTGGGGCGGCAGCGCGGTGCAAAGCGACATCATGATCGCCGCGCTCAGCCTGAACACCCCCGGCGCGCACCGCCTGCGCCTGCTGGTCGCGCGCGACGGCAGCCGCCACATCCAGACCGCCGTGCTGCCGCCGCTGCCGGCGGAGCAGGAAATCATGCTGGCGCCCGAGGCGCTGCGCTCGTCCGAGCCGCTGCTGCGCTACAAGACCACCTACCGGCCCTGGTACACCAAGACCATCGAATGGCTGCCGGCCCATCCGCACATCTTCGACCTGGTCTACCTGAACGAACGCGGCGAACTGTGCGAAGGCAGCCGCAGCAACGTCTACCTGCGCCTGGACGGCGACTGGTACACGCCGCCGGTCGACAGCGGCTGCCTGCCGGGCGTGCAGCGCGCCGAACTGCTGGACACCGGCAACGTCAGCGAACGCGTGCTGACCCTGGCCGACCTGCACGCGGCCGACGAAATCCGGCTGTCCAACGCCCTGCGCGGCTGGTTCACGGTCACCCTGCGCGAAACCTGAACCCGTCCGCCCCGGGACGATGCCGATTGCCAAACCGGCAAGCCTGAAGAATAATTGATACTCATTCTTATTGATTATTCGACGTTGGCAACGTCCCATCGTGTTCCCCTCCCCGCGCGCGGCATCCCCCGATATCGAAGTCCTCTATAGCGACCACCACGGCTGGCTGCAGGATTGGCTGCGCCGCCGGCTGGGCAACGCCTTCGACGCCGCCGACCTGGCGCACGACACCTTCCTGCGGGTGCTGCGCAACCTCGAACCGATCCGCGAACCGCGCGCCTACCTGACCACCATCGCCCACGGGCTGGTGGTCAACCACTGGCGGCGCCAGGACCTGGAGCGCGCCTATCGCGACACGCTCGCCACCGTGGCCGACACCCTGGCGCCCTCGCCCGAGGAAGGCGCGCTGCTGCTGGACGCGCTGTGCGAACTCGACGCGCTGCTCAACCAGCTCAACCCCAAGGCCCGCGCCGCGTTCCTGCTGTCGCACCTGGAGGGCTACACCTACGTCGAAATCGCCGCGCGCCTGGAAGTGTCCGAGCGCATGGTCAAGAAGTACATGGCGCAGGCGATGCTGCATTGCCTGACCGCCGGCCAGCCGCCCGCGCCATGAGCGCCGCCGCCCCCAGCTTCCAGGTGCTGCAGCAGGCCGCCGAATGGTACGCGGCGCTGGGCGCGCCCTCGGTCGACGCCGCCGAACGCCAACGCTGGCGCCAATGGCACGACGCCGATCCGGCCCACCAGCAGGCCTGGCGCCAGGTCGAGGCCATCAGCGGCAAGTTCCTCAATCTGCCGGGCGGCAACAAGCCCATGGCGCACCGCCTGCTGGACGCGGCCGCGGCCGGCCAGGCCCGCCGCCGCCTCACCCTCAAGACCCTGACGCTGCTGTGCGGCGCCGGCCTCGGCGGCTGGGGCGCGTCGCGCGCCCTGCCCTGGCGCCAATGGGCCGCCACCCACCACACCGCGCTGGGCGAACGCCGCCAGATCCGGCTGGCCGATGGCGCCGTCATCTGGCTCAACACCGACAGCGCGATCGACGTGGACTACGGCCCCGACCTGCGCCGCATCAGGCTGGTGGCGGGCGAGATCCTGGTCGCCACCGCCCCGGACAACCAGTCTCCCGCCCGCCCCTTCGTGGTCGACACGGCCCAGGCGCGGCTGCGCGCCCTGGGCACGCGCTACAGCGTCTACCAGCAGGACGGCGCCAGCGTGGTCGCCGTGTTCGACGGCGCGGTGCGGATCGAACCCGTGGCCAATGGCGTCCCCGGCGGCATCCTGCATGCCGGCGAACAGGCCCGCGTCACGCGGGCCGGCGCCGCGCCCGCCGAGGCCGCCGCCCTGGCGCGCCGCTCCTGGGCCGACGGACTGCTGGTGGCCGAGAACATGCGCCTGGGCGATTTCGTGGCCGAACTGTCGCGCTACCGCCGCGGCTACCTGGGCTGCGCGCCGGAAATCGCCGACCTGCGCATCGTCGGCACCTACTCGACCACGGATACCGCGCAGGCCCTGGCAACCCTGGAAGCCACGCTGCCGCTGCGGGTGCGCACGCCCATGCCCTGGTGGACCGTGCTGGAGCCCAGATAGCGCGCGGCGCCGACCGCCCTGCGCCGCGCGTCGCGGGCAGGTTCCCCTTTTTTCCGTCTCGATTGGCATACGGGGTGAAACCACCTCATTCACCTCCTGTCGACCTATGCCATTCCGTTCCCTGCCCTCCGCGCGCCGCCGCGCCGCCCTCCGCCAACCGGCCGCCGCCGCGCTCGCCGCCACCGTCATCGGCCTTGCCCCGCTGGGCGCCGCGCCGGCCCATGCCCAGGCCGCGGCCGACACCGTGGCCGAGCGCGACTACGACATTCCTGCCGGCGACCTCAGTCGCGTGCTGACCGAGTTCGCGGTGCAGGCCGGCATCCAGGTCTCGGTCGACGCCGCGCTGACGGCCGGGCGCCACAGCCCGGGCGTGCGCGGCCGGCAGTCGCCGTGGTCCGGCCTGAACGCGGTGCTGGCCGGCACCGGCCTGCAGCCGGTGCGGCGCGGCAATGCCTTCAGCGCGCGCCTGGCGCCCGCCGGCGACGCCGTCACGCTGCCCAGCGTCACGGTGCAAGGCAGCGCCACCGCCTCCCTGCAGCAGGAAGGCCTGGCAAGCGATGGCTACCGCGCCACCACGGTGTCCGCCGCCGGCGCGCTGGGCGGCATGGAGCTGCGCAACGCGCCCTATTCCTTCAGCGTGGTGACGCGCGACCTGCTGCAGAACGTGCAGGCGCAGTCGCCCGACGACGTCTACCGGATCAACCCGTCGACCCTGACGCAGACCCCGCAACTGAGCGGCTGGGCGCCGATGGTCAAGATCCGCGGCTTCAGCAGCTACGACCGCGCCGAAGACGGCCTGCGCCGTTCATACGGTTTCGCCGCCTCGCTCGAAGACAAGGAACGCGTCGAAGTGCTCAGCGGCCTGTCCGGCTTCCTGTACGGTGCGGCCTCGCCCGGCGGCATGGTCAACTATGTCAGCAAGCGCCCCACGCCCGACTACCTGAACAGCATCACCGTGGGCAACTACGGCGGCAGCCAGTACTACGTGCATGGCGACTTCGGCGGCCCGTTCGACGACAACGGCAAGGTCGGCTACCGCGTCAACCTGGTGCGCCAGAACGGCGACACCGCCGTCGACGACCAGAAGATCGACCGCACCCTGGCCAGCCTGGCGCTGGACTTCAACATCACCGACCGCTTCAAGCTCGAGCTGGGCGCCTCGTACAGCGACTACAAGATGCGTTCGCCCACCGCCTACTGGTTCGTCGGCGAAGACGTGCACCGTCCCGCGGCCATGGATTCGAGCAAGGATTGGGGACAGCCGTGGATCCGCGACGAAACCCAGAGCCGCCGGTGGATGGCGCGCATGACCTACGAGGCCAGCGACCACCTGACGCTGCGCGTGGCGCACCTGCGCGAATACCAGGACCGGCCGGTCCAGTACCACACCATGAATTCGATCCAGCCCGACAACCAATACCTGCAGCTGCGGCAGAAGGTCGGCGAGACCAAGACGGAATCCGAGGCCTGGCAGGCGCTGGCCGACATCTCGTTCGACACCTGGCAGGTCGGCCACAAGATCACCCTGGGCTATTACGGCTACATGGACAAGCAGTGGCAGACCACCTACGCGCCCCATACCGGCTACCAGGGTCCGTACGGCCTGGATTCGCCCACCCTGGTCGCGGAACCCGACTGGCCCTCCGACGCCGCCAAGCGCACCTACTACGCCAGCCGCATCCGCAACGACAACTTCATGATCGGCGACCTGATCCGATTCAATGAGCAATGGTCGGCGCTGGTGGGCATCAACCGCAGCACCATCAAGTCGATGGAACGCGGCGCCGACGGCCTGCCCGGCCAGCCGGACTACGACCGCGGCCGCAACTCGCCCAACGCCTCGCTGATGTTCGCGCCCACCCCGTGGCTGACCACCTACGCCACCTACATCGAAGGCCTGGAACAGGGCGGCGTGGCGCCGGACGAGGCCGTCAACCGCCTGCAGGTGCTGCCGCCCATGCGCAGCAAGCAGCGCGAACTGGGCGTCAAGGCCGAGCTGGGCGGCGTGCTGGTGAGCGGCGCGCTGTTCGACATCGAGAAATCCTACGAATATTCCAACAATGCCAACGTCTACGTGCAGGACGGCATCCAGCGTCATCGCGGCGCCGAGGTGTCGGCGGTCGGCAAGGTCACCGACGCCTGGACGGTGATGGGCGGCGTGACGCTGCTGACCGCCCGCGTCGAGGGCAGCGCCAACGACGGCAGCGCTCCGATCAACGTGCCGAAGATCATGGCCAAGCTGTATTCCGAGTACGCGCTGCCGTTCGCGCCGGGCCTGAGCGTGACGGGCGGCATCTACCACGTCGGCCAGCAGTACGCCACGGCCAGCAACAACAGCCGCCTGCCGTCGTACACCACCTTCGACCTGGGCCTGCGCTACGCCACCAAGGTCACCGGCCGGCCGCTGACGCTGCGCCTGAACGTCAACAACGTCGCCAACCGCGACTACTGGCTCAACAGCTACTACCTGGGCAGCCCGCGCAGCGTGGCGCTGTCGGCGCAGATGCAGTTCTGAGGACGGCGCCAGGGCCTGTTCACACTAAAAGGAGCCTCGCACAGGCCCTAATCCGCGAACTGCTCCACCACCACCTGCCGCAGCCACTGGTTGGCGGGCTCGCGGTGGTTGCGGGCGTGCCAGAACACGTTGATGACCGACTCCGGGATCTTCACCGGACAGGGCGCGGTGGCCAGGCCGAAGGGCTTGCAGGCGCAATCGGCGAAGCGCCGCGGCACCACCGCGATCATGTCGGTGGCCTGCAGCACCGGCCCCACCGCCATGAAGTGCGGCACCGTCAGGCGCAGGCGCCGGCGGATGCCGGCCTGCTCGATCACCTGGTCGACCACGCCGTGGCCGGTGCCCTCGGACACGATGGCGACATGCTCGGCGGCGCGGAACTGGCGCGCCGACACGCCGGTGCGCGCCAGCGGATGGTCCTCGCGGAAGATGCACACATAGGGCTGGCGGAACAGCCGGCGCTGGAAGAAGCCGTGTTTCAGGCCCGGCAGGAAGCCCATCGCCAGGTCGATGCGGCCGCGCTCCATCTCGTCCTTCACATCGATCGAGGTGGTGCGCACGGTGCGGATGGTGACGCCGGGCGCGGCGTCGTCCAGCGCCCGCATCAGGCGCGGCAGGAAGTAGGTCTCGCCGACGTCGTTGACGCCGATGACGAAGGCGCGCTCGCTGCGCGCCGGATCGAAGCTGGCGCGCGCGTTGAGCGTGCCGTGCAGCGCCGCCAGCGCATCGGCGATCGGCTGCGCCAGCGCCTCGGCATAGGGCGTGGGCACCATGCCGCGCGAGGTGCGCAGGAACAGCTCATCGCCCAGCAGCTTGCGCAACCGCCCCAGCGCGTTGCTGACCCCCGGCTGCGAAATGCCCAGGTTCTGCGCCACCGCCGACACCCGGCCGTGCTTGCACAGCTCGTTGAACACGACCAGCAGGTTCAGGTCCATGTCTTGCAGGTTCATGCTTGTCTCCACCAATATTTATTTTGGTGATTGTTGTCATCATCCAGATTCTATTTATTTATTTCACACCCTGGCCGATGATGCAACAAACGCCTGCGCCGATGTCGCGCGGGCCCCGATGGATGAAGGAGACAACCATGCGCCATCCCCTCGCCCCGCCCTGTAGGCGCGGCCGCCTCGCCGGAGGCCGCCGATGAACGCCCCCGAACAACCGCTCTCGTTCGTGCCGCCCTGGCAGGGCGACGGCAGCCACCGCATCCCCTTCGGCGTCTACACCGACGCCGCCCTGCACCAGCGCGAGCTGGAGCGCTTCTTCTACCGCGGCCACTGGAGCTACGTCGGCCTGGAAGCGGAAATCCCCAACCCCGGCGACTTCAAGCGCACCGCCGTGGGCGAGCGCTCCGTCATCCTGCTGCGCGACAACGACGGCCAGGTGCGCGTGGTGGAAAACGTCTGCGCCCACCGCGGCGTGCAGTTCTGCCGCGAACGTTCCGGCAACCGCAGCGAGTTCGTCTGCCCCTACCACCAGTGGAACTACGACCTGCAGGGCAACCTGATCGGCGTGCCGTTCCGCCGCGGCGTCAAGCAGGACGGCCGCGTCAACGGCGGCATGCCGCCCGACTTCAAGCCGGAAGAGCACGGCCTGACCAAGCTGGCCGTGGCCTGCCGCAACGGCGTGGTGTTCGCCTCGTTCGACCACGGCGTCGAGCCGCTGGAGGACTACCTGGGCCCCGACATCCTGCACTACTTCGACCGCGTCTTCGACGGCCGCCAGCTGGTGATCCACGGCTACAGCCGCCAGCGCATCCCCGGCAACTGGAAGCTGATGCAGGAGAACATCAAGGACCCCTACCACCCCGGCCTGCTGCACACCTGGTTCGTCACCTTCGGCCTGTGGCGCGCCGACAACCGCTCCGAACTGAAGATGGACCGCCACTTCCGCCACGCGGCCATGATCTCGACCCGCGGCCAGGGCGGCAAGGGCAGCGTCACCAGCGGCGTGTCCAGCTTCAAGGAACAGATGACGCTGAACGACGACCGCTTCCTCGACATCGTCCCGGAACCCTGGTGGAACGGCCCCACCGCCGTGCTGATGACGCTGTTCCCCAGCGTCATCATCCAGCAGCAGGTCAACTCGCTGTCCACGCGCCACATGCAGCCGGTCGGCCACGACGCCTTCGACTTCGTCTGGACCCATTTCGGCTTCGCCGACGACACGCCCGAGATGACGCAGCGCCGCCTGCGCCAGGCCAACCTGTTCGGCCCGGCCGGCTTCGTCTCGGCGGACGATGGCGAAGTCATCGAGTTCTCGCAATCGGGCTTCGCGCAGAAGCCCTGGCACCGCAGCGTGGCCGAACTGGGCGGCAAGACCGCCGAGAACACCGACCACATGGTGACCGAGACCCTGATCCGCGGCATGTACGCCTACTGGCGCCGCGTGATGGAAGCGGAGGCGTAACGATGCTGGACTTTCCCCTCTACTACCAGCTGACCCGGCTGTACGCCGACTACGCCGCCGCGCTCGACGCCGAACAGTGGGAACAATGGCCCGACTTCTTCCTGGAGGACTGCGTCTACAAGGTGCTGCCGCGCGAGAATCACGAGCGCGGCTACCCGCTGGCGACCATGTCGTTCGAGAGCCGCGGCATGCTCAAGGACCGCATCTACGGCGCCACCGACACCATCTTCCACGACCCCTACTACCAGCGCCACGTGGTCGGCGCGCCGCGCGTGCTGTCGGTGCGGGGCGACCGGATCGAATCGGAAGCGAACTACGCCGTGTTCCGCACCAAGCCGAACCAGCTGACCACGGTCTACAACGTCGGCCGCTACCTGGACGTGATCCGGCAGACGCCCGACGGGCTGAAGTTCGAGTCGCGGCTGTGCATTTTCGACAGCGAGCTGATCCCGAATTCGCTGATCTATCCCATCTGACCAGGACATCAAGACATGAGTACGAACTGGATCAAGGCCATCGCGCTGGCCGACGTGCCGGAGGAAGACGTGATCGCCGTGCAGGCGGGCGACCGCGAGATCGCGCTGTACGGGGTGGAAGGCAGCGTCTACGCCACCGACAACCTCTGTACGCACGGCAATGCGCGCCTGTGCGACGGCTTCCTGACGGGCCACGAGATCGAGTGCCCGCTGCACCAGGGCCGCTTCGACGTGCGCGACGGCCGCGCGCTCTGCTCGCCGCTGCGCGACAACCTGGCGACCTACCCGGTCAGGATCGAGGATGGCGTGGTGTTCGTGGCGCTGTGAGCATGGCGTGGCGCTGTGAGCATGGCGCGGCGCCGCAAGCGCGGCACGGCGGCCCGCCATTCCGAACC
>NZ_CYTU01000088.1:0-9361 GCF_001299375.1 Achromobacter sp. 2789STDY5608621 | reverse complement strand
GGCCGTCATCATGGGGCGGCGTCCAGGGACCGGCGGGCGCGGGCCGGGCGGCTTCGGGCAACAGCCATTCTCCCAGCTCGTAGTCCAGCAGCAGCGCGACCCAGTGCCCGCGTTGGCGCGCCGCCTCGATGGCGGCCAGGGCGGGGCCGACCTCGGCCGCCGCGCGCGCCTCGATGCGGGCCAGAAAGCCGTCCAGCCGCAGGGCGCGGCCGGACAGCCGGTCTTCAAAACGACAATGCATGACGCTCTTTATTGTTGTGCCAGGAACTCCGTCAGCACCCGGCCCGTGTGGGAGTGGTCGCTCAGGGTCATGACGTGTTCCGGCGAGCCCTGCGCCACCAGCTTGCCGCCGCCGGTGCCGCCTTCGGGGCCCAGGTCCAGCAGCCAGTCGGCTTCGGCGATAACGTCGAGATTATGCTCGATCACCACCACCGTGTTGCCGGCTTCCACCAGGCGGTGCAGCACGTGGATCAGCTTTTCCACGTCGGCCATCGACAGGCCCACGGTCGGCTCGTCCAGCACGTACAGCGTGTGCGGGATGCGCGAGGCGCGGCCGGTCTTGATCAGGCCGTCGGTCAGGCGCGCCTTGGACAGCTCGGTGACCAGCTTGATGCGCTGCGCCTCGCCGCCGGACAGCGTCGGCGACGGCTGGCCCAGCGTCAGGTAGCCCAGGCCGACGTCCTGCATCAGCTGCAGCGGGCGATGGATCTTGGGATGGGCGGCGAAGTATTCGATGGCGTCATCGACTTCCATGGACAGCAGTTCGCCGGCGTTCTTGCCGCGCATCTGCACGCTCAGCGTGTCGCTGTTGAAACGCGCGCCGTTGCAGGCGTCGCACGGCACTTTCACGTCGGGCAGGAAGTTCATTTCGATGGTGCGCATGCCCTGGCCTTCGCAGATCGGGCAGCGGCCGTCGCCGGTGTTGAACGAGAAGCGCGCCGCGGTCCAGCCGCGCATGCGCGCTTCGCGGGTGTCGGCGAACTGCTTGCGCACGTCGTCCCAGAAGCCGACGTAGGTCGCCGGGCATGAACGCGGCGTCTTGCCGATCGGGGTCTGGTCCACTTCCAGCACGCGGTCGATCGCTTCCCAGCCCTGAATGCTCTCGCAGCCGGCCCAGCCGGGCGCCTTGCCCTGCGAGACGGCCTGCATCAGGTTGTCCAGCAGCACTTCGCGCGCCAGCGTCGATTTGCCGGAACCGGACACGCCCGTGACCACGCTCAGGCGGCCGACCGGGATCTTGGCGTCGACGCTGCGCAGGTTGTGCAGGCGCGCGCCCTTGATCTCGATCATGGGGGTGTCGGCCTCGACCGGACGGCGGCCTTGCAGCGGATGCTGCAGCGGCTTGGCCAGGTAGCGGCCGGTGACGGATTCGGGCGCGTCGATCAGGTCCTGCGCGCTGCCCTGCGCCACCACGCGGCCGCCGCGGATGCCGGCGCCGGGGCCGATGTCGATGATGTGCGAGGCGCGGCGGATGGTGTCGTCGTCATGCTCGACCACCACCAGCGTGTTGCCGTTGCCTTCCAGGCGCGCCAGCGCGTCCAGCAGGATGCGGTTGTCGCGCGGATGCAGACCGATGGTGGGCTCGTCCAGCACGTAGCAGACGCCCTGCAGGTTCGAGCCCAGCTGCGCCGCCAGCCGGATGCGCTGCGCCTCGCCGCCCGACAGGGTGGGGGCGGCGCGGTCCAGCGCCAGGTAGTTCAGGCCGACTTCCTGCATGAAGTTCAGGCGGCCGCGGATCTCGGTGAGGATGTCGCGGGCGATCTCGCCTTCGCGGCCGCGCGCCACCAGTCCGGTGAAGAAGGTGTGCGCGTCCGACACCGGCAGAGAGGCCAGCTCGGCGATCGACTTGTCGCGCCAGCGCACGGCGCGCGCGACCCGGTTCAGGCGCTGGCCGTCGCACTGCGTGCAGACCTTGGCCTCGCCTTCGTACCAGGCGTTCCAGGCGGTTTCCTCGCCGGTCTGTTCTTCGTCGAAGCCCTGCAGTTGCAGGCCGGTGCCGAAGCAGCCGGTGCACCAGCCGTGCTTGGAGTTGTACGAGAACAGGCGCGGATCGGGCTCGGGGAAGCTGGTGCCGCACGACGGGCAGGCGCGCTTGACCGAGAAGTGCTGCTGCTGCAGTTCGCTGTCGAGCGCTTCGTGCAGCTTGTTCACGGGCCACACCACCGACATCACGCCCTGGCCGTTTTCCAGCGCGCTCTTGACGGCGGCGCGCAGGTCGGCCTCGTTGGCGGGGTCGACCACGATGTCGGCCACCGGCAGCTCGATGGTGTGTTCCTTGTAGCGGTCCAGGCGCGGCCACGGCGCCACCGGAATGAACTCGCCGTCGACCCGCAGGTGCGAGTGGCCCTTGGACCCGGCCCACTTGGCCAGGTCGGTGTAGTAGCCCTTGCGCGCGGTGACCAGCGGCGCCAGCAGGCCGATGTGCTCGCCCTTGCGTTCGCGCAGCAGGCGCGCCACGATCTGGTCGGTGTTCTGCGGCTCCACCGCGACGTTGCAGTCCGGGCAGTACTGCGTACCCAGCTTCACGTACAGCAGGCGCAGGAAGTGGTGGATCTCGGTCATCGTGGCCACGGTCGACTTGCGGCCGCCGCGGCTGGTGCGCTGCTCGATGGCCACGGTCGGCGGGATGCCGAAGATGGCGTCCACGTCGGGCTTGCCGGCCGGCTGCACGATGGCGCGGGCGTAGGCGTTGAGCGATTCGAGATAGCGGCGCTGGCCTTCGTTGAACAGGATGTCGAAGGCCAGGGTCGATTTGCCCGAGCCGGACACGCCGGTGATCACGGTGAACTTGTCGCGCGGGATCTCGACGCTGACGTTCTTCAGGTTGTGCTCGCGCGCGTTGCGGATCTCGATCGCCATGTTGTCCTGGCGGCGCTTGCGCATGAGGGATTGCAGCGGCGTGCCTTCGCCGGCGCCATAGACGGCTTCGGGCTCGGCGATGCGGGCCGTCAGGCCGGCCTGTTCGGCCTCCTGCGCGTCGATGTCGCTGCTGACCACCACGTCGGCCGGCAGGATGCTGACTTCGTAGTCGCGCAGCGCCGCGCCGGTATGCGAGGCGGGGTTGGCCATCAGGTCCTGCGGCGTGCCGACGCCGATCACCAGGCCGCCGGCGTCGCCGCCTTCGGGGCCCAGGTCGATCAGCCAGTCGGCCGCGCGGATCACGTCCAGGTTGTGCTCGATGACCAGCAGCGTGTGGCCCGCGGCCAGCAGCTTGCGGAAGGCGCGCATCAGGCGCGCGACGTCATCGAAGTGCAGCCCGGTGGTGGGTTCGTCGAACAGGAACAGGCTGCCCTTCTTGGCGACCTTGGCGGTGGAGATGCCGCTGCGCGCCGCCTCGGCCAGGTGGCCGGCCAGCTTCAGGCGCTGCGCCTCGCCGCCCGACAGGGTCGGCACCGGCTGGCCCAGCCGCACGTATTCCAGGCCGACGTCGGCCAGCGGCGCCAGCCCGGTCTGCACGTCGCGCAGGCCCTTGAAGAATTCCAGCGCCTCGCTCACCGTCATTTCCAGCACCTCGTCGATCGAGGCGCTCTTGCCCAGGTGCTCGACGCGCACTTCCAGCACTTCCGGGCGGAAGCGCTTGCCGTCGCAATCGGGGCAGCGCAGGTAGACGTCGGACAGGAACTGCATCTCGACGTGCTCGAAGCCGGTGCCGCCGCAAGTCGGGCAGCGGCCGTCGCCGCCGTTGAAGCTGAAGGTGCCGGCGGTGTAGGCGCGTTCCCGCGCCAGCGGCGCCTGCGCGAACAGCTTGCGGATCGCGTCGAACGCGCCCACGTAGCTGGCCGGGTTGGAACGCGCGGTCTTGCCGATCGGGGTCTGGTCGACCATGACGACGTCGGCGATCTGCTCGGCGCCCAGCAGGCGCTCGAAGGCGCCCGGGGCTTCAGACGGCTTGCCCTTCTGCTTGAGCAGGGCGGGGAACAGCACGTCCTGCACCAGCGTCGACTTGCCCGAGCCGGATACGCCGGTCACGCACACCAGCCGGCCCAGCGGCAGCTCGACCGAGACGTTCTTGAGGTTGTGCGCGTTGACGCCCTCGAGCAGCAGGCGCGGCGTGTTGGCCGCCACCGGCATGGGGCGCGGCGCTTCGACGCGCTGGCGGCCGCCAAGGTAGTCGCCGGTCAGCGTGCGGGCCGCGCGCAGCTGCGCCGGCGTGCCGTCGAACACGATCTGGCCGCCGCGTTCGCCGGGGCCGGGGCCGATGTCGATGATGCGGTCGGCGGCCACCATGACCTGCGGGTCGTGCTCCACCACCACCAGCGTGTTGCCGGCGTTGCGCAGGCGATGCATGACTTCGACCACGCGGTGCATGTCGCGCGGGTGCAGGCCGATGGACGGTTCGTCCAGCACGAACAGCGTGTTCACCAGCGAGGTGCCGAGCGCGGTGGTCAGGTTGATGCGCTGCACTTCGCCGCCGGACAGCGTGCGGCTCTGGCGGTCCAGCGTCAGGTAGCCCAGGCCGACGTCGCACAGGAACTTCAGGCGCGCGCGCACCTCGGTCATGAGCAGGTCGGTGGCGGCGTCCAGCGCGCCTTCGAACGACAGCTTGTCGAAGAACGTGCGCACCCGTTCGATGGGCAGCAGCATCACGTCATGGATCGACAGGCCGTCCAGGTTGTCGAGCTGCTCGCGGCTCCAGTTGGCGCCGACCGGCATGAAGCGCTTGTAGCGGCCGTCTTCCGGCGGCAGCACGGCGTCGGCCTCGGCCTTGGTGCCCAGGCGCCACAGCAGCGCGTCGGGCTTGAGGCGCGCGCCGTTGCAGGTGGGGCAGGGCGTGTAGCTGCGGTACTTGGACAGCAGCACGCGCACGTGCATCTTGTACGACTTGGTCTCGAGCCAGTCGAAGAAGCGCTGCACGCCGTACCACTGGTGCTTCCAGGCGTCGTTGCCGCCCTTCCAGTCGGGCGTGCCGTACAGCACCCAGCGCTTGTGCTCCTCGCTCAGGCTCTTCCAGGGCACGCCCAGCGGAACGCCGGCGCGCGGCGCGTATTTCTGCAGTTCGTCCTGGCATTCCTTGTACGAGGGCGTGGTCCAGGGCTTGATGGCGCCTTCCAGCAGGGTCTTGTTCTCGTCGGGAATGACCAGGCCGAAGTCGATGCCGATCACGCGGCCGAAGCCGCGGCAGGCCTCGCAGGCGCCCAGCGGCGAGTTGAACGAGAAGCTGCTGGGCAGCGGATCGGTGTATTCGATATTGCAGTCGGCGCAGTGCAGGCGGTCGCTGTACTTCCAGGTGTGCGCGTCGGCGCCCTCGGCGTCCATGACGTAGACGGCCAGGTGGCCGGCGCCCATGCGCAATGCCGTATCCAGCGCTTCCATCACGCGTTCGCGTTCGGTGCCGGCGAAGCGGAAGCGATCCTGGATCACGTGCAGGATGCGGCGTTCCTCGGCGGCGGCCTTGGCCTTGCCCTTTTCCTTCTTGGCGCCCTTGGCCGGCGCGGTGGCGTTCGGCACGGCGGTTTCCTCGGCGTGCACGCGGGTGTAGCCCTGCTGCTCGAGGAAGCCGCGCACTTCGTCTTCGGTGAAGTTGGCCGGCACGGCGATGGGGAAGGTCACCACCAGGCGCGGATCGCCCGCGGCGGCCGAGCGCTCGGCCAGCGAACGGTAGATCGATTCCGGGGTGTCGCGCTGCACTACCTTGCCACAGCCGCGGCAGTGCAGGCGCGCGCCGCGCGCGAACAGCAGCTTGATGTGGTCATTGAGCTCGGTCATCGTGCCGACCGTGCTGCGCGAGCTGCGCACCGGGTTGGTCTGGTCGATGGCGATGGCCGGCAGGATGCCTTCGATGCGGTCCACCTGCGGCTTGTCCATGCGGTCCAGGAACTGGCGCGCATAGGGCGAGAAGGTTTCCACGTAGCGGCGCTGGCCCTCGGCGTAGAGGGTATCGAAGGCCAGCGAACTTTTGCCGGACCCCGACACGCCGGTCACGACCACCAGTTCGCCGGTGGCGATGGTCAGGTCCAGGTTCTTGAGATTGTTCTGGCGGGCGCCAACGATGCGGATTTGGGAGCTCATGGACGGTATCGTAGCCTGAGGGAGGGCGCGGCCCCGGACGACGGCCAGTGGCTGGTTCCGGGCGCGGCGATGTGGAATAATTGCCTATATCGTGAGGCATGTGTCCACAATGTGGTCAAACATGCGCTCCGCTGCTGTACAAATAAACAGTATCGCAGATTCGTCTGAAATTAGCGCGGTTTGCCGGGTGCATTCTGCGGGCGCATTGTTAACGCAGGGCATCTACCCGAGGTGGGGGCGGTCGTGTCGGAATCCAAGGTGGCGGGCGCCGCGGCGTTCGCCAAATTCATGACGGTGTTGCAGGCGGTGGCGGACGCGCCGCAGCCGCCCACGGCGGCGGCGCTGGCGCGCAGCAGCGGTTATCCGCGGCCGACCGTCTACCGCATCGTGGCCGCGCTGGCCGAGCAGGGCATGGTGGCCGAAACCGACGGCGCCTATCGCCTGGGGCCGCGCCTGCTGGCCCTGGCCAGCCGCGCCTGGTCGCAGTTCGACCTGCGCGCCGCGCTCGCGGCCGATCTGCAGGCGCTGCGCGACGCGACCGGCGAGACCGTGCACCTGGCGGTGCCGGCCGGCGCCGAAATGATCTACATCGACAAGCTCGAAAGCCCCGGCCCGGTGCGCATGGCCTCGCGCGTGGGCGCGGCGGTGGCGCTGCATTCGAGCGCGGTCGGCAAGGCCTACCTGGCCGCGCTGGGCGAGCCGGCGCGGGAGCGCCTGTTGCGCGACCTGCCGCTGGAATCGCGCATGCCCGGCACCGTGGCGAGCCTGCCCGCGCTGCGCGCGGCGCTGGCCGAGACGGCGGCGCGCGGCTACGCGCTGGACAACGAGGAAAACGAGCCCGGCATCGTCTGCTACGGCGTGGCGCTGCGCGATGCCGCCGGCCAGCCGGTGGCCTGCGTCAGCGTCAGCACGCTGATGTTCCGGCGCCGCGACGATCCGCAATCCGCCTATATCGAACCCCTGCTGCGGCTGCGCGATGCGGCCGCCGCCAAACTCGCCGTGCTGCCATCCGGCGGCGCCTGAACGCTCCGTCCCGAAAGGAATGCCATGACTGCTGCTCCCCTTGCCTCGAAGCTAGACGCCCTGCTCGCCGCTCGGGTCGTGCCCGTGCTGCGCTACCAGGACGCCGCCACCGCGGCCTACGCCGCCGAGGTGGCCGTGGCCGCCGGCTGCACCACGCTGGAACTGACCTGGACCATTCCGGGCGTGACCGACCTGGTGCGCGCGCTGCGCGACAAGCACGGTCCCAGCCTGCTGCTGGGCGTGGGCACGGTGCTGGATGAAACCCAGGCGCGCGAGGCCCTGGTGGCTGGCGCCGACTTCCTGGTGTCGCCGGCCCTGGCCACCGAGATCGTCGACCTGGCGCACGCCGCCGACGCCCTGTGCCTGCTGGGCGCCTTCACGCCCACCGAAGTGCTGGCCGCGCGCCGCGCCGGCGTCGACGTGGTCAAGGTGTTTCCGGCCGATACCGGCGGCCCCAAGCACCTGGCGGCGCTGAAGTCGGTCTATCCGGACACGGTGTTCTGCCCCACCGGCGGCGTCACCGCCGAGAACATGGCCTCGTACTTCGCCGCCGGCGCCGGCCTGGTCGGCATCGGCAGCAACCTCTACGACAAGGCCGCCTTCGCCGCGCGCGACACCGCCGCGCTGGTGGCGCAGATCATCCGCACCCGCGAGGCCGCCCATGGCTGATTTCGACATCGTCGCGCTGGGCGAGCCGCTGGTCGAACTGAACCAGACCCGCCAGGGCGAGTTGCAATACCTGCAAGGCTTCGGCGGCGACACTTCCAACGCCGTCATCGCCGCGGCTCGCCAGGGTGCGCGCTGCGCCTACCTGACCCGCGTCGGCGACGACGCCTTCGGCGCGCAGTTCCTGGCCCTGTGGCGCGAAGAGGGGGTGGACACCTCGGGCGTCGAAGTCGACGCCAGCGCGCACACCGGCCTGTACTTCGTGCAGCACGGCCCCGACGGCCACGCCTTCAGCTACCTGCGCCGCGGCTCCGCCGCCAGCCTGATGACGCCGGCCACGCTCGACGGCGGCCTGATCGAGCGCGCCCGCTTCCTGCATGTCTCGGGCATCAGCCTGGCGATCAGCACCAGCGCCTGCGACACGGTCTTCGCGGCCATCGGCCGCGCGCGCGCGGCCGGCGTGCAGGTCAGCCTGGATTCGAACCTGCGGCTGCGCCTGTGGCCGCTGGACCGGGCCCGCGCCGTGCTGCGCGAGGCGCTGTGCCATGCCGACCTGTTCCTGCCGAGCATGGACGACATGCAGCACCTGACCGGCAACGACGACCCCGAACGCACGCTGGACTGGATCCGCGATGCCGGGGCGACGGGCGTGGTCGTGTTGAAGCTGGGCAAGGACGGTTCGGTCATCGACGACGGCAAGACGCGCACCCCGGTGGCGGCTTTGCGGGTGGAGGCGGTGGACGCGACCGGCGCCGGCGACTGCTTCGCCGGCAGCCTGCTGGCGCGCCGCTGCCAGGGCGACGACTGGGCCGACGCGGTGCGCTACGCCAACGTGGCGGCGGCGCTGTCGACGCTGGGCTACGGCGCGGTCAATCCGCTGCCGCGCGCCGAGCAGGTGCTGGCGAAGCTGCGGGGTTGACGCCTGGGGCTGAAGTGGGCGCCAGCGAGCGCGGCCGGCATCAATCGCAGGCGTTGCAGGCGGCCCGTCGACAATGGCCTGCCGGCAACGCGGGTCGCCCACTCGCCAGTTTCCCCGGGCCGTTTGTCTACCGCTGGCGTGCCCGGCCGCCCAAACAAAAATCCCCGCCGGTTCGCACCAGCGGGGATTTTTTTCGATCAGGCCGCACGCCAGGAACCTGGCGCGGCCGGCGTGTCATTTAGACGCGCTTGATCTTTTCCAGCATCTTGAACACACCCTTGGGCGACTTGACGAACAAGCGCTTGAAGGCCTTGCCCAGGCAACGGCGTTCCAGGGTGTTGCGACGCACGCGTTTGCGTTCAGCCATGTTGATTCTCCTGTTGAATTTGCGGAAATCGGATTTGCGGGGCGAAGCGGGTCTTGCGGTTTGGCAAGGCTTCGACCCGACCGCACAACCGGATACTGGGCTGGCGGGGGAATTGGGTAACTTGGCATTCTAGCCTGAAAGTGGGGGGGCTGCCAATTTTGGGGGGCTGCTGTGGTTGTAAAACGGGGACGAGTTGGGTGTTCGTAGGTCGCCCCTCGGTCGGTCGGACCCGATGGCGGGCGCCCACGATTGCGGTCCGGAGCGTTCGCTCCGGACTTCCCCTTTGTCATCCTCGTCCTCGCCTTCGGCGACTCCTTCGGATTCCCTCGGGCGCATCGAGGTTGCCCGCCATCGGGTCCGCCCGACCGAGGGGCTAC
>NZ_CYTU01000087.1:0-10175 GCF_001299375.1 Achromobacter sp. 2789STDY5608621 | reverse complement strand
GATGCCGACGATGTTGGTGACCACGCCGATGGGCAGCTGGCGGCTTTCCAGCACGGGGCCTTGCTCGATGTGCAGCTCGACGAAGGCAGCGGTGCCGTCGGGGCCACGCAGGGGCCGCGCCAGCGCGACCGGATCGCCGCCGATGCGGGCGATGCCCTGCGCCAGCGTCTCGCCGTCGGCGTTGCGGGCGGCCAGCATGTCGGCGCTGAGTTGGCCGCTCAAGGCGCGGCTGCCGACGCAGGAGATGCCGTAGTCGCTGGGTTCTTCGGACAGGAAGTCGATGACCTCGAACGGGTGTTCCAGTTCGATGCCATGTTCCCGCATCGTGTGGGCGACCTCGATGCCGGCCAGCACGCCGATGATGCCGTCGAAGCGGCCGCCGCTCATGACGGTGTCGCAGTGCGAGCCGGTGGCGATGGGCTTGAGCTGCGCGTTGCGGCCGGCGCGGGTGCCGATCAGGTTGCCGCCGGCGTCCAGGCGCGTGGCCAGGCCGGCGGCTTCGAATTCACCGCGCAGCCAGTCGCGTGCTTCGAGGAACAGCGGCGAAAAGGCGCGGCGGGTCCAGGGCTGGTCGGGCAGGGTGTAGCGCGACAGGGTCTCGACGCGCGACCACAGGCGTTCGGCGTTCAACGGAGGAAAGGACATGGCCATGCCGTTCATGCCTTGCGCGGACGCAGGAAGCGGCCGTCGCCCTTGTTGTTGACGATGCGGCGGCCATCATAGACCTGCTGGCCGCGGCACCAGGTGCCGGCCACGCGCACCGTGAACTCGCGGCCCTCGAACGAACTCCATTGCACCGCCGACAGGCTGGTGGACGGGTCGTAGGCGTAGCGCTCCGGCGTCAGGATGACGATGTCGGCATCCTTGCCGACTTCCAGCGTGCCCTTGCGATCGTCCAGCAGGAAGTGGCGCGCGGGGTTATCGCACAGCTGGCGCACCACCATCGACGGCGAGATGCCATGTTCCTCGCAACCGGTCCAGAAAGCCGGCAGCAGCGTTTCCAGGCCCGGGCCGCCGGACGAGTTCTTGAAGACGTTGGGGTTTTGCTTGCGCTCCAGGCCCCAGCTGACGTGATCCGACGACACGAAGGTGCATTCGTCGTTGGCGATGTGGGTCCACAGCAGCTCGACCTCGGCCTTGGGGCGGATCGGCGGATAGTGCTTGGTCTTGGCGCCGAAGCGGCGGGTGTGTTCCTCGTGGTTCAGCATCAGGTATTGCACGCAGGTCTCGATGCTGGCGCGGTGGCCGTTGCGGCGGAACATGTTGCAGATCTCGAAGCCGCGCGAGGTCGATACGTGCACCGCGTGGGCGCGGGCGCCGGTCTCGGCGCCGATCTCGTAGATCAGCGCGGTGGCCAGGTTCTCGATCAGCGGCGTGTGGGCGCGCATGAAGGCGTCCCAGCCGGTGTCGTCGGCCTCGATCAGGCGGGCGATGTTCTTGCGCGTCATCTCCTGCATCTGGTTGTGCACGCCGCACACCAGGCCGGACGGCGCGATCAGGCGGAAGGCCTCGTACAGGTCGTCTTCCTCGATGCGCGGGAAGCGGCCGGGCGTGGCTTCGAAGGTGGAGAACTTGAAGGCACAGACGCCGCCCTCGATCAGGCCGGCGGCGGCGGCCAGGCCGTGTTCCTTGTTCAGGGTGCCGAACAGCCCCACGTCGACGTGGCAGTCGCGCTCGACCTCGGCGATCTTGGCGTCCAGGCGCGGGCGCGAGGCGACCGGCTCGGGATCGTCGTAGGGCATGTCGACCATGACCGTGACGCCGCCGGCGGCGGCGGCGCGCGAGGCCCAGCCCAGGCCTTCCTGGTTGGCCTGGCTGCCGGAGTGCACCTGGCCGTCGACCACGCCGGGGATGATCCACTGCCCGCTGGCGTCGACGCTGTCACGCGCCGCGGGGGCCGCGCCGGTGCCGCGCGCGGCGATCTTGCCGCCCTGCACGGCCAGCCAGCCGTTTTCCACGATGCCGTGCGGATCGACGATATTGCCGCGCACCACCCAATCGAAATCGCTCATGACCACTTCCATCCAATGAAGAACTGAAGGGCAGTGTAGTAAGCACGATTCAAAACGTCTTATGCTTATATGTGCATGGGAATTAACATCAGGTTAAGCATATGAAATTGAATCTGCGCCAGATCGAGGTCTTCCGCGCCATCATGTTGAGCGGCTCGATCAGCGGCGCCTCCAAGCTGCTGTTCGTGTCGCAACCCGCCGTCAGCCGGCTGATCGCCTACACCGAGCAGCGCCTGGGCCTGATGCTGTTCGAGCGCATCAAGGGGCGGCTCTACCCCACGCCGGAAGCGCGGCGGCTGTTCGTCGAAGTGACCGCGCTCTACCAGAACGTGCAGCGCGTCAACGAGGTGGCCGACAACCTGGCGGAGAACCGCGAGGGCCAGTTGCGCCTGTCCTGTAGCCCGAGCCTGGGCCAGTCGCTGCTGCCGCGCGCCATCGCCCGCTTTCGTCAACTACACCCGGAAATCCGCATCGTGCTGCAGACGCTGATCCCGGCGGTGATGGAGCAGTCGCTGCTGACCCAGCAGGTCGAACTGGGCGTGGCCTACATGCCGGTGAACCATCCCAGCCTGGCGACCCGGCCGCTGTACGAGAACCGCATCGTGGCGGTGCTGCCCGCCGGCCATCCGCTGGCCGGACGCCGCCAGGTCACCGCCGCCGAGTTGGCGCGCGAGCCGCTGATCGGCTACAGCGCCGACATTCCCTTCGGCATGCTGGTGCACAAGCTGTTCGGCGCCGAGGACGCGCAGCCCGAGCCGCGTATCGAGGTGCAGCAGGCGCACGTGGCCTGCGCCCTGGTGCAGGCCGGCGCCGGCGTGGCGCTGGTGGACGAGATCACCGTGGCCGGCCCGATCTGGTCGGACGTGGTGACGGTGCCGATCGCCGATACGGTCAACGCGCCGGTCAATGTGTTCCACCTGCAATTGCAGCCGCTGTCGCGCCTGGCGCAGGCCTTCATCGACGTGCTGGTGACGCTGGACCAGCACGCCGGCGCCTGATCTTTTCCCCCGCCGGCGCCTGGGGATATCCCTAGGTCCGTTCTGCCCCCGGATTGCCCCTCTCTCGGGGCGCACCCCGCTATTAACCCAATGTTATGAACAAGGCATAAAAGGTAATACGACATTAACGGGATTGGTTCCTATGATGCCCTCGTCTATCCAGCGCGCATGCCGTTGGAGCCGCTAAACGCAATCGGGATAGGAAGGGCGCAGCAATGGGAAGAATCTTGACGATGCAGGATGTCGAGGCCGCGGTCAGGGGCGGTTCGGTGTTTGCCTGTGGCGGGGGCGGCTGGGCCGAGCATGGCCGCGAACTGGGATCGCTGGCCGTGACCATCGGCCGGCCCGAACTGGTGTCGATGGACGAAGTGCCCGATGACGCCTGGATCGCCACCGCCGCCGCCATCGGCGCGCCCGGCGGCCTGACCGACTGGCAGATGCTGGGCATCGACTACGTCAAGGCGGCCGAGCGCCTGCAGGATGCGCTGGGCGAGCGCCTGTATGGCCTCATCATCGGCCAGAACGGCATGTCCAGCACGCTCAACGGCTGGCTGCCGTCGGCGGTGCTGGGCACCAAGGTGGTGGACGCGGTGGGCGACATCCGCGCCCATCCCACCGGCGACATGGGCTCGCTGGGCCTGGCCGGCAGCCCCGAGCCGATGATCCAGTGCGCCGTGGGCGGCAACCGCGCCAACAACGCCTATATGGAACTGACCGTGCACGGCGCCACCGGCAAGGTGTCGCCCGTGCTGCGCAAGGCCGCCGACATGGCCGGCGGCTTCATCGCCAGCTGCCGCAATCCGATCCGCGCCTCGTACGTGCGGCGCCACGCCGCGCTGGGCGGCATCAGCCGCGCGCTGGCGCTGGGCGAAGCCATCCTGGCGGCGCAGCCCAAGGGCGGCAGCGCCGTGATCGACGCCATCTGCAAGGCCACGCAGGGCGAGATCATCGGCTCCGGCAAGGTGGTGCGCAACACGCTCAAGTACACCGAGGAAGCCTTCGACATCGGCACGGTCGAGATCGGCGAGGGCGCGGGCAAGCGCGTCATCCACGTCATGAACGAGCACATGGCCGTGACCGACGCGCAGGGCGAGCGCATCGCCTGCTATCCGGACGTCATCACCACGCTGGACGCCGACGGCAATCCGGTCAGCGCCGGCAAGTTGCGCGAGGGCCTGCAGGTGTCCATCCTGCACGTGTCCAAGCAGCACATCCCGCTGTCCTCCAGCGTCACCGACGCCTCGGTCTATCCGATCGTCGAGAAGGCGCTGGGCATGGACTTCACCGGCTACGCGCTGGGTCGCTGAGGGGGCGCTGATGAAACGTGAATTCAAGGTGCCGGGCGGCACCACGCTGCGTTGCAAGGGCTGGCGCCAGGAAGCGCTGCTGCGCCTCCTGGAGAACGTGCTGGCGGTGGGCGAGGACCCCGCCAACCTGGTGGTCTACGCGGCGCTGGGCCGCGCCGCGCGCGACTGGCCGTCGCACGACGCCATCGTGCGCGCGCTGATGACGCTGGAAGAGGACCAGACCCTGATCGTGCAGTCCGGCAAGCCCATCGGCGTGCTGCGCACCCATCCGCAGGCGCCGATCGTGATCATGGCCAACTGCAACATGGTGGGGCAGTGGGCGCATGCCGAGAATTTCTACCGCATGCAGGACGACAACCTGATCTGCTGGGGCGGCCTGACCGCCGGCGACTGGCAGTACATCGGCTCGCAGGGCGTGATCCAGGGCACTTACGAGATCTTCTCGCGCATCGCCGAGCGCCATTTCGACAACGACCTGCGCGGCCGCTTCATCCTGACCGCGGGCATGGGCGGCATGGGTGGGGCCCAGCCGCTGGCGGGCCGCATGGCCAACGCCGCCATCCTGACGGTCGAGATCGATCCGGAACGCATCGAGAAACGCATCCAGGCCGGCTTCCTGGAATGCCGCGCCGACACGCTGGACGAGGCGCTGGCGCTGATCCGCGACGCGCAGGCGGCGCGCCGCCCGCTGTCGGTGGGCCTGCTCGGCAACGCCGCCGACGTGTATCCCGAGATCCTGGCGCGCGGCATCGTGCCCGACATCGTCACCGACCAGACCTCGGCGCATGACCTGGTCTACGGCTACGTGCCCGCCGGCCACACGCTGGAGCAGGTCGCGCGCATGCGCCGCGAGGACATGGCAGGCCTGATGGACGCCAGCCGCCGCTCGATCGTGCGCCACGTCACCGCGATGCTGGGCTTCAAGGACCGCGGCGCGGTGGTGTTCGACAACGGCAACCTGATCCGCACCCATGCGAAGCAGGGCGGCGTCGAGCGCGCCTTCGAGATCCCCGTCTTCACCGAGGCCTTCCTGCGCCCGTTGTTCGCGCGCGCCATCGGCCCGTTCCGCTGGATCGCGCTGTCCAACGATCCCGAGGACATCCGCAAGATCGACGACTTCCTGCTGCGGCGCTTCCCCGACAACCTGATCGTGTCCAACTGGATCCGGCTGGCGCGCGAGTCGGTGCCGTTCGAGGGCCTGCCCGCGCGCATCGCCTGGCTCGGCCACGGCGAGCGCACGGAATTGGCGCTGGAAGTGAACCGCATGGTGCGCGAGGGCATCCTGGCCGCGCCGGTGGCGTTCACCCGCGACCACCTGGACGCCGGCGCCATGGCGCATCCGAACATCATGACCGAGAACATGCGCGACGGCTCCGACGCCATCGCCGACTGGCCGCTGCTGAACGCGATGATCAATTGTTCGTCCAGCGCCGACCTGGTGGCGATCCACTCGGGCGGCGGCGGCTACAGCGGCTACATGACCAGCGCCGGCGTGACGGTGGTGGCGGACGGCACCGACGCGGCGGCGCAGCGCCTGTCGCTGTCGCTGACCAACGACACCGCCAGCGGCGTACTGCGCTATGCCGACGCCGGCTACGAAGAAGCGCTGGACGAAGTCGGCAAGAAGGGTATCGACCGCATCGACACGATGGCGGCGCGGGTTTGAACGGCAGGACATAACAGCCCCGGACACGGGGCGAATCAACGGGAACGTCAATGAAAAACATCGCAATCAACCCGGGCGCGGGGATGGTGGGGGGCAATGCCGCCCACGCAGGCGCCGATGAGCACAAGGGCGCCAAGAAGGCGGTCATCGCCGCTTCGATCGGCAACGCCCTGGAGTGGTACGACTTTTCGGTCTACGCGCTGTTCGCGGTGTATATCGGGCAGAACTTCTTCCACAACGAAGATCCGACGGTGCAGCTGATGGCCTCGTTCCTGGCCTTCGGGCTGGGTTTCGTGGTGCGGCCGCTGGGCGCGCTGATGTTGGGCGCGTATGGCGACCGCGCCGGCCGCAAGGCGGCGCTGACGCTGACCATCATGCTGATGGCGCTGGGCACGCTGCTCATCGCCATCGCGCCGCCGTACGCCGCCATCGGCGTGGGCGCGCCGCTGCTGATCGTGTGCGGCCGCATGCTGCAGGGCTTCTCGGCCGGCGGCGAAGTGGGCGGCGCCACCGCCTTCCTGGTCGAGCACGCGCCGGCCGGCAAGCGCGGCCAGTACGCCTCGTGGCTGCAGGCCAGCATGGGCATCTCCAACCTGCTGGGCGCGCTGGTCGCCACGCTGGTGACCACGCTGCTGACCGAAGACCAGGTGGGCGAATGGGGCTGGCGCATTCCGTTCATCGTCGGCCTGTCGATCGCGCCGGTGGGCCTGTGGATGCGCCGCACGCTCGACGAGACGCCGCATTTCCGCGAGGAACAGCAGCGCCAGGCCGCCAGCGGCAAGCCCGCCAAGGCGCCGCTCTTGAGCGTGCTGCGCGACTATCCGCGCGAGCTGTTCACCGGTCTGTGCATGTCGGTGCTGTGGGCCATCGGGCCGTACGCGCTGATCATCTTCATGCCGATCTATGTGCAGAAGAGCATGGGCTTCACCAGCTCGCAGGCCTTCCTGGGCGCCTTGGTGGGCAACCTGTTCCTGATCGGCGGCTGCTTCTTCTCGGGCACGCTGTCCGACCGCTACGGCCGCCGCACCGTGCTGCGCGCGTCGGCGCTGCTGCTGCTGATCGCGGTGTATCCGCTGATGATGTGGCTGCAGGCCAACCACACGCAGTTCGCGCTGATCGTGGTGCAGTCGTCGTTCTGCCTGCTGGTGGCGCTGTACGTCGGCACCGCGCCGTCGGCGCTGTCGGAAGTGTTCCCGACGGCGGTGCGCTCGTCCGGCATGTCCCTGGCCTACAACACCGCGGTGACGGTGCTGGGCGGCTTCGCGCCGGCCATCCTGACCTGGATCACCTACACCACCGGCGTGGCCTTCGCGCCGGCGCTGTATGTGATGGGCGCCTGCGTGGTGGCCCTGGTGGCCTTGACCGTGCTGCCGCAGAAGAACCATGTCTGAGGCCGGCAAGCGGTTCGTGAACGTGGCGCATGCAGGCTTGCCGGCGCGCCGTTCGGCCGTCGGCGGCCTGCGCCGCTGGCTGGGTCGCGCCGCCGCGGCGCTGGGCGTGGCGGCGATGCTGGCCGCGCCAGCCGCGCAAGCGGGGCAGGGCGCCGAACTGGTGCTGCTGGGCGTGGCCGGCGGGCCGACCTGGTACGGCAACGACGCGCCCCACGGCATCTCGTCGGCGCTGGTGGTGGACGGCAAGGCCTACCTCGTCGACCTGGGCTCGGGCGCCTACCGGCAACTGCGCCGCGCCGGCATCAAGCCCGGCGCCGAGCAGGCCGTGTTCCTGACGCACCTGCACACCGACCACATCATCGACCTGGCCAGCCTGCTGATGTACGACCCCAGCGCGCGCCGCCGCGCCAAGGCGTCGTTGCAGATCTACGGGCCGGGACGCCGCGGCGCGCTGCCGCCGCTGGCTCCTGGCCTGGCGGGCGATCCGGTTATCCATGCCGAGAACCCGGGCGCGGGCACCGTGGACCTGGTGGACTCGGTGGTCGCCGGCATGGCCGCCGACCTCAACATCCGCGTGCGCAGCGAGGGCGTGCCGGACGTGCGCGGCTTTTTCCAGGCGCATGACATCGCCGTGCCGGCCGGTGTGGTGAAAGACCCGAACGCCGATCCGGCGCCGCCGATGGAACCCTTCGAGGTCTGGCGCGACGAGCGCGTGACGGTCAGCGCGATCCTGGTGCCGCACGGGCTGGTGTATCCCAACTTCGCCTACCGCTTCGACACCGCGTCGGGCTCGGTGGTGTTCTCGGGCGACACCGCGCTCAGCCCCAACCTGGTCAAGCTGGCGCGCGGCGCCGACATCCTGGTGCACGAGGCGATCGATCCCGCCTGGGTCGACCACATCGTCGGCCCCAAGCCCTGGGACGCGCGCCAGCAGGCGCTGGCGCGGCAACTGCTGGAGGCGCACACCACGCCGCAGCAGGCCGGCGAGGCGGCGACGCAGGCAGGCGTCCGCAAGCTGGTGCTGTCGCACCTGGTGCCGGGCGATGCGCCGGCCGACCATTGGCTGCATGCCCGCGAGACCTTCAAGGGTCCGGTGGTGCTGGGCCAGGATTTGATGCGTATTCCCTTGAAGCAACCATAAGCACCGCCGGAGGCAAGATGAAGTCTTTGCGTGTTGATACCCACCGACGCGCGGCGCGCGCGTGCGGCCGGATGGCGCTGCTGGCGACACTGTTGCTGGGCGCGGCCGCGCAGGCGGCCGGCGATTGCAGCGTCACGCTGGACGGCAAATCGCTGACGGCGGCGCAGGTGCTGGCGGTGGCGCGGCAGGATTGCGCCGTCGCCATCGCGCCGGCCGCGGCGCGGCGGGCGGCGCGCGCCTACGACTTGCTGCTGGCCTATGCGCGCCTGGACAAGCCGGTGTACGGCCTGAACCGGGGCGTGGGCCTGAACAAGGACCAGACCATCTTTCAGGGCGGCGAGATCTCGCCCGAGGTGCGGCGCCTGTCCGAACAGTTCAACCGCAACCTGCTGCATTCGCACAGCGCGGCCTACGGCGCCGAGGCGCCGCGCGACGTGACCCGCGCCGCCATGCTGATCCGCCTGAACACGGCGCTGTTTGGCGGCGCCGGCATGCAGCCGGCGGTGCTGGAGCAGTACGCCGCGTTTCTCAACCGCGACGTGACGCCGGTGATGCTGGGCGAAGGCTCGGTCGGCCAGGCCGACATCACCATCCTGCCGCAGATCGGCCTGGTGATGATGGGCGAGGGCGAGGCCTGGCACGGCGGCCATCGCATGAGCGCCGGGCAGGCCCTGCGCGAGGCCGGCCTGGTGGCGGTGCGTCCGTTCGGCAAGGACGCGCTGTCGATGGTCAGCTCGAACGCCTATGGCGCCGCGCTGGCGGTGCTGGCCGCGCACGATGCGCGCGCGCTGCTGGCACAGGCCGACGCGGTGGCGGCGCTGTCGCTCGAAGGCCTGGACGGCAACCTGGCGCCCTTGCTGGCGCCCGCGCAATCGCAACGGCCTTACGCCGGCCAGCGCCAGACCGCCGAGCGCATGCTGGGCCTGCTGCGCGGCAGCGCGTTGTGGAAGCGCGATCCGCAGCGGCCCTTGCAGGACCCGCTGAGTTTTCGCACGGTGAGCCAGGTGCACGGCGCGGCGCGCGACCTGCTGGCGCTGCTGGACCGGCAGCTGCAGGTGCAGATCAACAGTTCCGACGACAACCCGACGGTGGTGCTGGACGCCGCGCCGGCGGCCGGCGCGCCCGACTATGAAATCCAGTACTACGTGACCGAGGGTCCGGTGCGTGGCGCCGTCATGCCCAGCGCCGGGTTCGATCCCAGCGCCTGGGTGCTGCCGCTGCAAGGCGCCGGCGTGGCGCTGTCGCAGGTGGCGCAACTGTCGGCGCAACGCACCTTGCGTCTGACGGACCCGGCCTTCACGCGGTTGCCGCGCTTTCTCAGTCCGGGCAATGGCGCCATCGGCTACGGCCCGATCCAGAAGACGGTGTCGTCGCTGGCGGCGGACGTGCGCGCCCTGGCCGGGCCGGTCGTGACCGACGTGCAGCCGCAGGCCGGCAATATCGAGGACGTCGGCACCAATGCGCCGCTGACCGGGTTGCGCGTGACCGGCCAGATCGCGGCCCTGACCCGGCTGCTGGCGGTGGAACTGATGCACGGCGCCCAGGCGGTCGACCTGCGCTATCCGCAAGGCCCGGCGGCGGCGCTGGGGCAGGGCACCGCCAGCCTGTGGCGGGATTTCCGCCAGCAGGTGCCGGCCATGACCGAGGACCGCCGCAACGA
>NZ_CYTU01000086.1:0-10988 GCF_001299375.1 Achromobacter sp. 2789STDY5608621 | reverse complement strand
AGTCCGGAGCGAACGCTCCGGACCGCAATCGTAGCCCCGCCATCCCCCACCGACCCCACCACGCGCGCCTTAAGAACCCAAACCCTGCCCCCTCCCCCACCAACCCAAACTCCCCGAAATAACCTCATATTTCCAAAACCCCCAAACCCCAAAAAAAACCAACCCACACCACATATCCTCATACCCACTAAGTATTTTTCCCAAAGATTTCGCAATGACAGAATCCAGTCAACTCATTCGAATATCGTCGGAAAAACAAGATGTCCTTCACTCGCCACCTGCTCACCGCGACCACCCTCGCCCTGGCCCTGACCAGCACGGCCCACGCCGACACGCAGGAAAAAAAGACCATCACCGTCGGCATCTCCGTCGGCTCCACCGAGAAGATCTTCGACGTCGTCAAGAAGGTCGCCGCCCGTGACGGCCTCGAGATCAAGCTGGTCAAGTTCAACGACTACCAGCTTCCCAATGCCGCCCTGAACGCCGGCGACCTCGACGCCAACGCCTTCCAGCACAAGCCCTTCCTCGACAACCAGATCAAGGCGCGCGGCTTCGACATCGTGCCGGTCGGCCTGACCGTGACCGCGCCGCTGGGCTTCTATTCGCGCAAGATCAAATCGCTCAACGACCTGCCCGAAGGCGCCTCGGTCGGCATCCAGAACGATCCGTCCAATGGCAACCGCGCGCTGCGCCTGCTGGCCGCCTACAAGCTCATCACCCTCAAGCCCGAGGCCGAGGAAAAGAACAACGCCACGCCCTCGGACGTGGTGTCCAACCCGCGCAAGCTCAAGCTGGTGCCGCTGGATGCCGCGCAGTTGCCGCGTTCGCTCGACGACCTGACCGCCGCCTCGATCAACAACGACTACGCCACCCAGGCCGGCCTGGAACCGGCGCGCGACGCCATCGGCCGCGAAGCCGCCAATGGTCCCTACGCCAACATCATCGCGGTGCGCACCAAGGACCGCGACCAGCCCTGGGTCAAGAAACTGGTGGCCGCCTACCAGTCGCCCGAAGTACGCACCTTCATCGACAGCGAATTCAAGGGTTCGCTGATTCCCGCCTTCTGAGCCGGCCTGGCGCCGCGCACGATTCTTCAACGCAACACCGGCCAACCCACATGAGCATCCTCACCCTGGCGGGCAGCCCGTCGCAGCGTTCCCGTTCCTCCGCCCTGCTGCGCCATGCGGCGCAGCTGCTGCGCACGCGCGGGCTGGCCATCAGCGAATTGGGGCTGCGCGACCTGCCGGCCGAAGACCTGGTCGAGGGCCACTACGCCGGCCCGGCCGCGCATGCGCTGCGAGCCCGCGTGGCCGCAGCCGACGCGGTGCTGATTTCGACGCCGGTCTACAAGGCCTCGTTCTCGGGCGGGCTGAAGGCGGTGCTGGACCTGCTGGACGAGAAGGCGCTGGCGGGCAAGGTGGTGCTGCCGATCGCGACGGGCGGAAGCCCGGCCCATCTGCTGGCGCTGGAGTATGGCCTCAAGCCGGTGTTGTCGGCGCTGGGCGCGCGCCACATCCTGGCCGGCGTCTACGCCACCGACAAGCAGGTGCGCATCGATGACGACGGCGCCAGCGTGATCGACGACGAGGTGCGGACGCGGCTGGAGGATTCGGTGGAACGCCTGGCCGAGCAGGTGCGGCCGCGCGGCGTGGTCGTCAACGAAGCATTCGATCTTGGCCGGCTCGCGCTCGCGGGCGGCTTCAGCGTCTGAACCAACCAAGGGGCTTGCATGCGCAGCATCATCTGGATATCGCGTCTTTCCGTCTTCCGCTGGCTGGCGGCGCTGCTGTGCGCCGCGCTGTTGTGGCCCGCCGCGCAAGCGCAGGCGCAGGAGGCCAAGACGCTGCGCATCGGCTTCCAGAAGTACGGCACGCTGACCATCGTGCGCGCCCTGGGCGACCTGGACAAGCGCCTGGCGGCGCAGGGCATCACGGTGAAGTGGACGGAGTTTCCCGCCGGCCCGCAGCTGCTGGAAGGACTGAACGTCGGCTCGATCGACTTCGGCACGGTGGGCGAGGCGCCGCCGGTGTTCGCGCAGGCCGCCGGCGCGGCGCTGGTGTACGTGGGCAACGAGCCGCCGTCGCCGACCAGCGAGGCCATCCTGGTGCCCAAGGACTCGCCGATCAAGAGCGTGGCCGACCTGAAGGGCAAGAAGGTCGCGCTGAACAAGGGCTCCAACGTGCACTACCTGCTGGTCAAGCAGCTGGAGCGCGCCGGCGTGCCCTATGCCGACGTGAACGTGGCCTACCTGACGCCGGCCGACGCCCGCGCCGCCTTCGAGCGCGGGTCGGTCGACGCCTGGGTGATCTGGGACCCGTTCCAGGCCGCGGCCGAGAAGCAGTTGGGCGCGCGGGTGCTGGCCGACGGCGCCGGCGTGGTCAAGAACTACCAGTTCTTCCTGGCGGCGCGTCCCTACGAAAAAGCGCATCCCGACGTGATCCAGATCGTGCTGGAGGAAATCCGCAAGGGCGACCTGTGGGCCCGCGACCATCGCGCCGAGGCCGTGGCGCTGCTGCAGCCGGTGCTGGGACTGGACAAGGCGGTGGTCGAACTGGCCGCCGAGCGGCTGGCCTACGGCGTGCAGCCGATCACGCGGGAAGTGCTGCAGGAGCAGCAGCAGGTGGCCGATGCGTTCCACGCGCTCAAGCTGATCCCCAAACCCCTCAACGTGTTCGACGCCGCGCCGTCGGGCCTGAAATAGACAAGGGCAGGCATTCCATGGACGTCTTCTGGTTCATTCCCACCCACGGCGATTCGCGCTATCTCGGCACCAGCCGCGGCGCGCGCGCGGCCGGCTACGACTATTTCCGCCAGGTGGCGGTGGCCGCCGACACGCTGGGCTACGACGGCGTGCTGCTGCCCACCGGACGCTCCTGCGAGGATGCGTGGGTGGTGGCGTCCAGCCTGATCGGCGCCACGCGCCGCTTGAAGTTCCTGGTGGCGATCCGCCCCGGCGTCAGCTCGCCGCAGTTCTCGGCGCGCATGGCCGCCACCTTCGACCGCCTGTCCGAAGGGCGGCTGCTGGTCAATGTGGTGACCGGCGGCGACCCCGGCGAGCTGGAGGGCGACGGCGTCTTCGTCAGCCATGACGAGCGCTACGCCATCACCGCCGACTACCTGCGCATCTGGCGCGGCATCCTGGAGAACAGCCACGAGGCCGAAGGCTACAGCTTCGAGGGCGAGCAACTGGTGTCCAAGGGCGGCAAGGTGATCTACCCGCCGGTGCAGAAGCCTTATCCGCCGCTGTACTTCGGCGGTTCGTCGGAGGCCGCGCACGAACTGGCCGCCGAACAGCTCGATGTGTACCTGACCTGGGGCGAGCCGCCCGAGGCCGTGGCGCGCAAGATCGCCGACATCAAGGCGCGCGCCGCGCGGCATGGCCGCACGGTGCGCTTCGGCATCCGCCTGCACGTGATCGTGCGCGAGACCGAAGCGGCCGCCTGGGCCGCCGCCGACGCCCTCATCAGCCACCTGAGCGAGGACGCCGTGCGCGCCGCGCAGACGGCGTTCTCGAAGATGGATTCCGAAGGCCAGCGCCGCATGGCGGCGCTGCACGGCGGCAAGCTCAATGACGAACACGGCGGCCGCAAGCACCTGGAGATCTCGCCCAATCTGTGGGCCGGCGTCGGCCTGGTGCGCGGCGGCGCGGGCACCGCCCTGGTGGGCGACCCCGAGACCGTGGCCGCGCGCATCCAGGAATACGCCGACCTGGGCATCGAGACCTTCATCTTCTCCGGCTACCCGCACCTGGAAGAGTCGTACCGCTTTGCCGAGCTGGTGTTTCCGCTGCTGCCCGGCAAGGGCGGCAAGCAGGTCGGCAACACGGTGCTCACCGGGCCGTTCGGCGAAGTCATGGCCACCGAGCTGGTGCCCAAGGAAGCGGCCAGCTGATGGCCGACGCCCGCAAGCCCGGCGGCTGGCGCGCGGCGCTGGCGCCCTGGCTGGTCCCCGCCCTGATCCTGGGCCTGTGGCAGCTGTCGGCGCAGGCCGGCTGGCTGTCGTCGCGCATCCTGCCGGCGCCGTCGGCGGTGGCGGCGGCGGCGTGGTCGCTGGCGGCGTCGGGCGAGCTCTGGCAGCACGTGCGCATCAGCGCGCTGCGGGCGCTGTGGGGCCTGCTGCTGGGCGGCGGGCTGGGCCTGGCGCTGGGTTTGCTGAACGGTTCCTCGCGCACCGCCGAGACCTTGCTGGACACCACCTTGCAGATGATCCGCAACATTCCGGTGCTGGCGCTGATTCCGCTGATCATCCTGTGGTTCGGCATCGAAGAGACCGCCAAGCTGGCGCTGTTGTCGCTGGGCGTGTTCTTTCCGGTCTACCTGAATACCTTCCACGGCATCCGTTCGGTCGATCCGGCGCTGATCGAAATGGGGCGCTCCTACGGCCTGACGGGCTGGCGTTTGTATCGCGACGTGATCCTGCCGGGCGCGCTGCCCTCGATCCTGGTCGGCCTGCGCTTCGCGCTGGGGCTGGTGTGGGTGATCCTGATCGTGACCGAGACGATCTCGGCGCAATCGGGCATCGGCTACATGACGATGAACGCGCGTGAATTCCTGCAGACCGACGTGGTGCTGCTGGGCATCCTGCTCTACGCGCTGCTGGGCAAGGCGGCCGACACCCTGGCGCGGCTGCTGGAGCGCCGCCTGCTGCGCTGGAACCCGGCCTACCGGCCGGCCTGACCCGCCTTCTTCCACGACGAGATTCCATGGCCAAGATCCAGACCGACCCCGATACCGCACACGCGCCTGCCGCCGGCGCCGCGCCGGCGCGCGCGGCCGACGACATCCCGCGCGCCGTCCAGGCCCTGGCCGATCAACTGGCCGCCACCGCCGTCGAGCGCGACCGCCAGGGCGGCCACGCCGCCGCCGAGCGCGAGCGGATCCGCGCCAGCGGCCTGCTGCGCCTGTCGGTGCCGACCCAATACGGCGGCGCCGGCGCCAGCTGGTCGACCGTGCTGGCGGCGGTGCGCACGCTGGCCGAGGCCGACAGCGCGCTGGCGCACGTGTTCGGCTTCCATCACTTGCAGGTGGCCGGCGTGCTGCTCTATGGCACGCCCGCGCAGCATGACTATTTCCTGCGGCCCACGGTCGAGCGCAACCTGTTCTGGGGCAATGCGCTCAATCCGCTCGACCGGCGGGTGGTGGCGCGGGCCGAGCTGGACGGTTATCGCATCGACGGCGTCAAGAGCTTCAGCTCCGGCTCGGTCGGCTCCGACCTGCTGACCTTTTCCGCCTGGCACAAGCCTTCGGGCACCGCGCTGATCGCCGCGCTGCCGACGCGCGCCGAGGGCATCACCGTCAACCCCGACTGGGACGCGTTCGGCCAGCGCCAGACCGACAGCGGCACCGTGCGCTTCGACCACGTGCGGCTGGAGCCGGTGCAGGTGCTGCAGGCGCCGGGCGTGGATCCCGCGCCGCGCGCCACGCTGCGCTCGCAGGTGGCCCAGCTGATCATGACCAACCTCTACCTGGGCATCGCCCGCGGCGCCTTCCGCGAAGCGCGCCGCTACGTGCGCGACGACGCGCGGCCCTGGTTCGCGTCCGGCGTGCAGCGCCATGCCGACGACCCCTATGTGCAGGAGCGCTTCGGCGAATTCTGGCTGCGGGTGCAGGCGGCGCAGGCGCTGGCCGACGTGGCCGGCCTCAGGCTCGACGCCGCGCTGGCGCGCGGGCCGTCGCTGACCGCGGACGAGCGCGGCGAGGTGGCGGTGGCCGGCGCCCAGGCCAAGGTGCTGGCGCACCGCGCCGCGCTGGAGGTGGGCGACGGCCTGTTCGACGTCACCGGCGCCTCGTCCACCGCGGCGCGCTATGGCTACGACCGCTATTGGCGCAACGCGCGCGTGCACACCCTGCACGACCCCGTGGCCTACAAGATCCGCGACCTGGGCCGCTACGCGCTGCTGGACCAGATTCCCGAACCCACCGCGTATTCCTGATGCGCATGACCTTCACCTTGATTCGCCGATGACCGATCTTTCCTCCCTTCCCGAACTGGCCTCGCTGCCGCAGCCGCTGATCCGGCTGGACGCGGTGAGCAAGTCGTTCGCCACCCGCGCCGGCCGCTTCGACGCGGTGCGCGACGTGTCGCTGTCGATCCGCGCCGGCGACACCTTCGGCATCATCGGCAAAAGCGGCGCCGGCAAGTCGACCCTGCTGCGCCTGATCAACCTGCTCGAACGGCCCGACGCGGGCACGGTGCGGGTCGGCGGCACCGAACTGACCGTGCTCGGCAAGCCGGCGCTGCGCGCCGCGCGCCAGAACATCGGCATGATCTTCCAGCAATTCAACCTGCTGCAGAACGAGACCGTGTTCGAGAACGTGGCCTTTCCGCTGCGGGTGCATGGCGGCCGCGGCCGCGAGCAGATCGCGGCGCGGGTGCGCGAATGCCTGGAGATCGTCGGCCTGACCGACAAGACCGCCAGCCATCCGGCGCAGCTGTCCGGCGGCCAGAAGCAGCGCGTGGCGATCGCGCGCGCCCTGGCCAGCGAGCCGGCGGTGCTGCTGTGCGACGAACCGACCTCGGCGCTCGACCCCGAGACCACGCGCTCGGTGTTGAGCGTGCTGCGCGACATCAACAAGCGCCTGGGCGTGACCATCGTCATCGTCACGCACGAGCTGGCGGTGGTGCGGGCGCTGTGCCGCCACGTGGCGGTGATGGAGAACGGCCAGGTGCTGGAGCAGGCCGAGATCTCCGGCGCCGGCGTCCACCTGACCTCCGCGCTCGGCCGCGAGCTGATCCGCGAAGCCACCCATCCCTATGAAGAGGTCGCCTGATGCTGGACACCTTTGTGCAATTGTTGCCCGAGCTGGGCGTGGCGGTCGGCCAGACCTTCCTGATGCTGGCGATCGCGCTGGCCGCGTCGATCCTGCTGGGCGGGCCGCTCGGCGTGCTGGTGTTCCTGACCGGCCCGGGCCAGTCGCTCGACCGCCCGCTGGCGCACCGGCTGTTGAGCTGGACGGTCAATACCGTGCGCTCGTTCCCGTTCATCATCCTGCTGGTGGCGCTGGTGCCGTTCACCCGCGTGATCGCCGGCACCTCGATCGGCCCGGTGGCGGCGGCGGTGCCGCTGTCGTTCGCGGCGATTCCGTACTTCGCCCGGCTGGTCGAGCAATGCCTGCGCGAAGTGCCGCGCGGCGTCATCGAGGCCGCCCACGCCGCCGGCGCATCCGAACTGCAGATCGTGCGCCGGGTGCTGCTGGTGGAAGCGCGTTCCGGGCTGGTGCTGGCCCTGACCGTGCTGGCGGTGAGCTTCCTGTCGTATTCCGCGGTAGCCGGCGTGGTGGGCGGCGGCGGCATCGGCGACCTGGCCATCCGCTATGGCTATTACCGCTTCCAGACCGACGTGATGGTGCTGACCGTGGCGCTGCTCGTGGTGCTGGTGCAGATCATCCAGTTCGCCGGCAATACCGTCGCGCGACGCATCGACAAACGCTGATCCCGAGAGGAACCCCATGTCCGTCAAACGCAATCTCCTGAGCCTGGCGCTGGCCGCCACCGTCCTGTCGCTGTCCGGCGGCGCGCTGGCGGCCGATCCGGCCAAGAAGGAAATCGTCTTCGGCGCCACCGCCGGCCCCTACAGCGACCAGATCAAGCTCGGCATCAAGCCGATCCTGGAGAAGCAGGGCTACACCGTGCGCATCGTCGAGTTCAACGACTACGTGCAGCCGAACTTCGCGCTGGCCCAGGGCGCGCTGGACGCCAACGCGTTCCAGCACATCGTGTACCTGAAGAACTTCGCCGCCAAGAACAAGCTGGAGCTGTCGGAACTGGTCAAGGTGCCGACCGCGCCCATCGCCATCTACAGCCGCAAGTACAAGAGCGTGGACGCCGCGCCCGAGGGCGTGAGCGTGGCGGTGCCGAACGATCCGACCAACCAGGCGCGCGCGCTGGTGGTGCTGCAGGAACTGGGCTGGATCAAGCTGCGTGAAGGCTACGACCCGCTGCAGGTGTCGGAGAAGGACGTGGCCGTGAACGTCAGGAAAATCAAGCTGATCCCGCTGGAAGCCGCACAGCTGCCGCGTTCGCTGGAAGACACCGACTACTCGTTCGTGAACGGCAACTTCGCGCTGGCCTCGGGCCTGAAACTGACCGAGGCGCTGGCGCTGGAGAAGACCACGCCCACCTACCAGAACCTGGTGGCGGTGCGCACGGCCGACCTGGACAAGCCTTTCGTCAAGGACATCGCCGCGGCCTACGCCTCGCCCGAGTTCCTGGCGGTGACCGAGAAATCGTTCGCCGGCTTCGTCAAGACCGATTACCAGCAGAAGCTGGCGGCGTCCCGCTGAGGACGCGGCGCCCGGAGGCCGGACCATGTTCATCCACCCCAGCGAGTACGAGCTGCTGCAGCACCTGGACGTGCCGGGGCGCGGCGAACGCGAGCCGGAGCCGGCCGATGCCGCGCCGGCGCGGGCCGCGCTGCGCGTGACCTTGCGCCAGCTGTCCAAGCGCTATGGCGAGCGCCAGGTGCTCAAGGGGCTGGACCTGGACATCGCGCCCGGCGAGTTCGTGGCGGTGGTGGGGCAGAGCGGCTGCGGCAAGAGCACGCTGCTGCGCCTGCTGGCCGGCCTGGAAACGCCCAGCGCGGCGCAGGGCGGCGTGCCGGCGCGCTCGCCGGTGCTGTTCGACAACTTTCCGCAGTGGTCGGCCGACAGCCGGGTACGGATGATGTTCCAGGACGCGCGCCTGCTGCCGTGGAAAAGCGTGCTGCAGAACGTGGCGCTGGGCCTGCCCGGCCAGGCGCGGGCCCAGGCGGCCGAGGTGTTGCGCCAGGTCGGCCTGGGCGACCGCGGCGGCGACTGGCCGGCGCGGTTGTCGGGCGGCCAGCGCCAGCGCGTGGCGCTGGCCCGGGCGCTGGTGCACCGGCCCGGCCTGCTGCTGCTGGATGAGCCGCTGGGCGCGCTGGACGCCCTGACCCGCATCGGCATGCAGCAGCTGATCGAGGACATCTGGCGCCGTGACGGCTTCACCGCGGTGCTGGTGACGCACGACGTCGGCGAGGCGGTGGCGCTGGCCGACCGCATCCTGGTGATCGACGAAGGCCGCGTGGTGCTGGACGAACGCGTCGAGCTGGCGCGGCCCCGGTCGCGCGGCTCGGCCGCCTTCGCGGCGCTGGAAGCCAGGGTGCTGCGGGTGGTGATGAAGCAGGAAGCGCCGGCGGCGGGGGACGACAGGCCCCTGGCGCCGGTCATACAGATACGGCATCTGCGTCTCGCGGTCTAGGGCCTGTGCGAGGCTCCTTGTAGTGTGAACAGGCCCTAGTCCGCCGGCCGCGGGGGCGGTTTTCCTGGCAAGCGCCATTCCGGCGCGAGCGGGATCCCACGGAAATCCTTCCATTTTTCAGGAGCAGCACCATGAGCATTCAATCCATCAACGCCCGCAACCAGTTCCGCGGCAAGATCAAGGAAATCATCCTCGGCCCGGTGGTTTCGGAGGTCGACGTGGACACGCCTGCCGGCATCGTCACTTCCGTCATCACGACCCGTTCGGTCAAGGAACTGGACCTGCAGGTTGGCACCGAGGTGCTGGCCTTCGTCAAGGCCACCGAGGTCTCGGTCGCCAAGCTCTAGGCGCCCGCGGCCACCGCCGAAACGGGCGCTTGTCGGGCGCCGGTTTCGGTATATATTGTCTGCGCGGTATCCGGCGGTTCACTCCAGGTTTGTGGCTTGTGCGTTGCGATCACGGAGAACGGGAAATGCGTCGACTGCAAGCGTGGTTCCTCGGCTGTCTGTGCCTCGGGTTGGCCGCGTGCCTGCCCGCCACGGCCCAGAGCAAGCTCGACAAGGGGCAGCTGGACCAGCTGCTGGCGCCCGTGGCGCTCTATCCCGATGCCCTCCTGTCGCAGATCCTGATGGGGGCGACCTATCCCGATGACATCGCGGCCGCGGCCCTGTGGTCCGCCGGGCATGCCAGCCAGTCCGGCGACCCGGCCGTGCAGGCGGTCCAGGCCGAGCCCTGGGACCCGAGCGTCAAATCCCTGGTCGCGTTTCCGTCCGTCATGGACATGATGGGCCGCCAGCCGGAGTGGGTCCGGTCGCTGGGCGACGCCTTCCTGGCGCAGCCGGACGACGTGATGGACTCGGTCCAGCGGCTGCGGGCGCAAGCGCGCCAGGCAGGCAACCTGAACAGCACGCCGCAGCAGAAGGTCACGGCTTCCGATACGGGCGGCAAGACCGTGGTGGTGATCGAGCCGGCCGATCCGCAAGTGATCTACGTGCCCAGCTACAACCCCGCCGTGGTCTACGGCACCTGGCCCTATCCCGCCTATCCGCCCGCCTACTACCCGCCACCGCCCGGCTCGGCGTTCGCCACCTCGCTGGTGGCCGGCATCGGCTTCGGCCTGGGGGTGGCGGCGGTCGATTCCCTGTGGGGCGGTTTCAACTGGGGCCGCCACGACGTCGACATCAACGTCAACCGCTACAACAACATCAACGTCAACCAGCGCATCAACGCCGGCAATGCCAATGGCAACCGCGTGGCCTGGCAGCACAACCCGGAGCGTCGCGGCAACACGCCCTACGCCGATCCGGGCAGCCGCCAGCGCTTCGACAGCCAGCGCCAGGGCGGACCGCGCGACCGCGGGCCGGCCGGCTCGGCATCCGCGCCGGGCGCGCGCGACGCCGCCCGCGAGCGCGCCGCGCAATCCTTCCAGGGCCGCACGGGCCAGCCCACGCCCGGGCACATGGCGCCGCGCGACGGCGGCGAACGGCCTGGGCAGGGCGGCGTTGGCGCCCGGGCGCCGGGAGCCGCTCGCGAACCGTCGGCGGACCGCCGCGCATCCTCGGCCGACCGCCAGGCCGCGACCCAGCGCCAGCGCGCGGATGCCGCGGCCGCGCGCGACCGTTCGCGCGCCAACAACGGCAACAACGCGCTGCGCGACGCCGGCAACGGCGACCGCATGCGTCAGCAGGCGCAGCGCGGCGAACGGGCGGCGTCCGCGCCGCGCGGCGGCGATGGCGGTCGCGCGGGCGCGGGCCATGCCGGTGGCGGCGGGG
>NZ_CYTU01000085.1:0-11826 GCF_001299375.1 Achromobacter sp. 2789STDY5608621 | reverse complement strand
CCGGCCGCCGATGCGGCGGCCCGCCAGGTGCTGGTCGGCCACGCGGATCACGCTGCCCGGCCGCACGCGGCAGGCATCCAGGCCGACCGAGAACGTGACCGAGCGCGTCTCCAGGTTGGAGGTCAGCAGCATCCACTTGCCGATCCGGTGCGCCTGGCCGCGCGAGGTGCAGCCGAACCCGGTCACTTCCACCTGCTGGATTCCATAGCGCGCGATGCCTTCGCGGTTCTCGACGTACTCGACCTTCTGGCGACCCATTTCGGACATGTCGTTCCAGGACACCAGCGCCACGGTGTAGCGCGTGGTCAGCGCCGAGCCGACGTAGTTGAAGCGGCCATCGACCACGTTGGCCGACGAGAACGTGTAGACCGGATCGCCCGGCATGTCGGCCGAGGCGAACACGGCGGCGTTGGCCCAATAAGCCATGCCGCGGAAAATGGAGGCGAAGTCCTGCACCACCCGGTAGGCGTCGGCCGCCTGTTGCAGGTAGACGTTGCAGGTGAAGCGCGGTTCCTTTCCGCCGAAGCCGTCATCGACCATCTCGTCGCAATAGCGGCCGATCTGGTACAGGCCCCACTTGTCCAGCCAGCCCGCCGGCACGCGCGTGCCCAGGCCATAGCGGTCGTTGCTGATGAGGTCGTAGAACACCCAGGCCGGGTTGTTGGTCCAGGCCAGCTTGAAGGTGCCGTCCCACACGCCGTCATAGCGGCGCAGGTCCGGGTGATAGTTGGACGGCACCCGGATGATGCGGCCGCGCACGTGGTACGCGCGGGTGGGAATGCTCTGGAACTGCGACGCGTCGATCTTGATGCCCACCAGCGCCGACATCGGATAGCGCAGCTTGGCGTCGACGATCTCGGTGACCGTGTCCACCACGGTGCGGTCCGAGATGGTGTTGCTGTTGGCGTTGGGCGTCACGCGGCGCACGCGCACGGTCCAGCCCTGGCGCGCGCGCGGCAGCTCGATGCGGTGCGAGCGCGTATAGCGCTGGGTGGTCTTGCCGTCGAACGCGGTCGACAGCACCGTCTGGTAGCCGGCGCCGTCGGTGTTCAGCTCGATCACGTATTCGACGCGGTAGCCGTTGATGTCGCCGTTCTTGGTGTCCGCGCGGCTCAGGCCTTCGACCGCCAGCGTGACCCGCACGGCGGAAGCCTGCAGGTTGGTGAACAGACGCGTCCACGGCTGGCTCGACTTGAGCTCGGCGTTGATGCCGATGGTGCTTTCCGACGCGGGAAAGCCGGGCAGCGGCTCCTGCAGCTGCGTGCCGGTGCGAAAGTCGATCGACGCGCCGCTGAAGTTCAGCGAGCCGTCCTCGTTGGCCACGGGCGTGCCGTTCAGGTAGACATCGCGCAGCGCGTTGTCCATGCCGTGCACGGGACCGTAGATCTCGCCTTCGCCCAGCAGGTCGATGACGCGCGCGTAGGCGGTGCTGTGCAGGCTGTCGGGCGATTCCACCGGCGTGCGGCCGCCGCCGCCGCCCTTGCCCTTGTGGCCGACAAGGCCCTGGCCCTCGGCCAGCGGCTTGCCGCCAAAAGAAAAGGCGCCCGCGGGCGCCCTGTTCCTGATGCGATGTCGTTGTTTCATACCTGGTCTTCCGAATAGATGCCCGCGGAGATCGTGGCGCTGCCGACGAACATTTCCCCGTACAGCAGCGGCACGGGATTGCCCTGTGCCGTCGTGTTGACGGGCCCGTTGAAGTTGTAGGAGGCGCCGTTCTCCGGCCTGTCCCTGGCGCTGAGCAGCCGCTGCTGCGGCGACAGCATCTGCGCGACGCCGCCCAGCATCATCGACAGGCCCAGCGTGGCCGTGGCCTGAACCATGCCCCCCGCCGTGAACGCCGCCGTCAGGCCGCCGCTGTAGAACGCCGCCGCGGCGATCAGCACCGCCCCCAGCACCGTCTGGAACAGGCCGCCGTTCTTGGCGCCCGCCAGCACCGGCGCGATGCGGATGGCGTCCGCGCCCACCGGATGCCCCAATTCGTCTTCCGACAGATTGCGGCGGCCGGCGAAGCAGGCGAAGCGCACGCCCCGTTGCTCGCTGTTCGCGAGCGCGCGTTCGAAGCCCGGCAACAGGGCGCACAGCGCCCGCACCGCCTCGGCCGGACTGGCCACGGCCAGACGGTGTTCACGGCCGAAGCGCGCGCCCAGCCAGCCGTAGAGTCGGACCACTCGTGTCCTGTCGTTCATGTCTTTTCTCCATGGCGCAGCACCACCCGGGTGGCTTCGCGCCAGAATCCGCCATACACGACCCGCTCGGAGTCGCGCCCATACAGGTGGTGCAGCATCGCGTCGGGCAGCGGAAACAGGTCCGGCGCCTCGCCCAACGGCTGCGCGCCGAGAAACACGCCGGCATGGTTGGCGCGATCCGAACGCACCTGCATCACCACCACGTCGCCCGGCGCCAGCGCTTCATGCGGCTGCAGCGGGCGAAAGCCCGCCTCGGCGTAGTGATCCATATACAGGTCGCCGGCGCGGCCAGGTTCCCACCAGCCATCCTCGCGCGGAAAGTCCGGCAGCTTGATGCCGCGTTCGCGCGCATACCAGTCGCGCACCAGCGAATAGCAATCGAGCACGCCGTGCGCGAACTGGCGCCCCAATAGCGGCGCCTGGAAGCCCTCCGGCGTGAAGCCGCGGATCTCGCCAGCCTTGATCCTGCCGTCCAGGTCCTTGGCCACGGCGACGATGTACCAGGGCAGGCCGGACGCCTCGCAGGCCACCCGATCGGCTTCGCTGGGCAGCGCCGTCGCGTCCGGGTGCGAGTGCACCACGGCCGTGATCCGTCCGCTTTCCTCGGCCGCCGCGTAGTCCCGCGCCGACATGACGAAGTGCTCTTCGCTGGCGGCGGTGTTGCGGCACGGCACATACCATTCGCGTCGGCCCGCCTTGACCACCAGGCCGCAGCATTCCTGCGGATACGTCGCCACGCCATGGTCGCGGATGGCCTGCATCGTGCGTTTGAGCATGCCTATCCCCTGACCAGGTCGGCGGATGGAAAACCGCCGAAGTTGATGACTTCGTACTCGCCGAAGCGCTTCTTGCAGTCGGACATCAGGCCCGAACAGCGGTCCAGCGTCGGATCGCTGACCGGCTTGCCATCCAGGTCGAACATGCGGCTGCCGGTGTAACCGCAGTAGGGGCCGCGATAGCCGCCCTTGCGCAGCCACGAGCACACGCCAGCGATGATCGGCCGGTCGGGCAGCTTCTGGCCATTGAAATCCAGCGCGCTGGACAGCGAGAATTCCACCACCTCGGCGGTCTCGGCGGTCTTTTGCTGCACCAGCCAGACTTCCTGCGGCAACTCTTCCTGCGGGTCGGCGGTGGGATTGCCCTGCGGGAAATTGACCGCATCCAGATACTTCCCGAGCGTGCGGCGCACCACCACGCGCGCGCCCACCAGGTCATCCAGGTGGACGCAGAGCGCCGAGATCACGCCCACCACCGGCTTACCTTTGTCATCCTGCCCGATATTGCCCACCGACAGCGTCGGCGAGGGCTGCTGCCCCTCTCCCACCAGTTCGAACCCTTCGGCGCGGATGGCCCACGGATCGTACTGCTGCCCCTGCCACCAGATGGCGCCCACTTGCGTGTAGCCATGGAAACGCAGGACCTGGCCGCCGATGGCCGTCGCATCCAGCTCGAACAGCTCGACCAACGCGCCGACTTCCAGCTTTTGAACGTCTGAATAAATACCCATTGCTATTCCTCCCCGGCCTGCCGTGGCGGTTGCCCGGACTCGCCGGCCTCGCCACGCAGGCGCTCGACCTGCCTGGTCAGTTCCTCGATACGCCGGTGCATTTCCTGCATGGCGCAGACCATGCGCGCGACCAGCTTGGAGCTGTCGACGCCTTGCAACTTCATGCGTGGCGCGGCGCCGTGGACATCGGTCATGACCGCGTCCTTTTCGCCCGACACGGCCAGCGGCGCCACTTCCTGCAGTTCATGCGCGATGAAGCCATCCTGCGCGCTGTCATCCATCACCATCCGGAACGTGCGTGGCCGCATGCGCAGCACGGACCGCAAGGCCCAGGCGCCGTCCATGTCCTCGATGTCGTACTTCACCCGGTAGTCCGACGTGGTGTTGTACGAGGTTGCCGACGGCGAGGTCTGGATGGTGCCCACCAGCCCGCCGGCGGCGTTGGTGAATACGATGGGCGACGTGTGGTCCGCCTGCGGGCTGTACAGCGTGCCGAAGCGGCTGCCGCCACCCTCGAAGTTGATGGCCTGCCGCACCAGGTAATTACGGTTGTATTCCGCGCCCAGGACCCAGGTGGCGGCGGTGTTGATGCGCCCGCAGTCATAGCCGATGACTTCGAAGATCAGCGGCTGGTAGGCGCCCGTCCCGGTTCTGCCGCTGGTGATGTACGAGCCCGACGGAAAGCACTGCAGGGACAGCACGCTGGCGTTGGCGCCGCTGTCCTGCCACACGTTCACGCGGCTGCCCGCGGCGGCGGTGCCGGGTGCGACATTCAGGTTGCCGGCCCCCGACAGGCTCTGGAAGACCCCGCCCGCATTGGGCCCGAAACCCATTGCGCCCCGGACTTTCCAGGTTGCGGAATCGAACGCCAGGTCCTGCGCCACGTTCGGATCGTATTTCGCGTAGGCCGTGCCATTCCAGCGGTGCCAGCCCGCGCCGTCGACGTAGATGTCGCCGCAATCCGCGGTCGGCATCTGCAGCGCATTGCTCCAGCTGCCCACGGCGCGCCACGGTTGCCAGCTGCCGTTGGTGGTGTTGCCGTGGCGCACATACCGGCGCGGTTTCTGACCGGTGAAGAGCACCGACATTTCCTGGCACACGATGCCCGCCGACAGCCAATAGACATTCATGTAGCCGGCATTGACGGCGGCGCTGGGCGGCCAGTTCGATCCGGCCGACATGGGCGTGGCGCCGACCCAGGTGTAGAACGTGTTGTCGGCGATCAGCGTGTTGGCGTCCGTCGCGGCGGTCAGGTAGACATGCGTCATGGCCTGATCGGCGCGAGCCTGCTCGAACCAGGCGCCCCAGGTGGCGACGCCGGCGCTCTGGAAGCGGTTGCGGATGAATTTGCGCGGATTGGCCAGCGTATAGGTGGTGTACTCCTGGTACACCGCGTTGTTGCTGCCGGTGCCGAATTTCACCGACAGCAGGCCCGCCAGCGGCGCGGGATAGTTCGCTCCGGCCGCCGCGGCCGCATTGGTGTTCTGGCTATAGTCGCCCGGCGTGGCATAGGTATCCAGGTCATCCGCGGCGCCCAGCGGCCGCGCGTTGACGCCCGGGATCTGCGCCTGCGGCACCTTGCCGCCAGCGTCCAGCGTGGCAATGCCGCCCGGCGCCGCCAGCTGCGCCGAATCGACGCTGGCCACCCAGGACGACCAGGTGCCGGTGATCAGCGACCGGTTGTAGACCTTGTTGCCATTGCCGGCGTAGTACACCTGGCACACGCCGGAGGTGACGCTGGCGCCGCCCTGGGGCGAGGCCGACATGACCAGCAGGTAGCCCGACTGTCCGATCGGGAAATTGCTGCCCCCGGCCGCGATCGCCGACGTGGCGACGGCCCACAGTCCCCGTTGCGTATAGCCGTTCAGATCCTGCGCGGCTGCCATCGAACCGGCATAGGACACCACGGTCGAGACGTCGGTCAGTTCCTTCCAGGCGGACCAGGTGGTGGCCGACACCCGCACGCGCCAGAAGCGCTGCATGGCGGCCGCGACATTGGTGCGGGTGGTGTAGACCTGCGCCACCGGCGTGCCGGTGGCCGTGACTTCAAGGAAGCCGACGTTGGCCACCGGATAATGGGCGCCCGCCGTGGCCCCGGCGATGGTGGACTGATAGAACGAACCCGGCGTTGCGTAGTCGTCCAGGTCGTGCGCGGTCGTCGGCAGGACGGCCGCGAACGCGCTCGGGATCTGCGCCACGGGAACCTTGCCATTCGCGTCCAGCGTGGCCAGGCCATTGGCGGCCCCTTTCTGCGACAGCGCCGGCAGCTCCTGCCAGGCGGCCCAGATGCCGCCATAGAACGAGCGCCAGAAACGACGCGAATAGGCGCCCGACCGGTACTGGGTGTATTCCTGGTACACGAACAGGCCGTCCGCGGAAGCCGCCACTTCCAGCAGGCCGGCGTTCGCGATCGGATAATTGCTGCCCGTCAACGCGTTGGCGTTGGTGCCCTGGTGATAGCGTCCGGGGTTCGTCAGCGTGTTCAGGTCCACCGTCGCGCCAAGCGCCGACGCGTTCCACAGGCCAGCCAGTCCGGACTGCACGTCGGCGAAGTTCGCGTTCACCTTCTGCATGGCCACGCGCAGCGGATCGCCCGCCTGGTCGTTGTCGGTCTTGCCGACATTGATCGCTTGTAGGGTTGCCATGGTGTCAGGGCCTGAAGACTTGTTGGAAGGTCACGGCCAGCGAGTACATCTCGCCGCCCATCGCGGTCAGGTCGTAATCCGTCGCGGTGTAGTAGCCTGGCTCGCCCAGCGGCGGTTGCCACTGGAAGTTCCGATACCCCTGGTGCCGGTCCAGGAACGCCACGATCGGCCCGACCTGCGCTCCCGAGCCGGAGAACTGCAGCGGCCACGAGGCCACTTTGTTGTTGATGCCGTCGGCCGCGGTCTGGCTGTAGCCATCGCCGAACTGCGCGGTCAGCACGCGAAACTTGGTCCGCCCTTGCGGATTGACGCGCGGCGACCAGGTGAAGGTTTCGATTGCCATGATCATGCCCCCGCTAAACGGTTGTTGTTGGCTTGCCAGGCCAGGCCGCCCTGGCGATACGATTGCGTCATGCGGCGGTCGACCAGCTGGGTGACGTATTCGCCTATCTGCTGGCCGAACTGCTGCCAGCCGCCCTCGCCCGATTCGCTCGAGGAACTGACGTTGCCGTCCTGCACATAGACGTTGACGGACACGCCGCCCGCGGCCTGACCCGTGTCGCCGCCCACATTCGGGAAAGCGGCGCGGATGCCGAGCGAGCCGTCGGCGCCGCGATGCAGCGGCATGATGGCCTCGGGGCCGGCTTCGCCCATGACGCCCATGGGGAAGGCGACGGGGCTGGCGGTCATGCCGTTGGTGAAGGCGCCGCCTTTGGCGAACTGGACGGGAAACGCCTGGGCCACCGACGGCACGATGGCGCTGCTGGCGCTGCTTGCGCCACCCGAGCCGAACAGCCCTGCAATGAAGCCCCCTGCCTGGCCGATCCAGCCGCCCAGGCCGCCCGAACCCGACATGAATTCCTTGCCCAGCAACGTCTCCATGAGCTGGGCGGAGGCGGCCGATGTCACCATCTTGGCCACGTTGTCCAGGAACGACAGCCCCATCTTGTCGAATTTCTCGGAGACGAAGTCATACATCTTGGTGCCCAGAATGTCCTGGATCTTGCCCGCGCCGTTGCGCGCCGATTCGAGCAGCTTGTCGTTCACCTTCGCCATGAAGTCGCCGTCCTTCTCGACGAGTCCGAGATTGCGCCGCTCCTTGTCGTACTTGTCCTGGCTGAGCGTGCCATCTCGCAGCGCGTCATCGAGCGCACCCTGCTTCTGGGTCTTCTCGCGTCTGGATTCCGCATCGGGATCCGCGAGATTCTCGATATAGGCGCGCATCTTCGTCTGGTCGCGCAGCCTGTCGAGATCCCACGCAGCGGTCGTCAGGCTGTACTTGTCGCTGGGACTCTCGCCCGCGAACCGGCCGGCTTCGGTTTCGTACTCCATCTTCGCGGTTTCGGATGTCCGGCCCAGCATCGCGCCGGTCTTTTTCATTTCCGCCAGCGCCTGCTCGACCGCCTCGGACCGGATCGCCTGGGCATGCTTGTTCAGCGCGTCCGTCGACTTTTTCTTGCCGTCGGTGCCCTTGTCGGTGGTGTCGTTGCTTTTCTGGCACACGGTCGCGGCCCGCGCAACGGCGCTCTCCCACGCCCGCCGGGCCGCCGCATTGCGATTGAGCTCGGCGGTGTTCTGTCTGAGCGCCGAGGTTTCCGCCGCGATGTTCGCGGCGTTGTTGTTGTTTGCCATGGTCCTATACCTCACATAGATCCGCCTCCGGCCCGCTCGCGCGGGCCGGACACGTCGTCAAGACCCCTTCTTGATCTTCGACATCAGGAACGCCTTCAACGCGTCCGCCCCCGCTTCGGCGGGAGGTTCCTCGTCTTGCGCGCCCCAGCGCACCAGCATGTCGGTGGCGCGCACCTTGGCCCCCGCCGCCCGCGCCACCGTGGCGGCCAGGCTGGCGGCGAGCACATCGGCCCGGTCGTCTCCCAGCGGAGACGTCCGGTCCCATTCGCGCCACAGCGACACTTCATGGGTGTCGATGGTGTCCATCAACTCGCCCAGCGTGCGCCCCAGTCGAAGCGCCAGGACCATCAGGAAACGGAGGTCTGGCGTTTCCTGGAGGGCTTTTTTGCGCGCTCCTGCGCCCCCTCCCCGAGGTTGCCCAGCTCGATCGCCTTGGCCACCAGCGTGGCGTGCGCCAGCCCGTAGGCCGCGGCCACGACGTCGACGTCTTCGTCGTCGAAGACGCGGCGCGGCCCCTGTTCGGTCTGCTCGAACAGCGTGCGCACCAGCAGGCTGGCCGAGGCGCGGGTGTAGTCCACGCCCGGCGCGTCCAGCTTGGCGCGCACCACCTCGTTGTCCTCGCCCGGCACCACGCCCGCCGCCGCCCAGATCGCGCGGATATGGAACAGATGGTCGCCGGCGCTGGGCGCGCGCACGATGACGCGCGCGTCCTGCCATTGCGGCACGGTCAGGATTTCGTGGGCGAAGCCGGCCAGCGGGTCGACCGCCAGGCCGCGCAGGCCCGCGGCGCGAGAAGAGGAATTGATCGACGTGTCCGTCATGGCGCTCAGCCCCCGTTGGCGGGCGCGTCGGTCAGCTTGACGGCGCCGGTGACGCGCACGTTGAACGTGGCGGACACGACGTTGTCCAGCTGGCCTTGCCACTGGTATTGCGTCACCAGGCCGAGGAACTCGAACTTGGCGCCGTCGGCGAAGGTCACGCGGAAGGCGCGGGTCTTCTTGTCGCTGCGCGCGGCCACCAGCGCCTTCTGGGCGGGATCGCCAGCCTTCCAGTTGCCGGCCATGCTGAAGGTGCCGCTGTCGTCCAGGCCCAGGGCGTATTCCTTGGCGGTGGACTTGAGCACGGTGACGTCGATCTCGGTGGTCTGGCCGCCCTGGAAGTTCGGGTCCTTGATGGTGATGGCCAGATCGGCGTAGGTCAGGCCGGCGGCGCCCAGGTCTTCGGTGGCCGTGGTCGACACTTCCAGCTGGGTGCCCTGGGTTTGAACGAATTGCGAAACGGTAGTACCTGCCATTGCAGACTCCAAAAAAAAAGCCCGCCAGAGGCGGGCAACAAAGGCGTTTCCGGAGATCCGGAGCGGCCATGAAAAAGCCCCGCGGCAATTGCCGAGGGGCTTGGTCGGTACGTTCAGATTTTCTTCGGGCGCAACTTGGCCCGACGACTCAATTATGCGGATGTGGCGCCCGCGCCGCAAGCCTTTGCGCGATCGGCGTGTCGCACTTGCGGCGCCGTCACCAGCCCGCGCCGGCGCAATGCCGGCAGCAGGGCGACCTTGGCTTCCTGGTAGGCGGCGTGCTGCTGCTCGGGCGTCAGGCGCGGGTTGCTGAAAACGCGAGCGCCGGCCGCCCGGTTGCCGGCATGCACGCCGATCGCGGAGCGCTGCTGCCACGGCAGCTCGTCGATACACAACTCGGTCTGCTCGCCGCGCGCGGCGGCCAGGCGGGCATCGACGTCTTCGTCGTCGTAGGCCTCGTCGGCCGTCATGCCGCGCGCGAACGCCGAGACCCGGCCGACGCCCAGCTTGGGCCGGTAGCCCCGGCTCCAGTGGTACCACTCCATGATCAGCGCTTCGACCTGATCCGACTCTTCCCGCGTCATGTTCTGCCCCTTCTGGTTGCGGCCCTGCGCCGCCTGCTGCCAACCGGCCCGCTCCGCCGGCCGCGACACAAAGGAACGCGCGATGGCGGCGCCCGCCTGCGATGCCGCCGCGACCCAGCCCTGCGGGGCCTGCAATGCCATGTTTCCTGCCTGATTCATTTGCCGCTCCTTGCCATTGAGTTCGATGCCGGTGTCCGTCGCTGGCGGACGCTGCCGAGGTGGCGCCGCCCGGGCGCCGGTGTTGCGGATCGCCATTGCGGCGGTCCGGATGGATGAGGGAGAGAAGCCCTTTGGTAGCGATACGCTACCCACGCTTCCGTCTGATAACAGCACACGTTTTGGGTAATCCATGAGTAAGATTCTACAAATGTATAATCCCGTTTTCAACACTTGTTGTTGCACAATTTTCCACAACTGTTTAGCGTTGACACCATGGCTCTCGGAAAACAAATCAGGCGCTATCGCGCCGCTCTCGGTCTCACCCTGGAACAGCTGGAAGCGCGCACCGGCGTGGGCGTGGGCACCATCGCCGCGCTCGAGGGGCGCGACAGCGAACGTTCCAAATACGCGGCTCGCCTGGCGGCGGGATTGGGGCTGTCACTCGAACAATTGCTGGACGAGTCGGCGCAGTATCCGCCGGACGTCGTGCTGGCCGATGCCGGCGGCGGCGAACCGCCGCGGGTGGACCACGGCGCGGGCGATGATCTGCGCATCCCCCGCTTCGATACCGGCGGCGCCATGGGCGCGGGCGTCGAACTGCGCGACCAGCCCGGCGTGATCCAGAGCCTGCGCGTCAGCCAGGAATGGCTGCACAAGAACCTGCGCCACTACACCGCGGCCGCCAACCTTTGCGTGGTGACGGGTTTCGGCGACAGCATGCGGCCCATGTACAACCCGGGCGATCCGCTGCTGGTTGACCTCGGCGTGGTCAAGGCGGAAGTCGACGGCGTGTTTTTCTTTCGTGTCGGCAACGAGGGCTTCATCAAGCGCCTGCAGCGCATTCCCAGCGCCCAGGGCCTGCTGATCCGCGCCAAGTCCGAGAACACCAAATACGATGCCTGGGACATCACCGAAGACATGGATCTGCAGATTTTCGGACGTGTGTTGAAGGTCTGGCGCAGCGAAGACCTCTGACGCCGCGCCACGGCGTCAGACCGCTTGCCGACGCGCGCGCCGGCCAGGCGGACGCGGCCTCGCGCGCCACTGTCAGGGCCGGTGCGTCAAAGCCCGACGCGCTGCGGCTGCGGCGATTGCCAGCTGCCGTCCAGCAAGGCCGGCTTGGGCCAGTAATAGCGCAGCGTGATCGTGAACGGCCCCGCCGGCGCCGGCAGCCAGTTGGCCTCGCCGCCCTTGCCGGGCGTCTGGGGCTGGATGTGCAGCGTCAGTCCGCCGTCGCGATCGCGCTTGAGCGCGGGCAGCATCGACGAATCCACCAGCGTGCGCCGGACGGCCTGGGGCGCCTGCGCGGCCCCGGCCGGACGCTGCAGCGTCACCGACCAGAACGCATTGACCGGCGGCAAGGCGCGCGGCGCGAACCGCAACGTATACGGCTGGGCGCCGTCCAGCGGCTGGCCCGCGGCGTCGGTGGCCAGCACCGTGGTGATCGATTCTTCGCGGCTGTCCGTGCCCAGGCCGACCTGCGCGCCAGTGGCGCGCGCCAGATAGTCGTTGCCGAGCGTGCGGCGGTCGCCGAACAGCGTGTCGGCCTTGCCGTCCAGCGCCAGGCGGCGTTTGTCGATCTCGTTCTGGCCGTCGTGCATGCCTTCCTGCATGACCTGGCGCAGGCGCGGATTGCTGCCCTCCGCGACCGCCGGCGCGCCGGGCCGGATGCGCATGCTGTCCAGCCGCTTGCGCAGCGACTTCTCGCTGTGCGCCACCGGCGCGAACTGCAGCAGGAATCCAAGCTGGTTGTAGAACTCGAGCGAGGTGCGCATCTGCGCGGGCGATTCGGGCGCCAGCCACTCGATCGTGGCCGGCG
>NZ_CYTU01000084.1:0-12133 GCF_001299375.1 Achromobacter sp. 2789STDY5608621 | reverse complement strand
GCTACCGGCTGATGGATGACGACGTCCCTACCCCAGCACCCTCCCACTGCGGAAGGCGCATCTACACCATACAAGGATGACAACGGGGAAGTCCGGAGCGAACGCTCCGGACCGCAATCGTGGGCGCCCGCCATCGGGTCCGCCCGGCCGAGGGGCGACCTACGAAGCGCCTTCCCCCCGCCAACAAGCCCCTCTTACAGCAGCTTTCCAGGATTCATAATCCCCTTAGGATCCAAAACCCGCTTGATCTCCCGCATCAACCGCAACTCCACCGCATCCTTGCTATGCAGGAAATGCTCCCGCTTGAGCTGCCCGATCCCGTGCTCCGCACTGATGCTCCCGCCGTAGCGATTGACCTCGTCCAGGACCGCGTCGGTGATGGCGGCGCCGTGTTCGGCCACCCAGCCGCGGTCCGCGCCTGCCGGGCGCGACAGGTTGTAGTGCAGGTTGCCGTCGCCGAAATGGCCGAAGATGAAGGGGCGGATGTCCGGGTACAACGCGCGCACGCGGGCTTCGGCCGACACCATGAAATCGGGAATGCTCTCGATCGGCAGCGACACATCGTGCTTCAGGTGCGGGCCGTCGGCGCGTTGCGCTTCGGAGATTTCCTCGCGCAGCTTCCATAGCGCCTGCAGCTGCGCCAGCGACGCGGACACCGCCGCGTCCAGGCACAGGCCGCGTTCGAGCGCGGTGCCGATCACGTTTTCCAGCAGCGCGGTCAGGGCCGCTTCGTCGGTGGTGTCGGCCAGCTCGACCAGCACATAGGCGGGGTAGCGCTGATCGAACGGCTCCTGCACGCCGGCCGCGTGCGTCAGGACCAGGTCGAGGCAGTCGCCGGAGAAATACTCGAAAGCCTGCAGGCGCGCGCCGCACTGCTCGAACAGGATCTCGAACAGCTGCAGCGCCTGCGCCGGCGATTCGACCGCGGCCAGCACCACCGAGCGCACGTCGGTGCGCGGGTACAGGCGCAGCGCCACGGCCGTGATGACGCCGAGCGTGCCTTCCGAGCCGATCAGCAGCTGCTTGAGGTCGTAGCCGGTGTTGTCCTTGCGCAGGGTGCGCAGGCCGTTGAAGATCTCGCCGTTGGGCAGCACCGCTTCCAGGCCCAGCACCAGCTCGCGCGCCATGCCGTAGCGCACCACGTTGACGCCGCCGGCGTTGGTGGCGACGTTGCCGCCGATCTGGCTGGAGTCTTCGGCGGCCAGGCTCAACGGCAGCAGGCGGCCGGCGTCCTGCGCGGCGCGGCGCAGATTGCCGAGGATGCAGCCGGCTTCGGCGACCATGGTGTTGGCGACGGTGTCGATGGCGCGCACCGCGTTCATGCGGTCCAGGCTCAGCACGACGTTGACGGGCGCGGCATCGGGCGTGGCGCCGCCGCACAGGCCGGTGTTGCCGCCGCGCGGCACCACCGGCACGCCGGCCTCGCTGCAGAGCGCCAGGCAGGTGGCGACCTCGGCGGTGGTGCGCGGACGGACCACCGCCTGCGCGCGGCCGTTGTACAGGCCGCGCCAGTCGGACAGCCAGGGCGCGATGTCCTCGCTGGCGGTGAAGACGGTGTCGGGGCCGAGGGCCTGGACCAGGCGCTGGGCGATGTCGGTTGGGCTCATGATGTCTGCCTGGAGGCGGGAAAGAGGGAATCGAGGCGCAGGCGGCTGGCCGCCTGGCGCAGGTGGCGTTCGGCCATGAGACGCGCGCGCGGCGCATCACTGTCGCGGATGGCCTCGAACACGGCGACGTGTTCGTGGTGCACGGCGTCCGTCATGCCGGCCAGCTGGCGGCTGTTGGCGCGCGCGGTGCTGACAGCCAGGCGCAATTGCAGGTTCAGGTACTGCAGCAGGTCCTGGTAGAACGGATTGTGGGTCGCGGCCGCGATCGCCAGGTGGAAGGCGATGTCGTGCTCGACTCCGTGTTCGGGATGGTGCTGGTGATGTTCCAGGTCGGCCAGGGCGCTAGCCATGGCCTCCAGGTCGGCGGCGTTGCGACGCTCGGCCGCCAGCGCGGCGGCGCCGCCTTCCAGTTCCATGCGCAGTTCGTAGACGCTGGCCAGCTGCTCGCGGCTGACGGCGATGTCGGCGGGCACCTGGAAGCCCTGCGCGCCGGTGCGCGCCAGCACCACGCTGCCCGATCCCTGGCGGCTCTGCACCAGGCCCTGCGCCCGCAGGCGCTCGGTGACCTCGCGGATGACTGCGGCGCTGACGCCGTACTGTTCCGCCAGCACGCGGCCGGCCGGCAGCTTGGCGCCCACGGGATAGACGCCATGGGCGATGTCGCCCGCGATCTGGCGGGCGACCTGTTCGGTCAGGGTGAGGCTCTTGGTCAGCATAGCGGCCGAGTATAGCGCAGACTTTTCAGGTTATCTGATAACTTTGAAGAAACCGGGGAATGTGTCGTGCCTTGGGCTTGCGGCTTGAGGCGCCAGCCCTCAGGCCGTCGCGGCGGCGTCGCCGGTCTCGCGGACTTCGTCCAGGTCGGGCGCGCCGGCGACCGCGCAGCGGCGGCCGCCCTGCGCCTTGGCGCGGTACAGCGCCGCGTCGGCCGAATCCAGCACCGACTGCGCCTTGCGGTCGGCGCCGGAAATGATCGAGATGCCGATCGACAATCCCACGCTGACCCGCGTGCCGTCGGCCAGCGTGATCGGCTGGATGGCATCGCGCAGCAGATGGTTGCCCAGGCGCAGCGCGGCGGTGGCGTCGATGCCGGTGGCCAGCACGATGAATTCATCGCCGCCGATGCGGGCCGCGACGTCGTCCACCCGCAGCATGGCGCGCATGCGCTGGGCGATGGTTTTCAGCACATGGTCGCCGGCGGCGTGGCCGTGGGTGTCGTTGATGATCTTGAAATCATCCATGTCCATGTAGAACAGCGCGGCGGCGCTGTCCTGCCCGCGCGCGCTGGCGCAGATGCGTTCGAGCGCCGCTTCCAGCCCGGCGCGGTTGGCCAGGCCGGTCAACGCGTCCAGACTGGCGCGGCGTTCGTTCTCGCGCTCGGCCAGCATGGTGGACACCAGGATGCGGCGCAGCCGCTGCGAGGCGATGCTCATGCTGACCAGGTAGAACGGGATCTGGATGAAGACGATGGCGGTGACGTATTCACCGGCGAACAGCGCGCCCAGGCACATCGGCCCCAGGCTCAGGAAGATCATCGCGGCCACCAGCCGCGGCGCGCCGTAGTTGCGAAAGCAGATGCCGCCCGCCATGGCGCCGCAGGACACGCCGGCCAGCGTGGCGGCCAGCCAGTCATGGTTGAGGAAGGTGACGAAGACGCCGTAGCCGACGCTGAACGCCCACAGCAGCGCCAGCACGATATAGATGTCGGTATGGGTGTTGCCGCCCCGGGCGGCGTTGCGCAAGGCCGAGCGCAGGATGGTGACCCGCACCACCGCCAGCACGATCTCCAGGGCCAGCCAGGAGATATAGAGCGGCTCGGGCCGGCGCCAGGCGACCACGCCCGAGATCATCAGGGTATTGATGACGCCGCCCGCGAAGATGGGCAGGGTGCCGAACAGACTGGCAATCAGCGCGGCGCGGATGTCCGCAGGCGTGTCCTGCCCGGAATCCGTCAACCATCGGGTCAGCCGCCATTTCGGCAGGCTGAAGCTCAATCCTGTTTCCACTCCGATACGTCCAAAGCTGCCTGCCATGAGAGGAAGGCTGGCTGGCGTTATAGCAGGTATTTCAAACCTTTAATATTGTTCGCACGGATCATGACATGCAGATTTTACGGGGACAGAATATCCACGGGGCGGACGGATCAATGCCCACGGGTCCCGCAAACCGCGCACTCGGGATCGCGCTGCACGTTGACGCTGCGCCACTGCATGGTGCGCACGTCGAGCCACAGCAGGCGCCCCGACAGGCTCTCGCCCACGCCGGAAAGCAGCTTGAGCGCTTCGGCCGCCTGCATGCTGCCGATGATGCCGACCACCGGGGCGAACACGCCCATGGTGGCGCAATTGGCCTCTTCGACGTCGTCGGCCTCGGGAAACAGGCAGTGATAACAAGGCGCCTCGGGGTCGCGCAGATCGTAGACGCTGACCTGCCCGTCGAAGCGGATGGCCGCGCCCGACACCAGCGGCTTGCGATGCTGCACGCAGGCGCGGTTGATGGCGTGGCGGGTAGTGAAGTTGTCGGTGCAGTCCAGCACCAGGTCGGCCTGCGCCACGGCGTCCGACAGGGCCTGGCCCTGCAACCGCTCGACGCGGGCATGCACGCGGGTCTGCGGATTGAAGGCGGCCAGCATATCGCGGCCGGACTCGGCCTTGGGCCGGCCGACGCTCGCGGTGGTGTGGAGGATCTGGCGCTGCAGGTTGCTGAGCTCGACGACGTCGTCATCGGCCAGCGTGATGTCGCCGACGCCGGCGGTGGCCAGGTAGAGCGCGGCGGGCGAACCCAGTCCACCCGCCCCTACGATAAGCACACGCGCCGCCAGCAGTCTTTCCTGCCCTTCGATACCCAGCTCGTCGAGCAGGATGTGGCGGGCGTAGCGCAGTAGTTGCTCGTCGTTCATTTGTCCTTGCTGGGCTCGACTCCGGTCGGCGTGATCTTCATGCGCTGGGCGTTGCCGGCGCCGGGCTTGGCGTCGGCCTTGGCCTGGGCGCGGGCCGAGCCCTTCTGCACCGGCTTGCCGGCCAGCAGGTTGATCGCCTGCTGCAGCTGGAAGTCATCCTTGCCGCCGAACTCGAACACCTTGGTCGGCACGTCGACGTTGTCCTGGTCCGAGTTGGACTTCACTTCGTTGGCCGTGCCCGGGTTCGACAGGTGACGCTGCAGGTCGGCTTCGCGCGGCAGGCGGAACAGGTCGCCGTCGGCGGTGTCGGCCACGACGTAGTCGGGCTCGATGCCGGTGGCCTGGATCGAACGGCCGCTGGGCGTGAAGTAGCGCGAGGTGGTGAGCTTGACCGCGGTGGTTTCCGACAGCGGCAGGATCACCTGCACCGAGCCCTTGCCGAAGGTGCGGTTGCCCAGCACCTTGGCGCGCTTGTGGTCCTGCAGCGCGCCGGCCACGATCTCGGAAGCCGAGGCCGAACCGACGTTGACCAGCACCACCATCGGCACGGTCTTGGTCCAGGCCGGCAGGCCCGACAGGTAGTTGCTTTCGCCGCGGGCGTATTCCGACGGGGTCGCCAGGTACTTGTGGCGGGCGTCCGGGGTGCGGCCGTCGGTCGACACCACCAGGGCGTCGGCCGGCAGGAACGCGCCGGACACACCGATGGCGCTGGTCAGCAGGCCGCCCGGGTCATTGCGCAGGTCGAGCACCAGGCCCTTGGGGGCTTCCTTGGCGCCCAGGTCCTTGAGCTGCTTGGCCAGGTCGACGCCGGTCTTTTCCTGGAACTGGGCGATGCGCACGTAGGCCACGCCGTTGTCCAGCATCTTGCTGCGCACGCTGCGCACCTTGATGATGTCGCGCACGATCTTGAGCACGATCGGCTGCGGCCGGTCGGCGCGCATGATGGTCAGCGTGATGGGCGACTTGGGCGCGCCGCGCATGAGCTTGACGGCGTCGTTCAGCGACATGCCCTTGGTGGGCGTGTCGTCGATCTTGATGATGAGGTCGCCGGCCATGACGCCCGCGCGCGCGGCGGGGGTGTCCTCGATGGGCGAGATGACCTTGACGAAGCCGTCTTCGGCGCCGACCTCGATGCCGAGGCCGCCGAACTCACCCTGCGTGGCCGTCTGCATTTCGCGGAACGCGTCGGCATCCAGGTAGGCGGAGTGCGGGTCCAGGTTCGACACCATGCCGGAGATGGCGTTGTCGATCAGCGTCTTGTCGTCCACCGACTCGACGTAGTTGTTCTTGATGGCGGCGAAGACGTTGCTCAGTTGCCTGAGTTCATCCAGCGGCAAGGGGCTGCCGCGCTGGGCGACAGCCGTCACGCCCACGCTGAGCAAGACACCTGCCACCGCACCGATGGCAATCAGACCGAAACCGCGAAACTTGCGAGTGCTCATGCACACTTCCCGAATGGTTTTCGCCCTTGAGGGTTTTTGGCTTTACTGGGCCAGCCACTGGGCTGGATCCACAGGAGCGCCGCGATGGCGAATTTCAAAGTATAGGCCGGATTCCACTTGGCCGCCGGTTGCGCCTACCGTAGCAATAGTATCTCCCGTCGCGACGGAATCGCCCACCCGTTTGAGCAGACTTTGGTTGTAAGCATAGACGGTCAAATATTGCTGGCCATGATCCACAATGATGAGATTGCCAAAACCCCTCAGCCAATCGGCATAGACCACCGTGCCAGGGGCCACCACCTTCACCGGCGTGCCTTCGGCCGCGCGCAGCACCACGCCGCGCCAGACGCCGCCATCCGGGCGGTCGACCCCGAAGCGTCCCTGCACCTGGCCCCGCACCGGCGCGGCCAGGCCGTGACGCAGGCCGTTGCCGCCGCCCACCGGGGCGGCGCGCGGAGTCTGCTGGGTCGACGCACTACGGGTTGGAGCGGCTTCTTCCTCGACAGGTTCCGTCTTTTTGGGGGGATCCGCGGGTTTTGTCGCGGGCGGCGTCTCGGCCGGGCCGGTCAGGCGCGGATGGCGCGTGTCGGCCGGGCGCAGGCCGGCGGCGTCCGGATCGGCCACGACCACCGGGCCGCGGCCCTGGCGCGACGCGGCCTCGACCTGTTCGCGCGCCTCGGCGGCCTCGCGGGCCTCGCGCGCGTTGCGGTCGCGGCGGGCGTTGTCGGCCGTGGCCTTGTCGGCGGCCGCCTTGCGGTCGGCCTCGGCTTTCTTGCGGGCTTCCTCGGCGCGGCGATCGGCTTCGGCCTTCTTGCGCGCCTCTTCGGCGCGCCGGGCTTCCTCGGCCTTGCGCGCTTCCTCGGCGCGACGCCGCGCTTCCTCGGCCTTGCGGGCCTCTTCGGCCTGCTTGACGATGGCCGCGTCCAGGTCGGTGATCAGGCGCGACAGGCGCTGGTCGTCCCGCCCCAGTTTGTTGGCTTCGGCGCGCTGGGCGGCGATCTGGCCTTCCAGCTGCGCCAGCAGGGTGCCGCGCTCTTTCTGCTGGGCGACCAGGGCAGTCTTCTGCTCGGAGGTTTCGGCCACCAGCTTCTCGATCTCGGCGCGGCGGGCGTCGGCGCGGCCCTGCAGGGCCGCCAGGCGGTCGATATCGGCGCGCAGCGCCTCGACGGCGCGGGCGCGGGCCTGGGACACGTAATCGAGGTAGCCCAGGTTGCGGCCCAGCACCTGGGGATCGTCGCCGGACAGCAGCGCGGTCCAGGGCGACAGGCCGCTGGTGTATTGGGTACGCAACTGGTCGGCCAGCTCGACCCGGCGCTTGGCCAGCACGGCCTGCTGGGCCGTGATCTGCTTTTCCAGGCCGGACAGGTCGGTGGTCGCCTGGCGGCTGGACTCGGCCAGTTCCTTCAGGCGCAGATTGATGCGGGAAATCGCCGATTCCGACTGCTTCAAGGCGTCGGCGGCTTCCTTGCGGGCGGCCTCGCGCGTATCGATGTCCTTTTGCAGATTCTCGATACGGTCGCGCAGCTGCGCCTGCTGTTTCTCGGCTTCGGACTGGCGGCCGGCGAGATCGTTGGGCGCGGCGCCCGCCGGCAGCGCCCCGCCGGCCAGCATGACCGCCAACAACCACCCCGCCATGCGCACCATGGATATCAGTCCTTCTTAGCCTTGCCCTGGGCCGCGACCGCGGCCATGGCCGCCTCGATCTCGGCGGCATCGCCGAGATAATAGTGGCGGATCGGACGCAGGTCATCATCCAATTCATACACCAGCGGCTGGCCAGTGGGGATGTTCAGGTTGACGATGTCGTCGTCCGAGACGTTGTCCAGGTGCTTGATGAGGGCGCGCAGGCTGTTGCCGTGGGCGGCGATCAGCACCTTGCGGCCGGCGCGGATGGCCGGGGCGATGGACTCGTTCCAGAACGGCAGCACGCGCGCCACGGTGTCCTTCAGGCACTCGGTGGCCGGCAGCTGGTCGGCCGGGATCTTGGCGTAGCGGCTGTCGAAGCGCGGGTGACGCTCGTCGTCCAGCGCCAGGGGTTCCGGCGCGATGGCGTAGGCGCGGCGCCAGACCAGCACCTGCTCGTCGCCGTACTTGGCGGCGGTCTCGGCCTTGTTCAGGCCCTGCAGGGCGCCATAGTGGCGCTCGTTCAGGCGCCAGTTCACGCCCACCGGGGTGTACATGGCATCCATGGCGTCCAGGGCGATCCACAGGGTGCGGATGGCGCGCTTGAGCACCGACGAGTAGGCCAGATCGAAGGTGTAGCCTTCTTTCTTGAGCAATTCGCCCGCCTTGCGGGCCTGTTCACGGCCGGTTTCGGTCAGGTCGACGTCAGTCCAGCCGGTGAAACGGTTTTCCAGATTCCACTGGCTTTCGCCGTGGCGCATCAGAACGAGTTTATGCATGGTTTGGCACGCTTGTAACGCGGGTTAAAGTTGCGGAATGCGCTCATTTTATAATTGAGCGATTTTGCCCTTGATTTTGCCCCGGCGCACCCGTGAATTTGGCGGCGCGGCGCTTCAGGGTTCGCCCTTACCAGGCTAGACGCCGCCCTTCAGGATGCCCCGTGGACCTTCTGCAATTCTTGCTCGATAAAAACAACATCTTCATTGTCGCCGTAACCGTCGTTTCCGGCGTCATGCTGGCCATTCCCGCCCTGCGCAAGGGCCGCACCGGCTCGGCCGTCAGCACCACGGAAGCCATCCAGATGGTCAACCAGCGCCAGGCCGTGTGGGTCGACGTGCGCCCCGCCGAACAGTTCCAGGCCGGCCACATCGCCCAGGCCCGCAGCGTCCCGGCCGCCGATCTGGAACAGAAGGCCGCCTCGCTGCCCAAGAACAAGCCGCTGGTCGTGGTTTGCGACAATGGCCGTGATTCCGCCCGCGCCGCCGCCAAGCTGCGCGCGCAGGGCTTCGCCGACGTGGTGCCGCTCGATGGCGGCATGCGCGCCTGGCTGGCCGCCAGCCTGCCGGTCACCCAGAAGGGTTGAACGCGGGCGACGCGCCCCCATCTTATCGACAGAATCCGCCTGGAGCGCCTATGAATAAAGTTGTCATGTACAGCAAGGACTATTGTCCCTATTGCGCCCGCGCCAAGGCGCTGCTGGAGCAGCGCGGCGTGACCGACCTGGAGATCATCCAGATCGACCGCGAGCCCGGCCAGCGCGATCGCATGATCGAACGCACCGGCCGGCGCACGGTACCGCAGATCTTCATCGGCGATACCCACGTCGGCGGTTGCGACGACCTGATGGCGCTGGACCGCTCGGGCGGCCTGACCCCATTGCTCAACGGCTAACGCCCCTTTTTGCCCCTCCCACCAACGGAAACACTCATGGCTGATCAAGACCAAAACACCCAGCAAGAAGGCGGCAACGACGCGCCCTCGTTCAATCTGCAGCGCGTCTACCTGAAAGACCTTTCGCTGGAAATGCCGAACGCGCCCCACGTCTTCCTGGAGCAAGAAGCGCCCCAGGTTGAAGTGAGCATCACCGTGGGCGGCCAGCGCCTGGCCGAAACCGTGTTCGAGACCACGGTCACCGTCACCGTCACCACCCGCATCAACGACAAGGTCGTGTACCTGGTCGAGGGCACCCAGGCCGGCATCTTCGAAGCCGCCAACATCCCCGAAGAGCAGCTCGATCCGCTGCTGGGCATTGTCTGCCCGACGATGCTGTACCCGTACCTGCGCGCCAACATCGCCGACGCGATCACCCGCACCTCGATGCCGCCGCTGCACCTGACCGAAGTCAACTTCCAGGCCCTGTACGAACAGCGTCTGGCGGAACTGCAACAACAGCAAAGCAACGCCAATGGCAACGGCAGCGACTCGGGCATCATCCTGCCCGCCAGCGCCACCCGCCAATAAGGCAGACCGCGGCGCCCCATGAACCAGCCCACTCCGCCCAGCCTGCGCGTCGCCGTCCTGGGCGCGGGCAGCTGGGGCACCGCGCTGGCGGCGGCCGCGAGCCGCCGCCACCCCACCGTACTCTGGGCGCGCGATCCGGCGCAGGCCGCCGACATGGCCGCCCGCCACGAAAACGCGCGCTACCTGCCTGGCATCGCCCTGCCCCAGGCACTGACGATTACCCCTGATCTCGACGCCACGCTGCGCAGCCTGCAACAGGACGGCGCGGCGGGGCTGATCATCCTCGGCGTCCCGGTGGCCGGCCTGGCCGCCACCTGCGCGGAACTCGCGCGCCGCCTGCCCGCACTGGGCCTGCAAGACACGCCCATCGTCTGGACCTGCAAGGGCTTTGAAGCCGACACGGCCAGGCTGCCCCACGAAATCGTGCGCGAGGCCCTGCCCGGCGCCGTCGGCGGCGTCCTGTCGGGTCCGTCGTTCGCTCGCGAAGTCGCCCAGGGACTGCCCGTGGCGCTGACCGTCGCCAGCGACAACGCCGCCCTGCGCGCCGCCACCACCCAGGCCCTGCACGGCGCCGCGCTGCGCGTCTACGCCAGCGGCGACCTGGTCGGCGTGGAAATGGGCGGCGCCCTCAAGAACGTCATCGCCGTGGCCTGCGGCATCGGCGACGGCCTGGCGCTGGGCACCAACGCCCGCGCCGCGCTGATCACCCGCGGCCTGGCTGAAATGACGCGCTTCGGCGTCGCGCTGGGCGCGCAGCCCGAGACCTTCGCCGGCCTGACCGGCCTGGGCGACCTGGTCCTGACCGCCACCGGCGAACTGTCGCGCAACCGCCGCGTCGGCCTGGAAATCGGCGCCGGCCGCAAGCTGGCCGACATCCTGGCCAGCGGCATCACCGCCGAAGGCGTGCGCTGCGCGCGCGCCGCGCTGGAACGCGCCCGCGCCATCGGCGTCGAACTGCCCATCACCGAAGCCGTATGCGCCGTGCTGTTCGACGGCGTCGCGCCCATGACGGCCGTATCCACTCTGCTGGCGCGCGACGCCCGCGACGAACACGGCAACGCGGGCTGACACCGCCCGCGCTCCCGGACCCCATCCCCGTCCTCATAACAACACGACGCACGACACCCAGGAGACATCCTTCATGACGCAAACCCGCACGTTCCGGGTCGGCCCCCTGCTGCGCGGCCTCTGCCTGAGCCTGGCGGCCATCCTGCCCGCCGCCGCCCACGCCGATTGGCCTGACCGCCCCATCCACATGGTGGTGCCGTTCCCGCCCGGCTCATCGCCCGACATCCTGGCGCGCACCATCTCGGAACCGCTGGCGCAGGCGCTGGGGCAACCCATCGTCATCGACAACAAGACCGGCGCCGGCGGCAACATCGGCACCCGCATCGTCGCCCAGGCCAAACCCGACGGCTACACCCTGCTCTACACGATCAACGGCCCGCTGGTCACCGCGCCCACGCTCTACAAGAAGACGCTGGGCTACGACCCGCTGCAGGACCTGGCGCCCGTGACGCTGGTCGGCACCAGCCCCAATGTGCTGACCGTGCCCGGCAACCTGAAGAACGTCAATTCCGTGCAGGACTTCGTCCGCATGGTGAAGGAACACGGCAGCTCGCTGAACTACGGCTCCGTCGGCCCCGGCAGCTCGGCCCACCTGGCCATGGAAATGTTCAAGGAACGCGCCGGCATCGACATGGCGCACATCCCCTACGCCGGCTTCCCGCAGGTCATCAGCGCCATCATCGGCGGCGACATCCAGGCCGGCTTCATGGTCCCCGCCATTGCCGTGCCCCAGACCCGCGACGGCAAGGTCAAGATCCTCGCCGTCACCAGCCTGCAGCCCAGCGACACCCTGCCCGGCATCCCCACCATGGCCTCGCAGGGCTACCCCGACTTCGAAGCCATCTCCTGGAACGCCATCCTGGTCCCCGCCGAAACGCCGATGCCCATCATCGAGCGCCTGAACAGCGAACTGAACCGCATCATCAACAGCGACGCGGTCCGCAAGCAGATGGCCCTGCAATACTTCACCCCCGCCGCCTCCACCCCCGAGGCCCTGACCGTCCGCATCCAGGACGAAAAGGCCCGCTGGGACCAAGTCATCCAGAAGCTGAACCTGTCACTGGACTAAGCCCGCAAGCCCTCTCCCCCAAAGATTGCCGGCAAAAACGCCAAGCAAACAACTCGCCCCACCACCCGCGGTCAAGTCACGACGCGAGCGAGTGACGGGGCAGGCGGGGGATGGCGGGGCGTGTAGATGCGCCCGAGGGAATCTGAAGGAACAGCCGAAGGCTGTGACGAAGATGACGAAGGGG
>NZ_CYTU01000083.1:0-12446 GCF_001299375.1 Achromobacter sp. 2789STDY5608621 | reverse complement strand
AGTCCGGAGCGAACGCTCCGGACCGCAATCGTGGGCGCCCGCCATCGGGTCCGCCCGACCGAGGGGCGACCTACGAAGACTCAACAACGCCAAGAAAAAAAGGCCAGAACCAGACGTTCAAGCCCGAAGCAGCAACGACCATCACCTCGATCGCAAGAAGAATCCGTCACTCAGACAACGGATCCTGAAACTGCGAACACTTCACCTGCACCAGCTTCCGATCCTGCAATCGCAACGCCGTCAACGCCCCGCCCCATACGCACCCGGTATCCAGGCAGATCACGTCCGGACGCTGCATCAGGCCCAGCGTCGACCAATGGCCGAACACCGTCGTCACATCGCGCGTGGCGCGGTTCGGCACATCGAACCATGGCACCAGCCCCGCCGGCCACGCGCCAGGCGTCACCTTCGTCGCGAACTCCATGTGGCCGTTCGGCGTGCACAGGCGGATGCGCGTCAGCGCATTGATGATCACCCGCATCCGCTTGCCGCCCTTGTGGTCTTCCTTCCAGGTGGCCGGCTCGTTGCCGTACATCTTCTGCAGCGCCTTCTGCCAGTTCGGGCCGCGCAGCGCGTCCTGTACCTCGGCCGCCAGCGACAGCGTCTTGGCCACATCCCATTTTGCCAGCGTTCCCGCATGCACCATCAGGTGATTCTGCTCGAAATGCGCCAGCGGGCGCGAGCGCAGCCAGTCGATCAGGTCGGCCGAATCCGGCGCGCGCAGGATGTCGTCCAGCGTGTCCGACTTGGACGGCTTGCGCACGCCCGCGGCCGCCGCCAGCAGGTGCAGGTCGTGATTGCCCAGCACCACCGTGGCGCGGTCGCCCAGGTCGATGATGCGGCGCAGCGTCGCAAGCGACTGCGGGCCGCGGTTGACCAGATCCCCGGCGAACCAGAAGCGCGACTTCGGATCGCCGACCAGTTCGGAATGGGACAGCAAGCGATCCAGCGGCGAGCAGCAACCTTGCACGTCGCCGATCATCCAGATACTGCCGTTCATGCGGGACTCTTGCTCCAGGGCCAACGTTGTTGGACGATACGGGTGATGGTGTGGCGGTACTCCATGTAGCTCATGGCGCCCAGCGCCAGGGCCATGGCGCCGATGTTCGGCCCCAGGGCGGTGAGCCAGGGCGGCCACTTGCCCAGCATGCCTACGTTCAGCGCCAGCTGGTTGAGCATGAAGAAGCCCACGCCCAGCAGGATGCCGATGAACACCTTGGCGCCCACGCCGCCGCGGCGCGTCTGCATCAGGCCGATGGGGGCGGCGATGGTGATCATCACCAGCAGCGTGAACGGATACGCCAGTTTGCGCCACAAGGCGACGACCTGTCGACCATATTGCAGCTGGTTGTTGCGCAAATAATCCACATAGTCCAGCAGCGTCGCGATCGACATCCGCTCAGGGGTCAGGATCCGGGCCAGCAGGCGTTCGGCGCTCAGGGTGGTGTCGACGGTGCGTTCCGGCACCTTCACCACCACCGCGGGGGGATTCTTCGGCGGGCGGGCGTCGGCCAGCGTGTCCGAGGCGTTGTCGTCCAGGCGGGTCTCGGAGACGTCTTTCAGCACCAGGTCGCCATGGGCGAAGAGCCCGGTCGGGGCGGTGGACAGCACCGACAGCGTCAGGTCCTTCTTGAATTCGTACAGGGTGACGCCGGTGACCTGGCCGTCGCCCTTGAGCTCGCCGATGTTGATGATGCGGGTGCCGCCGTTGGCGGTGGGTTCCTTGAACCAGTAGCCGCTGTTCAGGCGGTCGCCGCCGGCCTTGCCGCGGAACACCAGGTTGGCCTCGCCCGATTTCATCTCGGCCCAGGGGGTGACGTACTCGGACAGCAGGGCCGCGCCGATCATCAGCGGAATGGTGACGATCCAGAGCATGCGCAGCAGGCGCATGCCGCTGACGCCGGAAACCCGCAGGATCACCAGCTCATTGCGCTGCGCCAGGCCGGCCAGCGCCAGGATGGCGCCGATCAGCAGGCCGATGGGCAGGAGGTCGTACAAGCGGGTGGGGATGGCCAGCGCCTGCATGTACAGCAGGGCCATCATCGAGAACTTGTCGCCGACGTTGTCCAGGTCGTCCACCAGCGCGAAGAACGTGAAAAGGCCCAGCAGGGCCATAAGGACCACTGCGCAGGAGCGATAGATCTCGCGGGCCAGGTAACGACGTGCGGTACGCATGAATGAGACGGAAAAGACGAATTGGCGTAAACGTGAAAGCTTAACAAATCCCGCCGCCCAAGGTGGGCGGGAACCTGTCGAAGCGGCCGGTTTTCGTATCAGGGAATATCGACCATCTGCATCCGCCGGGTCAGGGTATAGACGCGGGAGTTCAGGTAGTTCGAGTTGCGGTGGCTGTCATAGAAGCGCGGATTGGGCAGCATGGCCGCCAGCCGGGCCGACTGGGCGGCCCCCAGGCTGGCCGCCGGCACGTTGAAATAATGCTTGGCCGCCGCCTGGGCGCCGAACACGCCGACGCCCCATTCCGCCACATTCAGGTACAGCTCCAGGATGCGCTCCTTGCTCATGACGTGTTCGATCATGTAGGTCAGCACCAGTTCCTGGCCCTTGCGCAGGTAGCTGCGGGAACTGGACAGGAACAGGTTCTTGGCCAATTGTTGCGTGATGGTCGAGCCGCCCCGCATCTTGCTGCGTCCGGCCGCCTCCTGTTTCTGGTTGTATTCCCAGGCCTTGCGGATGGCGTCCCACTCGACGCCGTCATGCTCGGTGAAGTTGGAATCCTCGGACGCCACCACCGCCAGCTTCAGGCTGCGGTTGATCTTGTCATAGGGCACCCACTCGTATTTCAAGCGGAAATCGGGGTTGCCGTCCTGCAGGCGGGACAATTCCTCGCGCATCACGGCGCTGCTGCCCGGGTTCTGGTAGTTGTACCAGACCACCAGCCCGAACAGCCAGAATTGGTACAGCAGCACGGCGCACACCAGCGCCATCAGCGCGCCGGTGATGATCCGGAACCAGGAGCGGCGCTTGCCGCTCTTGCCGCGGGCGGCCATCGGTTCAGTTTCCGGCCATGAGCGCCTCGCGCAGCGCGGCCAGCACCGGGGCGGGGTCGGGCCGCACGCCGTGCCAGATGAAGAAGCTCTCGGCCGCCTGGCCCACCAGCATGCCCAGGCCGTCGGCGGTGAGGGCGGCGCCGTCTTCCCGGGCCTGGCGCATGAACGCCGTCGGCTGGGCGCCGTACATCATGTCGTAGGCGGCCGCGCCCTCGGCGTACAGGCCGGCGGGCAGGTCGGGAGCGGCGTCCTGCAGCCCGCTGGCGGTGGCATTGACCACCAGGTTCCAGCCGCCGGGCAGGGCGGCGTCGGCCAGGCCGCCGGCGGTGACCCGGGTCTGCGGCTCGGCGCCGGTCTCGCGCCAGCCCTCGGCCAGCTCCAGCGCGCGGGCGGCGGTGCGGTTGACGATATGGATGCGGGCACAACCGGCCTGCGCCAAGGGTTGCAGCACGCCGCGGGCGGCGCCGCCGGCGCCCACCAGCAGCACCGAGGCGCCGCTCAGGCGCACGCCCAGGCGCAGCAGGTCGGAGACCAGGCCCACGCCGTCGGTGTTGCAGCCGTGCCAGGCGCCGTCGCGCCACGACAGGGTGTTGACCGCGCCGGCCAGGCGGGCGCGGCTGGACAGGCGGCCCGCGGCCAGCGCGTAGGCCTCCTGCTTGAACGGCACCGTCACATTCAGGCCCAGGCCGCCCTCGGCGGCGAAGGCGGCGACGGCCGCCGTGAAGCCGTCCACCGTCGCCAGCAGGCGCTCGTAGCTGAGCGGCTTGCCGGTCTGGCGGGAAAACAGGGCGTGGATCTGCGGCGAGCGGCTGTGCGCGATGGGGTTGCCGATCACGGCGTAGCGGGCAAGAGGGGACGCCTCGGTCATGGGGCTTGGGTTTCCAGGGTGTCGTTGACGAAATGCCAGGTGCGGGTGATGACCAGCACGTCGGTGTCGCGCGCGATCTCGGGCGGGAACGGCGGGAACGGGGCCGCCAGCTGCACGATGCGGCGTGCGGCCTGGTTCAGCACCGCGTGCGGCGACGGCTGGTCGATCTCGACGTCGGCGATGCTGCCGTCGGCGCGCACCGACACGGTGATGCGCAGCGAGCCATAGATGCGGCCGCGCGCCTCGTCCGGGTAATGCTGGGTGCCGACGGTTTCGATGCGGGTGCGCCAGGCGTCCAGGTAGGCGGCGTAGCGCGAGGCCTCGGCCGAGGGCGCCACGAACTGCTTGCGCGGCTCGGCGCTGTATTGCTGCACCTTGGCCGCCAGCGCGGCGACCTGGGCGTTCTGGATGACGCTGGCCTGGTCCTCGGCGTCCTTGCCGCGCTCGTTGCCGTCGGGCCAGGGGTTGACGGCCTGGCGCTCGGCGCCGGCTTTGTCGGCGGCGCGCAGCTGGGTCATCAGGCGGGTCTGCTCGGCCTCGAGCTGCACCTGGCGGCGCCGCATGGCCTCGAGCACGATGGTCTCGGCCGAGGCGCCGGTCTGGGGCAGGGGCGTGGTGGACAGGCCGCGCTCGGCGTTGCCGCCGCCGCTCATCTGGTTCTGCGCCTGGGCGCGGGGGGTATCGGGCGGCGTCTCGCTGCGGGCGTTGAGCAGCACCACCTCCAGGCTGGTCGCCGGCGGCCGCGACAGGGCGGGCGCGCCAAAGCGCCACGCCAGGGCGCCGGCGTGCACCAACAGCGAAATCGCGAGGCCGATGCGCAGGTAATGCTGGGCGGGCGCGCCCAGCCACCGCAGCGGACGGCTCAGCGGGGGAGGGGAGTCAGCGACGTGTTGCACGCACGCATTGTAGAGCCACTCCGCCCGCCGCCGTCACCTTACTTGGACGGGCGCGGGAACACCCAGACCTTGCTGGCCGGCAGCGCCAGGCGGCAGGGGCCCGGCTCGCGGCCCTCGGGACCGTAGGCGCGCAGCGCCAGGGTGTTGGCCGGATCCGCGTCAGGGGTGCGGAACAGATATTCCCAGCGGTCGCCCAGGTACATGCTGGTCAGGAGCGGCATGTCGATGTGGTTGCCGTCGGGATCGTCCGCCAGGCGGACCTGCTCGACCCGGATCACGGCGGTGGCGTCCTGGCCCGCGGCCACGCCCTCGCCGGCCTTGCCCCACAGCGCCCAGCCGCGGCCCTCGATGCGGGCGCGGCCGTCACGCACTTCGGTGACCTTGCCGTCCAGGCGGTTGTTGCTGCCCATGAATTCGGCGGTGAACAGCGTCGACGGCGCGCCGTACATCTCCTGCGGCGTGCCCTGCTGTTCGATCTTGCCGTTGTTCAGCAGCAGGATGCGGTCGGAAATGGCCATGGCTTCGCTCTGGTCATGCGTCACCATCAACGCCGACAGGCCCAGGCGGATGATCAGCTCGCGCAGGAAGGCGCGGGCCTCCTCGCGCAGCTTGGCGTCCAGGTTGGACAGCGGCTCGTCCAGCAGGATCACGGGCGGGCTGTACACCAGCGCGCGGCCGATGGCCACGCGCTGCTGCTGGCCGCCGGACAGCGCGTGCGGATGGCGCTGGCCGAGCTTGCCCAGGCCGAGCTGGTCCAGCACCGCCTGCACGCGTTCGCGCACTTCGTTCGACGGCACCTTGCGCAGCTTGAGCGGGTAGGCCACGTTTTCGAACACGGTCTTGTGCGGCCACAGCGCGTACGACTGGAACACCAGGCCGAGATTGCGCTCTTCGGCCGGGATCTCCTGGCGCGCGGCGCCGTCGTAGACGGTGCGCTCGCCGATGGTGATGCGGCCGCGCTTGGGGCCTTCCAGGCCGGCCACGGCGCGCAGCAGGGTGGTCTTGCCGCTGCCCGAGGGGCCCAGCAGCGACACCACTTCGCCCTGGCGCAGTTGCATCGACACGCCCTTGAGCACCGGGTTGTCGCCGTAATCCAGGTGCAGGTCTTCTACAGAAAGCTCAATCATGAAGTTTGACTCCGAATCGCAGGGCGATGCCCAGGCCGATCACGACCAGAACGATATTGATGAAGGAAAGCGCGGCCACGATGTCGATGGCGCCCGAGGCCCACAGCGACACCAGCATGGAGCCGATGGTCTCGGTGCCGGGCGACAGCAGATAGACGCCGGTGGAGTATTCACGCTCGAAAATCAGGAACATCAGCAGCCACGAACCGATCAGGCCGTACTTGGCCAGCGGCACGGTGACGTGGCGGGTGACCTGGCCGCGGCGCGCGCCGGCGCTGCGGGCGGCCTCTTCCAGCTCGGGGCCGACCTGCAGCAGCGTCGACGAGATCAGCCGCAGGCCATAGGCCATCCAGACCACCGTGTAGGCCAGCCACACGCTGAAGATGGTGCTGCGGATGGAACGCAGCCATTCGACGAAGTTCTCGCGCAGCCATTCCGCGAACGGCAGGCCCGACAGCCAGCCGCCCAGGTCCGGATCCAGCGCGTTGTCCAGCCACATCGGCACGAACAGGAACACCCACAGGAACGCCAGGCCCGCCAGCAGGCCGGGCACGGCGCGCGGCACCAGCACGCTGTAGTCCATGAAGCGCGTGACGTTGTCCGGCTTGCGGTGCATCGCCAGGCCGACGAAGGTGTAGCAGAACACCGCCAGCGCGCCGCCGAAGACGCCGATGGCCACCGAATTGACGATCGCGCGCATCAGGTTGGGTTGCGAGAACACCGTGCGGAACGCATCCAGCGACAGCACGTCGAACAGCGACACGCCCATGCCCCAGTTGGACACGAAGGCGCGCAGCAGCACGCCCAGCAGCGGCACCACGATGGTGACCAGCAGCCAGAACGTCACCACGCCGCCAGCCACCCAGCGCCACTTGCCCAGCGGCAGCGGACGGGCGCGCGAGGCCTTGCCCTTGACGGTGACGAAGCGGTTGGCGGTGCGCATCAGACGGCGCTGCAGCATGACCAGCGGAATCGTCATGCAGATCAGCACCACGGCCACCGCGGCCATCAGGTGGTACGACGGGATGCCGAGCTTGTTGGTCAGCTTGTACAGGTACGTCGCCAGCACCAGGTTGCCTTCCGGGTCACCCAGCACCAGCACCAGGCCGAACACTTCCAGGCCCAGGAAGAACAGCAGCACGGTGGCGTACAGCATGGCGGGGCGCACCATCGGCAGGCTCACCGAGACCATCACGCGCAGCGGCGAGGCGCCGCTGACGCGGGCCGCTTCCTCGACGTCCGAGCCCATGCTGCGCAGCGCCGACGAGATGTACAGGTAGGCATGCGGCACGTGCGTCAGGCCGGCGATGATGACGATGCTGGTCAGCGAATACACGTTCCAGGGCACGAAGCCCAGGATGTTCTGCACCCAGGTCGAGAAGAAGCCGACCGGACCCGCCGCCACCACGTAGCCGAAGCCCAGCACCATCGGCGACACGAAGATCGGCACCAGGATCAGCGGCTCGATCCAGCGCCGGCCCGGCAGGTCGGTGCGGATCATCAGGAACGCCAGCATGCCGCCCAGCGGGATGGCGATGATGGCCAGCCCGAACGCCAGGATGAAGCCGCTTTTCAGCGCCTTGTAGAAATCGGGGTCCGCGAAGATGAAGCGGAATGCGTCCAGGCTGAAGACCTTGGACGGCGAAAAGAAGGGCGCGGATAGAAAGCTCTGGATGATGATGAACGACAGCGGCACGTAGATGGCCAAGGCTGTGATCAGCACCACCACGCCGCGTGGCAGGGACTGCCATTTTCTGCGCAATGACTGCATGGGGAAAATCCTGTTATCTCGATAGACGCGGGTCGCGCCCACTGGCCATGAACACCCGGGCCACGGGCGGCCTGGCGGGCGGCGGTGCTACGCCCTCCCGCGTGCTTGCGGCCGGGGGCCGGTGGCCCCCGGCTGTACCGGCGACAGCCTTACTTGCCGGCGGCGGCGCGCCAGTCCTTGATGAACTGCAGGCGCTTGTTCTGCTCCAGGTAGTCCAGCAGCGTCTCGTTGACCGGGATCGGCTTGAGCGAGGCGCCCAGCTTCTTGGTCATGCCGTCGACGTCGTTGTCGCCTTCGATGTCGTCACGGACCGAGGCCAGGTCGGCCTGGTTGGCCATGATTTCCTGGCCCTTCTGCGACAGCAGGTAGTCCATCCACAGCTTGGCGGCGTTGCGGTTCTTGGCCTTCTTGCTGATGAACGCCACGCGCGACAGCACCAGCGCGTAGTCGGTCGGGTAGGCCACGCCCAGCGACGGGTCGGTCTTGGCGCGGGTCTCGGCGTACGAGCCCAGGATGTTGTAGCCGACCAGGTTCTCGCCCGACGACACGCGTTCCATCATGGTGCCGGTGGACGACTGCACGATCAGGCCGCCCTTGGCGATGTCCTTGAGCGTCTCGAAGTACTTGGGATCGTTGGCCTTGTCCTGCACGGCCAGCATGAAGCCCACGGCCGACTTCTCGATGTCGTAGGTGGTGACCTTGTTCTTGAACTTGTCCGGCTGGCTGGCGATCAGCTTGGCCAGGGCGCCGTGCGTGGTCGGCACTTCGTTGGCCGGGATCAGGCGCTTGTTGTAGATGAACACCGCCGGTTCGTAGGTGGTGCCATAGGCCGAATCCTTCCACACCGCCCAGGCCGGCAGCTTGGCGATCTCGGGCGACTTGTACTGCAGCGCGTAGTCGGTGGCCAGCTTGAGCGCCGAGTCCATCGACGAGCTCCAGACGATGTCGCCGCTGCTGCCGCCCGCCGCCTGTTCGCTGATGTAGCGGTTGTACAGCTCGGTGCTGTTCATGTCGTTGTATTCGACCTTGACGCCGGGATACAGCGCTTCGAAGCCCTTGATGATGGGGCCGGCGGCCTTGGTGTCGGTGGTCGAATAGATCACGACCTTGCCTTCCTTCTTGGCGCCGTCGAGGATCTTCTGATAATCGGCCGGGTAGCCCGCGGGAACCGTTTGGGCGTAGGCGCTGCCGGCGGCGATGGCGAATGCAGCGGCGCAGGCGGCCGCCAGTCTGGACTTGGCAAGCATGTCTTGTCTCCGTTTGGAATTGGTATCGACAGGCGCAAGGGCCTGCTTGGCGCCCATCTTAGGTTTCGGCGTCTGTCGTCGTCCTGTCATGGGACGACAGCCGGGATAGGGGTAATCCCGGTGTCCGCCCGCCGCGCCCTAGGGGCGTTCGGGCGTGTCGGTCACCAGCCGGATCCAGTTCTGCACGAAGCGCGAATGACGCCGCTGGTCGAGCCCCACCAGCAGGGCCGGCGACAGCACCACCGGCTGCACGATGCCCTGCGAGCGCGCCAGCACCGCTTCCGAGGTCCAGCGGCCGGGCGTGTCTTCCATGATCGATCCCAGCGCCGCATGGCTCGATGCCACCTGTTGGCCCGCCGGCGACAGCAGCCAGTCGACCAGCGCGCGGCCCAGGTCCGGGTTGGGCGCGCGCCGCGCGATCAGCACCGAGCGCGCCAGCACCAGCACGTAGTCCTGCGGGAACACCACGCCGATCTTGCTGCCCGCCGCCTGGCGCGACAGGGCGTAGGAGCCGAGGATGTTGTAGCCCAGGTCCATCTCGTCGTTCTCGATGGCGTCGAGCAGTTCGGCGCTGGTGGCCGACAGCCGCACGCCGACCTGGCCGAAGGCGTTGGCCAGGCCCCAGAAGTTCGACGACACCAGCTCGTCCTGCTCGGCCATCAGATAGCCCACGCTGCTGCGCGAGATATCGTAGGTGCCGACCCGGCCGTGCAGCCGCGCGCGATCCTGTTCGAGCGTGCGCAGCAGGTCCTGGCGCGAGCGCGGCACGGTGGCCTCGGTGTAGCGCTTGGGGTTGTAGACGATCACGGCCGGCTCGAAGGTGAAGCCGTAGACCTCGTTGCGCCACACCGCCCAGGACGGCAGCTTGGTCGCATACGGCGAGGTGTAGCGCTGGGCGTAGCCGTCGTTGGCCAGGCGGATCTGCAGGTCCGAGGCCGAGCTCATCAGCACGTCCACGTCCTTGAGCCGGTCCTCGATGGCGGCCTCGTACAGTTCGCGGCTGCCCATCTCGCGGTACACCACGGTAACGTCGGGCCGCTGCGCCTGGAAGCCGAGGATCAGCGGCGCCACCACCGGCGTGTCGGTCGGGCCGGCGATGGTCAGCACGCGCGACGACGGCTGCGGCGCCGGATAGCGGGTGACGATCTCGGGGATATCGGCGGCGCGCACGTCGGCGGGCGCGGTGGTCAGCAGCAGCATGGCCGCGCCAATGGCGCCGAGCCAGCTGGCCACGTTACGGCCGGTGCGTTGGCGCGCCAGCGGCAGGATGACGCGCGCCGACAGGCCGCCGCCCGGACGGTCCTGCAGCCACAGCGAGCCGCCATGCGCCACCGCCACCGAGCGCACGATGGCCAGTCCCAGTCCCGAGCCGGGCAGCGATTCGCCGGTGCGGCCGCGGGTGAAGCGTTGCTGCACGGCGTCCTTTTCGTCATCGGCGATGCCCGGCCCGCGGTCGGACACGGTCAGCGCCACCCGGTAGCCGGCCACCGGCGTGGCCTGGATGTCGACGGTGCCCTCGGGCGCATAGCGCAGCGCGTTGTCCACCAGGTTGCGCAGCATTTCGCGCAGCGCCACGCGATCGCCGGCGATGCGGGCGCGCCGCACCTGCGGCGCGATCTCGATGCGCAGGCGCTGCGCCTCCAGCGGCCCGATGCGGCGGCGGGTCTCGTTGATGGTCTCGGCCACGCCCACCGGCGCGCGCGCGCCCTTGCCCAGCCGGTGCGTGATGGTGGCGTCCATCAGCAGCTGGTTGATGAGCTGGCTGGCATGGGTGGCGTTCAGGTGGATGCGGCCAAGGCGCTCGTGCAGCCGCTTGGGATCGGTTTCATCCAGCGCCACTTCGGCCTGCGCTCGCAGCGAGGCCAGGGGCGTGCGCACCTGGTGGGCCGCATCGGCGACCAGGGTGTTGAGGGTGTCCATCAGTCCCGACAGGCGTTGCATGAAGGCGTTCAGGGCTTCGACCAGGCGCCGCACTTCGGTCGGCACCGGGGTGATCAGCGGCGCCAGGTCGTCCGGCGCCCGCCGCCGCAGTTCGCGCTCGACCACGGCCAGCGGCGCGAACGCGCGCTGTACGCCGAACCACAGCAGGCCCAGCGCCACCAGCGACACGACCACCAGCGGCAGCACGCTGCGGCCCAGGATTTCGCTGGCCAGTTCCTCGCGCGATCCCAGCGTTTCCGCTACCCGCACGGTGACCCAGCCGGCATGCTGGCTGGCCGACACCAGCCGGCCCACCGTGGCCACGCGCACCGGCTCGTCGTGATAACTCAGGTAGGTGAAGACCGGGGTGGCCGACTGCGCCAGCGGCAAGCCGGGCGCCAGGTCGGCGTAGCCGGTGATGAGGCGGCCGTTGGAGGTGCGGGCCTCGTAGAACACGCGCTCGCTGCCCGACAGCATGGCCAGGGACGACACGGGCGGTTCGACGGTGACGCCGTTGTCCTCGATCTGGACCGAGCCGGCGATGGTCAGCGCCGACGCCGCCAGCAGCCGGTCGAAGGCCTGCTCGGCGGCGCGCTGGGCGTAGTCGCGCAGGAAGAACACCAGCCCGATCAGCGCGCAGGCCAGCAGCGCCGCGCCCAGCGTGAAGACGCGGCGGCGGATCGAAAAGCTGTCAGGAAGGCTCATGGCTGCGGGCCTGGTAGCCGACGCCGCGCACGGTGACGATATCGATCGAGGCGCCCGCCAATTTCTTGCGCAGGCGCGAGATCAGCAGCTCCAGCGCATTGAGCGAGCCGTCGTCCAGGTCGAACAGCTGGTTCATCAGCCGTTCCTTTGCGACGGTCTGCCCCAGTTTGCCGACCAGGATCTCCAGCAGCCGGAATTCGCGCCGCCCCAGTTCCAGCGGCGCGCCGGCCAGCACGACGTGGCGGTTGGCCAGGTCGAGGCTCAGGTTGCCATAGGCGGTGACGCTGCTGGTCTGTCCGGCGGGCCGGCGCAGCAGGGCGCGCAGCCTCGCTTCCAGCTCGCGCAGGTCGAAGGGCTTGACGAGGTAGTCGTCGGCGCCGAGGTCGAGCATGTCGATCTTGTCTTCGATCTCGGACCGCGCGGTCACGACGAGCACGGGCGCTTCCAGCCCGGCGGCGCGCAATTCGCGGATGACGCTGAAGCCGTCCTTGCCGGGCAGGTTGATGTCGAGCACCAGGGCATCCCAGGTTTCGTCCAGGCCCCAGCGCAGCGCGGCGACGCCATCACGCACCCATTGCACGCTATGGCCCGCCGAACGCAGTTTGCTCTCCACGGCATCGCCCAGGTCGAGGTTGTCCTCGACCAGCAGAATGCGCATGTCCGTCCTCCGATATTGATTTGTGATTTTTTTCGGGAGTTTAACGGGAGGCACGATTGGTGTCGCGGCGGTTGTGGTGTTCTGTTGACCGCCCGTGGCGTCGGCGGCCGGTGGGGCGCGGGGCTACGATTGCGGTCCGGAGCGTTCGCTCCGGACTGCCCCGTCGTCATCCTTGTATGGTGTAGATGCGCCTTCCGCAGTGGGAGGGTGCTGGGGTAGGGACGTCGTCATCCATCAGCCGGTAGC
>NZ_CYTU01000082.1:0-13599 GCF_001299375.1 Achromobacter sp. 2789STDY5608621 | reverse complement strand
CCGGCCCCGCCGTGGCCGCCGCGCAGCCGCCGCAAGCGGCGCCGGTCGCCGCCGCGCCGGTGGCGCTACCGGTTGCACCCGCGCCGTCCGCGCCCGCGAGCGTGCCGCAAGCGAACGTCGCGCCGGCTCCGGCCGCCGCGCTCGCTGCCGTTGCGCCCGCGCCGGTGACCACGCCGCCCGTCGCAGCGCCTGTTGCCGCACCGGTCGCCGCGCCCACCCAGCCGGCCGCTGCCAGCGTGCCGCCCTGGGAAGATGCGCCCGCCGCCGCGGGTGCCGCGCAGGCCGCCGTCGAGGCCGCCGCCCAGCCATCGTCCCCCATGAATGCCGCCGCCACGAGCGCGCCGGCCACGGCATCGCCCGTTGCCACGCCCGCCGTCGCGGCCGCGCCCGCCGCGCAGCCGCCGGTCACGGACGCTCCTGCCGCCCCGGCATCCGCCAAGTCGGCCCCGCTGGCCGTGACGCCCGCGGCCGCCGCGGTCGCGCCGGCCGCGGATGACGACGGCCCGCCGTCCTGGGTCGACGAGGAAATCCCGTTCGAGGCCGAAGGCGGCTTCGTGCCCGAAGCTGGCTTTGCGCCCGATGGCGGTTTCACGTCGGACCCCGACGACGATTTCGAAACGCTGGCCAGCGCGCCCTCGTCCGCGCCCGCGCCGTCGGCGGCGCCCGCCCGGCGCGAAGGCCCGGCCCCGGCCCGCAAGCGCCAGTCGCGCGCGCGCCTGACCGACATGACCTCCGCCGCCTGGCCCGAGCTGGCCGCGCGCCTGCCGGTCACCGGCCTGGCCGCCGAGCTGGCGCGCCAGAGCGAATGGGCCGGCGTGCAGGGCGATGCCATCATCCTGCGCGTGGCGGTCAAGACGCTGGCCGAAAGTGAAAGCCGCGTGCGCCTGCAGACGGTGCTGTGCGAACACTTCGGCCAGGGCATCCGGCTGGACGTGGACGTCGGCGCGGTCGGTGAAGCCACGGCCCACGCCGTGGCCCAGGCCGAGCGCGCGGCGCGCCAGCAGGCCGCCGAGGACGCGGTCGCCGTCGATCCCTTTGTGCAGGCGCTGGTCTCCGACTTCGGCGCCCATGTCGTGGCGGGTTCGATCCGCCACGTCGATCCTCCTTCCGCCGCCGCGTAACGCGCCGGCAATCCCCACATTCCCTCGTTCAAGGAAGCTCCATCATGATGAAAGGACAATTGGCCGGTCTGATGCGCCAGGCGCAGCAGATGCAGGAAAACATGAAGAAGGCGCAGGACGCGCTGGCCGAGATCCAGGTCGAAGGCGCCTCCGGCGGCGGTCTGGTCAAGGTCACCATGAGCTGCCGCCACGACGTCAAGCGCGTCGAGATCGATCCGTCGCTGCTGGCCGACGACAAGGACATGCTGGAAGACCTGGTCGCCGCCGCCTTCAACGACGCGCTGCGCAAGGCCGAAGCCACCTCGCAGGAAAAAATGGCGTCCGTCACCGCCGGCATGCCGCTGCCCCCGGGCATGAAGCTGCCGTTCTGATCGAACGTTCCGGCCGCCGCCGCCCCGGGCGGCGCGGCCTTTGCCGTCCGCAAGTTGCCGTCGTGTCATGGATCCTTTACTGCCCGAACCCGAACCGCTGGTCTCGCTGATCGAGGCGCTGCGGCGCCTGCCCGGCGTGGGTGTGCGTTCCGCGCGGCGCATGGCCTATCACCTGTTGCAGCACGACCCCCAGGGCGCCGACATGCTCGGACGCGCGTTGGCGGGGGCGGTGCGCGACCTGCGCCACTGCTCGCGTTGCAACAGCTTCGCCGAAGAGGATGTGTGCGCCACCTGCGCCAATCCCAAGCGTGATCCTTCCCTGCTGTGCATCGTTGAAACGCCGGCCGACCAGAACATGATCGAGTCCAGCCACGGCTACCGCGGCCTGTACTACGTGTTGATGGGACGGGTGGCGCCGCTCGAGGGCATCGGCCCGCGCGAGCTGGATTTCGACCGCGTCATCCGCCGCGCCACCGATGGCGTGGTGCAGGAGGTCATCCTGGCCACCAACTTCACCGCCGAAGGCGAGACCACCGCGCACTTCCTGGGCGAGGCCCTGGGCGAGCGCGGCCTGCGGGTCACGCGCCTGGCGCGCGGCGTGCCGGCCGGCAGCGAGCTGGAATACGTCGACGCCGGCACCATCGCCTGGGCGCTGATGGAGCGCAAGACCACCTGATACGCCTCCACAACAGTCCGCCGGCAATGTACCGGCGGGCATTGGAAGAACTGCCCGCCCGCGCGGCGCGGCATCCACAAGAGGAAGACAACCGCCATGTCAGCCCTGACCGGCCTGAAGGTCCTGGAACTCGGCACGCTCATCGCCGGCCCGTTCGCCGCCCGCATCTTTGGTGAATTCGGCGCCGACGTCATCAAGGTCGAAACCCCGCACGGCCCCGACGGGACCGGCGGCGGCGACCCCATCCGCAGCTGGCGCCACCTGCACGAAGGCAATTCGCTGTGGTGGACCGTGCAGGCCCGCAACAAGCAATCCATCGCCCTCAACCTGAAGCATCCCGAAGCCCGCGAGATCGCCCGCAAGCTGGCGCTGGACGCCGACGTGGTGGTCGAGAACTACCGCCCCGGCGTGCTGGAAAAGTGGGGCCTGGGCTTCGAGCAGCTGCGCGCCATCAATCCCGCCCTGATCATGGTGCGCCTGTCCGGCTACGGCCAGACCGGCCCGATGAAGGATCAGCCCGGCTTCGGCGCCATCGGCGAATCCATGGGCGGCCTGCGCTACGTGTCGGGCCATCCCGACCGGCCGCCGCTGCGGGTCGGCATCTCGATCGGCGATTCGATCGCCGCGCTGCATGGCGTGATCGGCGCCATGATGGCGCTGCGCCACCGCGACGCCACCGGCGGCCGCTGGAATGGCCAGACCGGCGAGGCCTGCCGCGCGGGACAGGGCCAGATGGTCGACGTGGCGCTGTACGAGGCCGTGTTCAACATGATGGAAAGCCTGGTGCCGGAATACGACGTGGCCGGCGTGGTGCGCGAGCGCACCGGCGGCGCGCTGCCCGGCATCGTGCCGTCCAACACCTACACGACGCGCGACGGCCAGAACATCGTCATCGCCGGCAATGGCGACGCGATCTTCCACCGCCTGATGCTGGCCATCGGCCGCGACGACCTGGCTTCCGACCCCGACCTGGTGCGCAACGACGGCCGCGCCCGCCGCGTCGAGGAAATCGACGGCGCCATCCAGCAATGGTGCGACGGCCGCGGCATCGACGAGGCGCTCAACACCCTGAAGGCGGCCGACGTGCCGGTCGGCAAGATCTACAGCGTGGCCGACATGTTCACCGACCCGCAGTTCCTGGCGCGCCGCATGATCGAGCAGCATCACTTCGCCAACGGCCAGCCGGTCAAGCTGCCGGCGGTGGTGCCCAAGCTCTCGGAAACCCCGGGCGGGACCCGCTGGATCGGTCCGTCATTAGGGGAACATACCGAGGAAGTCCTGAAATCGCTGGGGTATGATTCAGCGGCTATCGACAAGCTGGCGCAGACCGGCGCTATCGGTATCCCCGCACCCAAGGAGACAACACATGTCAGTCACTCGTCGTGATCTGCTCAAGATGGCCGGCGCCGCCGGCGTCATGGGCATGGCCCCCGCCATCGTGCGCGCCCAGAAGCTGGAGAAGACCAAGGTCCAGATCGCCGTGGGCGGCAAGCCCCTGATCTATTACCTGCCGCTGTCCATCGCCGAGGCCCGCGGTTATTTCAAGGACGAGGGCCTGGATGTCTCCATCGCCGACTTCGCCGGCGGCTCCAAGGCCTTGCAGGCCGTGGTGGGCGGCAGCGCCGACGTGGTCTCGGGCGCGTTCGAACACACGCTGGCCATGCAGTCGAAGGGCCAGGCCTACCGCGCCTTCGTGCTGCAGGGCCGCGCGCCGATGATCGGCGTGGGCGTCTCCAAGAAGAACCTGCCCAACTACAAGGGCCCGGCCGACCTCAAGGGCAAGAAGATCGGCGTGACCGCGCCGGGCTCATCCACCAACATGGTGGTCAGCTTCTTCCTGGCCAAGCACGGCCTGAAGGCTTCCGACGTCTCCATCATCGGCGTGGGCGCCGGCGCCGGCGCGGTGACCGCGCTGCGCAGCGGCCAGATCGACGCCATCTCCAACACCGACCCCGTGGTGTCGATGCTGGAAATGCCGGGCGACATCCAGATCATCGTCGACACCCGCACGCTCAAGGACACCCAGGACATCTTCGGCGGCAACATGCCGGCCGGCTGCCTGTATGCGCCGCAGGCGTTCGTCGACGCCAACCCCAACACCGTGCAGGCGCTGACCAACGCCATGGTGCGCGCCGACAAGTGGATCCAGAAGGCCGGCCCCGACGAGATCGCCAAGGTCGTGCCGGAGACCTACCTGCTGGGCGACCCGGCGGTGTACAAGGCCGCCATCGGCAAGAGCCTCGAAGGCCTGTCGCCCGACGGCATGATCCCCGAGGACGGCGCCGCCACCGCGCTCAAGGCCCTGGCCGCGTATCAAGCGGATTTCGACGGCGCCAAGATCGACCCGTCCAAGGTCTGGACCAACGATTTCGCCCGCCGCGCCAACGAGAAGTACCCCAATGGCTGACGCCGCGCTATCGCTGGAAAACATCAGCTGCACTTTTGTCTCCCGCGACGACCGCTCGCAGCGCTACACCGCCGTCAGCGACACCAGCCTGGCCATCGCGCCGGGCGAGTTCGTGTCGGTGGTGGGCCCCACGGGCTGCGGCAAGTCCACCCTGCTCAACGTCAGCGCCGGCCTGCTGGCGCCGTCGTCGGGCCAGGTAAAGGTCTTCGGCCAGCCGCTGTCGGGCATCAATTCGCGCGCCGGCTACATGTTCCAGGGCGAGGCGCTCCTGCCCTGGCGCAGCGCCCTCGACAACGTGGTGGCCGGGCTGGATTTCGCCGGCGTGCCGCGCGCCGAGGCGCTCGAGCGCGGCCGCGACTGGATGCGCCGCGTCGGCCTGGGCGGCTTCGAAAGCCGCTATCCGCACCAGATGTCGGGCGGCATGCGCAAGCGCGCCATGCTGGCGCAGACGCTGATCCGCGACCCCGACATCATCCTGATGGACGAGCCGTTCTCGGCGCTCGACATCCAGACGCGCCAGCTGATGGAAAACGAGGTGCTGGACCTGTGGATGGCCAAGCGCAAGGCGGTGCTCTTCATCACCCATGACCTGGACGAAGCCATCGCCATGAGCGACCGCGTGGTGGTGCTGTCGGCCGGGCCGGGCACGCATCCCATCGGCGAGTTCGTCATCGACCTGCCGCGTCCGCGCGACGTGGCCGAAGTGCGCAACAACCTGCGTTTCGTCGAATTGCACGCGGCCATCTGGGCGGTGTTGCGCGAGGAAGTGCTCAAGGGCTATGCCCAACAACAGAAGCGGGCCTGAGGCCCATGCCTGATCCAGGCCGCGCCCGCTTCCCAACGAACAGGCCCTGACCATGTCCAAGTCGTTCAAACCGGGTTCCGCCAGCCTGCGCTTCTGGCAGTTGCTGCTGCTCGTCGTCATCCTGGGCGTGTGGCATTTCGCCTCGCGCGATTCCAAGGTGGCGTTCTTCTTCGGCGAGCCCCTCAAGGTGTGGGGCCGCATCTGGGCCTGGTTCGTCACCAACGCCGACATCTACACCCACCTGTGGGTCACGCTGACCGAAACCGTGCTGGCCTTCTTCATCGGCACCATCGCCGGGCTGGGGTTCGGCCTGTGGCTGGGCTTGTCGCCGCGCGCCAGCGCGATCCTCGATCCCTACATCAAGGCGGCCAACTCGATGCCGCGCGTGATCCTGGCGCCGATCTTCGGCATGTGGTTCGGGTTGGGCATCTGGTCCAAGGTGGCGCTGGCGGTGACGCTGGTGTTCTTCATCGTCTTCTTCAACGTCTACCAGGGCGTGCGCGAGGTCAGCCCGACGCTGCTCGACAACGCCCGCATGCTGGGCGCGCGCCGCCGCCAGCTGCTGCGCCACGTCTATCTGCCGTCGGCCACCAGTTGGGTGTTCTCCAGTCTGCACACCTCGGTGGGCCTGGCCTTCGTCGGCGCGGTGGTGGGTGAATACCTGGGCTCGGCCAGCGGCGTCGGCTACCTGATCCTGCAGGCCGAGGGCACCTTCGACGTCAATACCGTGTTCGCGGGCATCGTGGTGCTGACCGCATTCGCGCTGGTGCTGGACTACATCGTCGGGATCGGCGAGAAGCGCCTGATGAAGTGGCAGCCCAAGTCGGGCGAGACCGAAAAGATCTAGGCAACGCGGGCGGCCGGGGTGATCATGGCGCCGTGCGCCCGCAGCCAGACGGTGAGACTGTCGAACGCATCGCGCGCGCCTTGCAGCGCCTGCGCTTCGTGGCCGCTGGCGGCGCTGTCCAGGTGCAGCAGGAAACCTTTCCACAGCGCGCCGGTGTCGTCGCCATATCCCCGCAGATAACTGAGCGGCAACGGCGGCTTGGCGTCTTCCAGCCGCTTGGCCAGGAAACGCCCGCCCAGCTGCGATCCCTCGACCACGTAGGCCACGCCCAGGGCGTAGGCGTCGGCGGCCTGGGGAGCGGGCGCGGCGGGGCATTCCGGCACGGGGGCGGCATCGCCCGCGGCGCGCAGGTCGGCGCGGATCAGGGCGCTCTTGCCGGCGCGGGCCGCGGCCTGCAGGCCGGCCGGCCAGTCCAATTGCCACAGCCGCCGTTCGACCGGCTCCAGCCAGCCCAGCAGGGCGCGCAGATAGGCCAGGTAGCGGGCCGGGCTGACGTCGCCATCGGCCAGCGCCAGTCCCTGGTCGAGGGTTTCGTGGCGTTCGCGGGTGCCGTCGCGCAGCACCTGGTGCACAGGGGAAATCATGCGGGATCCTTGGCGGGCGCGGCAGGCAGGTGCAGCGACCAGCATTGGGGTTGTCGTTCCAGGCGCCAGCCCGAGGCCAGCGCCAGGTTTTCGATGTCCCGAGGGTCGAACAGCGCCGGCGCGGCCGGGGCGTCGGCCGGGGCGGGCAGGCGCGCGTGCCACACGGCGGGATCGGAGGCGTCCAGCGTCAGTTCGGTGTCCTCGGGCAGCCACGGCAGCAGGCACAGGACCCAGGCCATCACCAGGTAGCGCGCGGCAAAGGCCGGCAGGTCGACCGGCGCCGGTTCGTCGGGCCAGTGGACGCGCCGCTTGGACCACATCAGTTGCGAGAACAGCAGCTTGCGGCATTCCTTCAGCAGGGTCGCCGCCGGCAGCGAGGCGCCATTGTCGACAAGCCATTGATCGAGCCCGCGCAGGACGTCGACGCTGTCTTCGAGCATGTGTTGCAGGTCGCTGGCCAGGCGCTGGGTGCGCTGCCGCAGGGCGTCGGCCTCGGCGCCTTCGGGCGCCTGGCGCAGCATGGCCGTGGCCAGCGTGGCGTTGGACAGCGGCGCCAGGGCCTCGTGGCGCAGCACCGGAAAGATCTGCGCCAGGACCTGGAAGCGCACGCCTTGCGCGGCCAGCGCCTGGGCGTGCGGGGAGGGATCGGCGGCGTGCATCGCGACCGCCTCAGCCCGCCTGCCGCAGCACGGTCAGCAGTGCGTCGGGGTCGGCGGGTTTTTCGATCCAGCCGTCGAACAGGCTGGCGGCGTCTTCATGCCGTTCGTGGCGCGCCAGCCCGCTCAGGGCGTAGATGCGCGATGCGGCGTTGCGCCGGCGCAGTTGCCGCGCCAGTTCGTAGCCGTCCATGTCGGGCAGCAGGATGTCCACCAGCACCGCCTGCGGGTCGAAGCTGGCGGCCTGCGCCAGCGCGTCCTCGCCGGTGCCGGCGCAGCGCGTTTCCAGACCGGACATGGCCAGGAATTCGGCCAGCAGTTCCGAGCCCATTTCGTTGTCGTCGACCAGCAGGACGCGTAACGCGCGCGCATCGTTCAAAAGATGTCTCCAGGATTCAGGGTGTTTGCGGCGCGGGCAGGCCGCGCGGCAGGGTAACGGTGAAGATGACCAGGCCATCGTGGCAGGCGACGGCGATGTCGCCATCGTGGTCGCGCACCACCTGGTTGGCAATATACAGGCCCAGCCCCAGGCCGGTGCGGTTGCGCGAGTGGCCCAGCGATTCCGGCTTGAACGGCGAGAACAGGTGCGCCATGACGTCGTCGGGAATCGGCGCGCCGTGGTTGGTCACGGTCAGTTCGATCGTGTCGCCCACGCGCGCGGCGGCGACGCGGATCGGCATGCGCGGCGCGCCATGCTGGCGCGCGTTGCTCATCAGGTTGGTGACCACCTGGGCGATGCGGTCGGTGTCGGCCATCAGCGTCAGCCCGGGGTCCACCTCGGGCTCGATGCGCAGGCCCGGGTAGGCCTGGCGCTTTTCCTCGATCAGGCCGGTCAGCAGTTCCGACAGCTGGCATTCGCGCTTCTCGATGCCCAGGCCCATGCCGCCCTGCAGCCGCGACAGGTCCAGCACCTGCGAGATCAGGCGCTGCATGCGCCCGCTCGAATAGCGGATGCGCTCGCCCATGCGGGCGCCGGAATCGGTCTTGGACAGCAGCGTGGCGGCCATCGAGATCGACTGCAACGGGTCGCGCAGGTCGTGGCCGAGCATGGCCAGCAGCGCGGTGCGGGCGCGGTCGACGTCGGCGGCGCGGCTGGTGGCGATGTGCGAGAGTTCGTCGCGCAGGTTGTCGGCCGCGTCCAGCTCGGCCGGCAGCCACGGCGCGCTGGTGTCGCGCGTGACTTCGCGCCAGGCCTCGAACGAGCCGCGCGGCGTCAGGCGCGGGCCGAGGGTGCCCACGGCATAGTGCTTTTCCGGCTTGCCGCCCCAGACCACGGTCTCGATCTGCTCGCGCCGCAGCCAGATCAGCCAGCCGTTGTTCATCGGGTCGAACTTGCAGGCCAGCAGCCCGGCGTAGGGCACCAGGTCGGTCTGCAGGCCGGGATAGTCGCGCGCGATGTTGTCGCTGTGGACCAGCCGCTGGCCGCTCTGGTCGAGCGCGCACAGGATGCCCGCCAGCTCGCCGCGCGGCGCGATGCCGCCGAACACCGTCACGCTGTTGCCCCACAGGCACAGCGCGGCGTCGCTGGGAAGCAGCGAGGCGGGGGTGTCGGGGCCGCCCGACAGGGCCTGGTGCACGTTCTCGGACGCGGATACGCGCTCGGCCAGCCGGCTCACCAGCGCGGCGCTGCGGCGCGCCTGCTCGGCGCGTTCGCCGCCCTCGATGTTGGCCAGCGCCGCCGACAGCACCTGCGCCAGCGCTTCGCAGGCCAGGCGGGCGGAATAGGGGATCAGGCGCGGGGAATGGTGATGGCAGGCGATCATGCCCCACAGCCGGCCGCCGATCACCAGCGACAGGCTCATCGAGGCGCGCACCCCCATGTTGGCCATGTATTCGAGATGGATCGGCGATACGCTGCGCAGCACCGAAAAGCTCATGTCCAGCGGCGCGCCGTCGTGGCCATCCTGGCCCAGCACGCGCACCGGCCGGTACTGGCCGTCGGCGATCTGGCGCAGCGTGTTCACGGTGTACAGGCGGCGCGCCTGCGCCGGGATGTCGCCGGCCGGATAGCGCCGTCCGATCCAGTCCTGCAGCGCCGGGGCGCCGCGCCGCTCGGCCACGATCTCGCCGCTGTCGTCGGGGTGGAAGCGGTAGGCCATCACGCGGTCGAAGCCGGTGGCGCGCTGCACTTCCTGGACCGTGCGGTCGAGCAGGCCGGCGATGTCGCGCTGCGAGCGGATGCGCTCGATGCCGCGGTAGATGCGCGCGGGGTCGGCGATGCCGGGATCGTCGCCGCGGCGCTCGAGTTCGATCAGCGTCAGGCCGTCGGCGTTGCGGTGGGCGATGACGTCGTAGGTGTGCTCGCCCAGGGCGATGGCGAGCGGGTCGAAGACGGGGTCGGCGCCGGCGAGCCAGGTCGGCAGGATGTGCGCCAGGCCCGGCGGCAGCGCCGCCGGTGCGCAGGGGTAGCCCAGTGCCAGCGGCATGCCCAGCACCTGCGGCGCGTTTTCGCTGGCGTAGCGCAGCACCCCCGCGGCGTCGAACGCGAGCAGCGCGCCCAGCGGCTGGATCGCGCCCGGTACGTGGATCGGTTCGCTATCGCAGTTGGCGAGGGTGACGGGCGGGTGGGACTGGGTCGGCGCATTCATTCTAGGCTTGTCCTGGAGGTGCGCAATGTGTTGTCATTATGTCAAAGTTCTTGCGAATGTGTGCATTTGCTGCGCCTCGGCCTTTCGATGCTGGGAAGCCCTAGGATCGATGGCGCCAACCGGCCCTAATCCCTCTACGGAGTTTTCATGGCGCGTCTTCCCTACGCCGATCTGTCTCATCCCGAAGCGCGGCCCCTGGTCGACCGTATCGTCGCCGAGCGCGGCAGCGTGCTGCACCTCTACCAGATGCTGCTGCACAGCCCGGAGGTGGCAGGCGGCTGGCTCAACTACCTGACGTCGATCCGCCAGCTGTCCACCTTGCCGGGCGATATTCGCGAACTTGTGATCATGCGGGTGGCGGCGGTCAACGGCGCGCCCTACGAGGCCGACCAGCACGCGCCGATCGCGCTGAAAGAGGGGCTGTCACAGGCCCAGCTGGACGCCTTGCCCGAGTGGCAAGCGTCGACCCTGTTCAGCGAGCGCGAGCGCGCGGTGCTGGCCTACACCGACGCCATGACGCGCCAGGTGCAGGTGCCGGAAGCGGTGTTCCAGGCGGCGCGCGCCGCCATGGGTTCGGACAAGCTGATCGTCGAGCTGACCGCCACCGTCGCCGCCTACAACATGGTGTCGCGCTTCCTGGAAGCGCTACAGGTGCACTCGCACGACCACCGCTGAGGGCGGCGCCCGGCCGCGAAGGCCGGGCGGCGGCGCGATCAGGCGCGTTGCGCCTCGATCAGCGCGTCCAGCTTGATGGCGTCGGCCACGAACGCGCGGATGCCTTCGGCCAGCTTGTCGCTGGCCATGGCGTCGTCGTTGAGCTGGGTGCGGAACGCCACTTCGTCCGAGGCGATGCGGGCGATGTCGCCGCCGACGGCGTCGGCGCGCAACTGCGCCGGCGCGTCGCCTTCGGTCTGCGACAGCTGGGTCAGCAGTTCGGGGCTGATGGTCAGCAGGTCGCAGCCCGACAGCGCCAGGATCTGGCCGACGTTGCGAAAGCTCGCGCCCATGATCTCGGTGGCGATGCCGAAACGCTTGTAGTACTGGTAGATGCGGGTCACCGACTGCACGCCGGGATCGCGCGCGCCGGCGTTGTCGGCGTCGACCCAATTGGCGCCGGCGGCCTTCTTGTGCCAGTCGTAGATGCGGCCGACGAAGGGCGAGATCAATTGCACGCGGGCGTCGGCGCAGGCCACCGCCTGCGGCAGCGAGAACAGCAGCGTCAGGTTGCAGCGCACGCCCTCGGCCTGCAGCGCGCGGGCGGCCTGGATGCCTTCCCAGGTCGAGGCGATCTTGATCAGCACGCGCTCGCGCGGCACGCCGGCGGCCTGGTACAGGGCGATCAGGGCGCGGGCGCGCTCGATGGTGGCGCGGGTGTCGAACGACAGGCGCGCGTCGACTTCGGTCGAGACCCGGCCCGGCACGATGTCCAGGATGGCGCGGCCGAAGGCCACCAGCAGGCGGTCCATCAGTTCGGCGGTGGGGGCGCCGCGGTGGTCGCGGGCGGTCTTTTCGAGCAGGGGGCGGTAGGCGTCCTGCTGGACGGCCTTGAGAATCAGGGACGGGTTGGTGGTGGCGTCGGTGGGACGCAGCGCCTTCATCGCTTCGAAATCGCCCGTGTCGGCGACAACGGTGGTGTGATTGCGCAGGGCGTCAAGTTGGCTGGACATGGGCAATACGGCTCGCAACATCAGGGTTGAAGGTGCTTTAGCGTATCACCGACCCGTTGAAATCTTCGATGCCAGCCTTATTTGGCGCGGCTTTCCAGGGAAAACGCCTACTCAAGGTATAATTCCAAGGTTTGATTATCGATTCTAAAACCGGGGTTTACTGTGCTGCCGCAACTCTTTCCCGAGGGGATCAACCGCTTCCCTCCTGCAATTCTGACTCTGGCGGACGGTACCATTTTTCGAGGCGTGTCGATCGGTGCGCCTGGGCATACCGTTGCCGAAGTGGTGTTCAACACCGCGATGACCGGGTACCAGGAAATTCTCACCGATCCGAGCTATAGCGGCCAGATCGTCACGCTGACCTATCCGCATATCGGCAACACCGGCGTCAACGCCGAGGACGTCGAAGCCAATCGTGTCTACGCCGCCGGCCTGGTGGTGCGCGACTGTCCCGCCCGCGTGTCGAACTTCCGTTCCACGCAATCGCTGCCCGAGTACCTGTCCGAGCAGGGCATCGTTGCCATTTCCGGCATCGACACCCGCAAGCTGACCCGCATCCTGCGTGAAAAGGGCGCCCAGGGCGCCTGCATCTTCGTGGGTTCGGATGCCGACCGCGCCGTCGAACTGGCCCGCGGCTTTGCCGGCATGGCCGGCCAGGACCTGGCCAAGGTCGTGTCCATCAAGGACAGCACCACCTGGACCGAAGGCACCTGGCAACTGGGCGAAGGCTACACCCAGCCCGACCAGTCCAGGTTCCATGTCGTCGCCTACGACTTCGGCATCAAGTCCAACATCCTGCGCCTGCTGGCCGATCGCGGCTGCCGCCTGACGCTGGTGCCGGCCCAGACCAGCGCCGAGGAAGTCCTCAAGCTCAATCCCGACGGCGTGTTCCTGTCCAACGGCCCCGGCGACCCCGAGCCCTGCGACTACGCCATCGACGCCACCCGCGTGTTCCTGGACAAGAAGCTGCCGGTGTTCGGCATCTGCCTGGGCCACCAGATCATGGGCCTGGCGGTGGGCGGCAAGACGCTCAAGATGAAGACCGGCCACCACGGCGCCAACCACCCGGTGCAGGACCTGGCGTCCAAGCGCGTGTTCATCACCAGCCAGAACCACGGGTTCGCGGTCGACGCGGCCAGCCTGCCGGCCAACGCGCGCGTCACGCACGTCTCGCTGTTCGACGGCACGCTGCAGGGTTTCGAGCTCACCGACCGTCCGGCCTTCTGCTTCCAGGGCCACCCCGAAGCCAGCCCCGGTCCGCACGACATCCTGGAGCTGTTCGACAAGTTCATCAGCCTGATGTCCGGCCAAAAGTAAAGATTGCATCATGCCCAAGCGTACAGACCTAAAAAGCATTCTCATCATCGGCGCCGGCCCCATCATCATCGGGCAGGCGTGCGAATTCGACTATTCCGGCGCGCAAGCGTGCAAGGCGCTCAAGGCCGAGGGTTACCGCACCATCCTGGTGAACAGCAACCCCGCCACGATCATGACGGACCCGGAAACGGCCGACGTCACCTACATCGAGCCCATCACCTGGCAAGCCGTCGAAAAGATCATCGAGCGTGAAAAGCCCGATGCGCTGCTGCCCACCATGGGCGGCCAGACCGCGCTGAACTGCGCGCTCGACCTGGCCCACCACGGCGTGCTGAAGAAGCACAACGTCGAACTGATCGGCGCCAACGAGCACGCCATCGAAAAGGCCGAGGACCGCCAGAAGTTCAAGCAGGCCATGACCGACATCGGCCTGGAATCGGCCAAGTCGGGCGTCGCCCACAGCATGGACGAAGCCTGGGAAGTGCAGCGCCGCATCGCCGCGGAAGTCGGCACCTCGGGCTTCCCCGCCGTGATCCGCCCCAGCTTCACCATGGGTGGCT
>NZ_CYTU01000081.1:0-15588 GCF_001299375.1 Achromobacter sp. 2789STDY5608621 | reverse complement strand
GTCGCCCATGCCGCTGGCGATGTGGGCGGCGATCGCCATGTGGGTGAATTCGTTGGTCTCGTAGCCCTGCACCTCGCTGATCGAGACGCCGGCGCGCTGCAGCATCAGCCCGACCAGGTAGCGCGTGCTGGAACCGATCTGGCGGTTGACGAAACGCACGTCCTGGCGCGCCAGGTCGGTCATGCCACGGATCCGCTTGGGGTTGCCGGCCATGACGAACAGCCCGGTATTACGCACCGCCAGGTGGATCAGCAGGTACTCGTCGGCGTGCAGCCACTGCGCGTAGCGGTCCATGATGGGCGCCTCGAAGTCGCCCAGCGGCACCTGGAAGCCCGCCAGGTCGCACTCGTGCCGTTCCAGCGAGGCCAGGGCCTCGATCGCGGTGCGGTAGCGCAGCTCCAGCCCGGGCTTGCGTCCCCCCATGTGTTCCATCAGCGATTCCACCGCGAAGCCGTGGCTGGCATGCAGCCGCAGGTGCGGATCGTTTTCCGGCAGCAGCCGCGCCAGTTCCTCCTGCAGTTCGGAAGCCAGGCTGTCGAGCGTGGGCATCAGGCGCGCCTCGATGCGGCGGTTGGCCCACAGCAGGCGCTGCGCGAAGGCCGACAACTGCGTGCCCTGGCGGCGGTTGGTGATCAGCAGCTGGGTGCCGAAGATGCCCTCGAAGCGGCGCAGCACGCCCCAGGCGTGCCGGTACGACAGGCCGCAGGCGCGACAGGCGCCGGCGATGTTGCCGGTGGCGTCGATGGCGGCCAGCAGCGCGAGCATGTCCTGCAGCGGCACGGGGTCGCCGTCGTCTCCGCCCAAGGTCCATTGCGGCCGCAGGCCGATTCGGAACTTATATGTCATTTATTTCTTATTGAAGGCGATTAATTACCTGTTTAGAGTACACAAATAACGCGGGGCATGGAAAGTTTATATGTTTTTCTTTGCATATAAATCGACCTGACTTCCCATCACAACAGAACCCCCTGCCTACGGGGTCCCAGCACTACTGGAGGAGACCGCCATGCGTCAGCGCGAGGCAAAATCCGATCTGGCTTCCACCGGCGGCGCCCGTGGCGGCCCCATGGCCCTGGACGCCGCCCAGGCGTCCGCCAGCCCCGCGGTGGCGGCCACCGCCCGCATCCTGGCCCGGCTGAAGGATCAGCCCGGCCCGCTGCTGCCGGTGCTGCACGCGGTCCAGCATGAACTGGGCTGTATTCCGGCCGAGGCGGTGCAGACCATCGCCGAGGCCCTGAACCTGTCCCGCGCCGAAGTCCATGGCGTCATCACCTTCTATCCCCACTTCCGCGGCGAACCGGCGGCGCGCCATACGCTGGAAGTGTGCCGCGCCGAGGCCTGTCAGGCGATGGGCGGCGAACAGTTGGCCGCCCACGCCCGCCAGGCGCTGGGCTGTGATTTCCACGCCAGCACCGGCGATGGCGATTTCACGCTGGAGCCGGTGTATTGCCTGGGCCTGTGCGCCCAGTCGCCGGCGGTGATGCTGGACGGCCAGCCGCACGCCCGCGTCACGCCCGCCAAGCTCGACCGCCTGCTGCACCGCGCACGGGAGGCCGGCCAATGAGCACCCCCACCCTGATCTACGTGCCGCGCGACGCCGCGGCGCTGGCCATGGACGCCGACGCCGTGGCCGCCGCCATCGAGCTGGCCGCCGACGAGCGCGGCCTGGCCGTGCAGGTGGTGCGCAACGGTTCGCGCGGCCTGCTGTGGCTGGAACCGCTGGTCGAGATATCCACGCCCGAGGGCCGCCTGGCCTACGGGCCGGTGCAGCCCGAGGACGTGCCGGCGCTGTTCGACGCCGGCTGGCTGGCGGGCGGCGAGCATCCGCTGCGCCTGGGCCTGACCGAGGAGATTCCCTATCTCAAGCAGCAGGAACGCCTGACCTTCGCCCGCGTCGGCGTGATCGATCCGCTGTCGCTGCAGGACTACGCCGCCCACGGCGGCCTGCAGGGCCTGAAGCGCGCGCTGGCCATGGAGCCGGCCGCCATCGTCGAGGAGATGGTCACGTCCGGCCTGCGCGGACGCGGCGGCGCGGCCTTTCCCACCGGCATCAAGTGGAAGACCGTGCTGGGCTCGCCGGCCGACCGCAAGTACATCGTCTGCAACGCCGACGAGGGCGATTCGGGCACCTTCGCCGACCGCCTGCTGATGGAAGGCGACCCCTACGTGCTGATCGAGGGCATGACCATCGCCGGCCTGGCGGTGGGCGCGACCTACGGCTACATCTACGTGCGCTCCGAATACCCGCACGCCATCGCCACGCTCGAAGCCGCCATCGACCGGGCGCGCAGCGTCGGCTGGCTGGGCGACGACGTGCACGGCAGCGGCCGCCGCTTCGACCTGGAAGTGCGCAAGGGCGCCGGCGCCTACATCTGCGGCGAGGAAACCTCGCTGCTGGAAAGCATCGAGGGCAAGCGCGGCGTGGTGCGCGCCAAGCCGCCGCTGCCGGCGATCTCGGGCCTGTTCGGCAAGCCCACGGTCATCAACAACGTGATCTCGCTGGCGACGGTGCCGATCATCCTGGCCAAGGGCGCGGCCTACTACCGCGACTACGGCGTGGGCCGCTCGCACGGCACGCTGCCGTTCCAGCTGGCCGGCAACCTCAAGCAGGGCGGGCTGGTGGAAAAGGCCTTCGGCCTGAGCCTGCGCGACCTGCTGTACACCTTCGGCGGCGGCAGCGCCTCCGGCCGGCCGCTGCGCGCGGTGCAGGTCGGCGGGCCGCTGGGCGCCTACCTGCCGGAATCGCAATGGGACGTGCCGCTGGACTACGAAGCCTATATCCAGATCTCGGCCATGATCGGCCACGGCGGCCTGGTGGCGTTCGACGACAGCGTCGACATGATGCGCATGGCGCGCTACGCCATGGAGTTCTGCGCCATCGAGTCCTGTGGCAAGTGCACGCCCTGTCGCATCGGGTCGACCCGCGGCGTGGAGACCCTGGACAAGATCGCCGCCGGCGGTCCGGGGCGCGAACAGCAGGTGCACCTGCTGCGCGACCTGTGCGACACCATGCTGGGCGGATCGCTGTGTGCGCTGGGGGGCATGGCGCCCTACCCGGTGCTGTCCGCGCTGAACCACTTCCCGCAGGACTTCGGCATCGAGTCCTCGCAGTCCGCCGTCCACCCCGCCTGAAGCCGAGACCGCCATGCTAGAAACCGTCATCAAGCGCGACCGCGATCTGGGCACCCCGGCGCGGGTGTCCGAAAAAACCGTCACCCTGACCATCGACGGCCAGGAAATCACCGTGGCCGAAGGCACCTCGCTGATGCGCGCGGCCGCCGAGGCCGGCATCAACATCCCCAAGCTGTGCGCCACCGACAGCCTGGAGCCGTTCGGCTCCTGCCGCCTGTGCCTGGTGCAGATCGAGGGCCGCCGCGGCTATCCCGCCTCGTGCACCACGCCGGCCGAGAACGGCATGGTGGTCTTCACCGAAACGCCCAAGCTGCACGACCTGCGGCGCGGGGTGATGGAGCTGTACATCTCCGACCACCCGCTGGACTGCCTGACCTGCCCGGCCAACGGCGACTGCGAACTGCAGGACATGGCCGGCGTGGTGGGCCTGCGCAACGTGCGCTACGGCTATGACGGCGCCAACCACCTCAAGAGCGAGAAGGACGAGTCCAATCCGTACTTCACCTACGACGCCTCCAAGTGCATCGTCTGCAACCGCTGCGTGCGCGCCTGCGAGGAAACCCAGGGCACCTTCGCGCTGACGATCTCGGGCAAGGGCTTCGAATCGCGCGTGTCGCCGGGGCAGGACCAGCCGTTCCTGGAGAGCGAATGCGTGTCCTGCGGCGCCTGCGTGCAGGCCTGTCCGACCTCGACCCTGCAGGAAAAGACCGTCATCATGATGGGCCAGGCCGAGCATTCGGTGGTCACCACCTGCGCCTATTGCGGCGTGGGCTGCGGCTTCAAGGCCGAGATGAAGGGCCAGGAAGTGGTGCGCATGGTGCCGTGGAAGGACGGCCAGGCCAACCGCGGCCACTCCTGCGTCAAGGGCCGCTTCGCCTGGGGCTACGCCACCCACAAGGAGCGCGTGCTCAAGCCGATGATCCGCAAGCGCATCACCGACTCCTGGCGCGAAGTGTCGTGGGAAGAGGCGATCGATTACGCGGCGTCCGAATTCCGCCGCATCCAGGGCCAGTACGGCCGCGACGCGGTCGGCGGCATCACGTCGTCGCGCTGCACCAACGAGGAAACCTGGCTGGTGCAGAAGCTGGTGCGCGCCGCGTTCGGCACCAACAACGTCGACACCTGCGCCCGCGTGTGCCATTCGCCCACGGGCTACGGGTTGAAGCAGACGCTGGGCGAATCCGCCGGCACCCAGACCTTCGACTCGGTGATGCACACCGACGTGGTCATCGTCATGGGCGCCAATCCGTCCAGCGGCCACCCGGTGTTCGCCTCGCGCCTGAAGCGCCGCCTGCGCCAGGGCGCGCGCCTGATCGTGATCGACCCGCGCCGCATCGAGCTGGTGAGTTCGCCGCACATCAAGGCCGACTTCCACCTGCAGGTGCGGCCCGGCACCAACACCGCGCTGCTGTCGTCGCTGGCCCACGTGATCGCCACCGAAGGCCTGATCGACGAGGCCTTCGTGGCCGAGCGCTGCGAGACCAAGGCGTTCCAGGAATGGCGCGATTTCGTGTCGCTGCCCGAGAATTCGCCCGAAGCCATGGCCGAGATCACCGGCGTACCGGCGCAGGCCGTGCGCGGCGCGGCGCGCCTGTTCGCCACCGGCGGCAACGGCTCGATCTACTACGGCCTGGGCGTGACCGAGCACAGCCAGGGCTCGACCACCGTCATGGCCATCGCCAACCTGGCCATGGCCACCGGCAACGTCGGCCGCGAAGGCGTGGGCGTGAACCCGCTGCGCGGCCAGAACAACGTGCAGGGCTCGTGCGACATGGGTTCGTTCCCGCACGAGCTGCCGGGCTACCGCCACATTTCCGACAACGTGGTGCGGGCGCAGTTCGAGCAGGACTGGGGCGTGACGCTGCAGCCCGAGCCGGGCCTGCGCATTCCCAACATGTTCGAGGCCGCGCTGGGCGGCACTTTCAAGGGCCTGTACTGCCAGGGCGAGGACATCGTGCAGTCCGATCCCAACACGCAGCACGTGGCGGCGTCGCTGGCGGCGATGGAATGCATCGTGGTGCAGGACCTGTTCCTGAACGAGACCGCCAAGTACGCCCACGTGTTCCTGCCAGGCTCGTCGTTCCTGGAGAAGGACGGCACCTTCACCAACGCCGAGCGCCGCATCTCGCGGGTGCGCAAGGTGATGGAGCCGAAGAACGGCAAGTCCGACTGGGAAGTGACCGTGGCGCTGTCGAACGCGCTGGGCTACCCCATGAACTACCGCCACCCGCGCGAGATCATGGAAGAGATCGCGCGCCTGACGCCGACCTTCAGCGGCGTCAGCTACGAGAAGCTGGACAAGCTCGGCAGCCTGCAATGGCCGTGCAACGACGACGCGCCCGAGGGCACGCCGATCATGCACATCGACGCCTTCGTGCGCGGCAAGGGCAAGTTCATGATCACCAAGTACGTGCCGACGGACGAGCGCAGCACGCGCCGCTTCCCGCTGCTCCTGACCACCGGCCGCATCCTGTCGCAATACAACGTGGGCGCGCAGACGCGCCGCACGCCCAACGTCATGTGGCACAGCGAGGACGTGCTGGAGATCCATCCGCAGGACGCCGAGGACCGCGGCGTCAACGAAGGCGACTGGGTCGGCATCCAGAGCCGCTCGGGCGAGACCGTGCTGCGCGCGACCCTGACCGACCGGGTGCAGCCGGGCGTGGTATACACCACCTTCCACTTCCCCGAGTCCGGCGCCAACGTCGTCACCACCGACAGTTCCGACTGGGCCACCAATTGCCCCGAGTACAAGGTCACGGCGGTGCAGGTCACGCGCGTGTCCCAGCCGTCGGAATGGCAGCGGCAATGGTCGCGCTTCGCGGACATCCAGCAGAAGCTGCTGCGTGAGCGCTCGCGCGAGAACGAAGCCGTGACGTCGGGGAAATAACCCGACAGCCGAGCCCGCCATGGACCACAGCGCCCCTCCCCCCTCCTCCCGCCCCGAGCACGTGGCGGCCCAGGTGACCCGCGTGCGGGCCGGCGCCATCGCGCCCGGCGCCGAAGGCGACAACCTGGCCGAGGAAACGCCGGTGGCGCTGGAGTTCAACGGCATCAGCCACGCCACCATGCTGGCCACGCCCGCCGACCTGGAGGACTTCGCCGTCGGCTTTTCGCTGTCGGAAGGCATCATCGACGGCGTGGCCGACGTGCGCGGCATCGACGTGCTGCCGCAGTGCGACGGCATCGTGGTGCAGATCGAGATTTCCAGCGCCTGCGAGGCGCGGCTGAAATCGCGCCGCCGCGCCATGGCCGGGCGCACCGGCTGCGGGCTGTGCGGCGTCGAGACGCTGCCCGAGGTGCTGCGGCCGGTGGCGCCGGTGCCGGCCGGCGCGCCGCTGCCGGTGGGCGCGGTGTTGCGGGCGATGCGCGACATGCGCTCGCGCCAGGCGCTGCACGACCTGACCGGGGCCACCCACGCCGCCGGCTGGGCCGACGCCAGCGGCGCCGTGGCGCTGGTGCGCGAGGACGTGGGCCGCCACAACGCGCTCGACAAGCTGGTGGGCGCGCTGGCGCGCCAGGGGCTGTCCGCCGCGCACGGCGTGGTGCTGGTGTCCAGCCGCGCCAGTTTCGAGATGGTGCAGAAGACCGCCGCGGCCGGCGTCGGCATCCTGGCGGCGGTGTCGGCCCCCACCGCGCTGGCCGTGCGGCTGGCCGACAGCGCCGGCATCGCGCTGCTGGGCTTTTTGCGCAACGACGACGCCACCCTGTATTCCCACCCTGAACGCATCACTTCGCAGACCTGACACGCATGGAAATCGGCAACCTGATCCGCATGGCCAACCGCATCGGCCAATTCTTCGAAGCCATGCCGCTGCGGCCCGAGGCGGTGGAAGGCGTGGCCAACCATATCCACAAATTCTGGGAGCCCCGCATGCGCAACGAGCTGCTGGACTTCCTGGCCCGGCAGCCCGATGGCGACGCCGGCGAACAACAGTTGCATCCCCTGGTGCTGGAGGCGGTCACGCAGAACCGCGAGCGCCTGACCCCGCTGGCGCGGGTGCCCTGACCGGCGCCAGCACCACGACCGACCCGCGCGCCGCCAGCCGGCGCGCGAGCGCAGCAAGCTTTACCGCAGCAAAGGGTTCAACAAGAAGCGGCGGGACTGGATTTTTCCAGGCCACGCCGCTATAAAGCCGCACCCCGAGGAGACCTCATGGAAAGCACTGCAACACTCGACCTGCCCGGCGCCAAGCCGGGCTTCCTGGACAAGGAACGCACCATCGCCGGACCGGGTTTTTCCCGCTGGCTGGTACCCCCGGCCGCCCTGGCCATCCACCTGTGCATCGGCATGGCCTATGGCTTCTCGGTGTTCTGGCTGCCGCTGTCCAAGGCGGTCGGCGGCGCCCAGCCACTGGCCTGCCCGCCCGACATGAGCCTGGTGGCCGAGCTGTTCACCACCAGTTGCGACTGGAAGATCTCCACCATGGGGTGGATGTACACGCTGTTCTTCGTGCTGCTGGGCTGCTCGGCGGCACTGTGGGGCGGCTGGCTGGAACGCGCCGGTCCGCGCAAGGCGGGCGTGGTGTCGGCGCTGTGCTGGTGCGGCGGCCTGGTGATCTCGGCCTTCGGCGTCTACCTGCACCAGATGTGGATGCTGTGGCTCGGTTCCGGCGTGATCGGCGGCATCGGCCTGGGGCTGGGCTACATCTCGCCGGTCAGCACGCTGATCAAGTGGTTCCCGGACCGTCGCGGCATGGCGACCGGCATGGCCATCATGGGCTTCGGCGGCGGCGCCATGATCGGCGCGCCGCTGGCCGACCTGCTGATGCGCCACTTCGCCACGCCCACCTCGCCGGGCGTGTGGCAGACCTTCCTGACCATGGCGCTGGTGTACTTCATCTTCATGATGTCGGGCGCGCTCGGCTACCGCGTGCCGCCCACCGGCTGGAAGCCGGAGGGCTGGACCGCCCCCGCCAAGCACGCCAACAACGCCATGATCACCAAGGGCCACGTGCACGTGAAGCGGGTCTGGGGCGTGCCGCAATTCTGGCTGGTGTGGCTGGTGCTGTGCCTGAACGTGACCGCCGGCATCGGCATCCTGGGCATGGCCTCGCCGCTGCTGCAGGAAGTGTTCGGCGGCGGCCTGATCAACAAGCCGGAACTGGGCTTTGGCCAGCTCGACAAGGCCCAGCTGGCCTCGATCGCCGCCATCGCCGCGGGCTTCACCGGCCTGCTCAGCCTGTTCAACATCGGCGGCCGCTTCTTCTGGGCCAGCCTGTCGGACAAGCTCGGCCGCAAGATGACCTACCTGATCTTCTTCGTGCTGGGCTTCGTGCTGTACGCCTCGATCCCGTGGACCTCGCACATGGGCGCGCTGGCGCTGTTCGTGGCGGCCTTCTGCGTCATCCTGTCGATGTACGGCGGCGGCTTCGCCACGGTGCCGGCCTACCTGGCGGACCTGTTCGGCACGCAGATGGTCGGCGCCATCCACGGCCGCCTGCTGACGGCGTGGTCGGCCGCGGGCATCTTCGGGCCGGTGCTGGTGAACTACATCCGCGAATACCAGCTGTCCATCGGCGTGCCGCGGGCGCAGGTCTACGACATCACCATGTACATCCTGGCGGGCATGCTGGTGCTGGGCTTCCTGTGCAACCTGGCGATCCGCCCGGTGAACCCCAAGTACTTCATGACCGACGAGGAACTGGCGCGCGAGAAGGCCCTGGCGCACGAACGCGCGGCGGCGGCCGAGACCCACGGCGTGGGCGCCTCGACCTTCCGCACGCCGGCGGCGCTGGTGCTGTTCGCCTGGGCCTGCGTCGGCATCCCGCTGGCCTGGGGCATCTGGATCACGCTGCAGAAGGCCGTGGTGCTGTTCCACTGATACGGCCCCGACGGGCGGCGCCAGGCGCCGTCCGCCGCCCCCCAAGGCGCGAAGCTGCTACATTGGCAGCCCGCGCCTTTTTCTTTTGTCTTCCCCTGGATTTCCCCGTTTCATGACCGCCTTGCCCCTGAAGCCCGCCTTGCCCGGAGCGTCCCGTTGACCCAGCCTGAACTGCATTGGACAGAGGGCGAGGCCCCTGACCAGACCCACCACACCGCCCGCTGGCGCTCGGAATCCGGCGCCACGCCGCCCAAGCGCGTGGTGCTGGCCGACGACCGCACCACGGCGGACATGGCCTATCGCCTGGCGTGCGAAGGCGTGGGCCTGCTATGGCGCGGGGACTTCCAGAACGCGCGCCAGTTGCTGCAGGCCATCACGCGCCGCGTCGACAAGCGCCCGCGCAAGCCGGTGGAAAGCATGCTGGAGGCCTTCAACCAGCATCGGCAAATCCAGTCGCAGCGCGCCCGCATCCTCGGCATGCTGCTGATTCCGTTCGACGCCGGCCACGGCATTTCGCTGCGCCGCGCGCCGGACGCGCGGCAGGCCTGCGAAGAAGCCCACGGCCCCGCCGACGAACCGTACGTGGCGTCGCTGCGCGAACTGCTGGGCCTGATCGGCGCCTTCGAATGGCGCAAGAAGGGCGTGGAGATTCCCGCGCTGGACAACCGCATCCACCCGCACTACGGCGTGTTTTCGCCGCTGCGCGGCGAGTACATCGACCTGGTGGCGCGCACCCCGATGCCGCGCGGCAGCGTGGCCTTCGATATCGGCACCGGCACCGGCGTGCTGGCGGCCGTGCTGGCGCGCCGCGGCGGCAAGCGCGTCATCGCCACCGACATGGACCCGCGGGCGCTGGCCTGCGCCCGCGAAAACCTCGAACGGCTGGGCCTGTCCAGGCAGGTCGAGGTGGTGGAGGCCGACCTGTTCCCCGAAGGCCGGGTCTCGCTGGCGGTCTGCAACCCGCCGTGGCTGCCGGCCCGTCCCAGCTCGCCGGTCGAGCACGCGGTCTACGACCCCGACAGCCGCATGCTGCGCGGCTTCCTGAACGGCCTGCCGGCGCACCTGACGCCCAACGGCGAAGGCTGGCTGATCCTGTCGGACCTGGCCGAACACCTGGGCCTGCGCACCCGCGAGCAATTGCTGGAAATGATCGAGCAGGCCGGCCTGCGCGTGGTCGAGCGCATCGACACGCGGCCCACCCATGGCCGCGCCAAGGACGCCGACGATCCGCTGTACGCGGCGCGCTCGAAGGAAGTCACGTCGCTGTGGCGCCTGGCCGCCGCGGCCTGAGCGCGGGGCGACGGCCTTGCTCGCCATGAAAAAGCCCGGCCGGGAAGCCGGGCTTTTTCATGCCCGCCCCGCCGCCACGTTGACGCTGATGGCGATGATGAAGACGTTGAAGAAAAAAGCGATGACGCTGTGCATCAGCGCCGTGCGCCGCAGCCGGCGGCTGACGATCTGCACGTCCGACACCTGGAACGTCATGCCCAGCACCAGCGCGAAGTAGGCGAAGTCCCAGTAGTCGGGATCTTCCTTGCCCGGGAAGTCCAGGCCCTTGTGCATGCCGTTGCGGTGGCTGTAGTAGCCGTGCGCGTAATGCAGCGCGAAGATCATGTTCATGTAGAGCCACGACAGCACGATGCTGACGGCGGCCGCGATCAGGTCGGCCGCGCCCTCGAGGCCGCCCGCGGCGCGCATCTCCATCCACAGCGCCAGCATCACCAGGCACGACAGCAGCACGCTGCTCCAGAGCACGGCGCTACGGCCGACGTCGACCTGCTGCGCCCGGACCCGCATGGTGGCGGGCGTCGCCTTGCCGAAGGCCGCGCCGGTCAGCAGCAGGAACACCAGCGCGGCGAGATCGAAGCCCAGCAGGCCGGCCCGGCTCGGCGCCAGCCCGGCGCGCCACAATCCCACCGCCACCGCGGCGAACAGCAGCCCGCACAGCACCAGGCGCTGGTGCGCATGGAAAAACGGCAGCGGCGCGACGCCGGCCTGGGTCGAGTCGGTATCCGGATCCTTGACCGGCAGCGTCATGGCGGGCTCCCACGCGTGGCAAGAGCCTCCACGCTAACCGATCGCGAGCAATCCCACCAGCGCCCCGCCGAACAGCAGCCACAGCGGGTGGATCCGCGTCACGCTGCCCAGCAGCGCCACCACCGCGGTGATGGCGCCCAGCAGCCAGGTGTGGGCCGAGGCCTCGGTGATCAGCGCGGCGCTGGCGGCCACCAGCCCCACCGTCATCGGGAAGATGCCGGCCTGGATCACGCCGCGCCACGGGCGGTCCTTGAAGCGCTCCCACAGCCCCAGCGCGATGATGGTGATGATCGAGGACGGCCCGAACTTGGCCAGGGTGGTGACCAGCATGCCGGCCCAGCCGGCCACGTGCCAGCCGACCAGCGTGACCACCATCAGGTTGGGGCCCGGCGCCGCCTGCCCCAGGGCGAACAGCGCGGAGAAGTCGGCGGCCGTCATCCAGCCGTGCACCTCCACGACCTGGCGCTGCATTTCGGGCAGGATGGTGTTGCCGCCGCCGAAGGCCAGCACCGACAGCTGCGAAAAGATGATGGCGAGGGCGATCAGGGTCTGGATCATCGACGTTGCCTCCAGACCAGCAGGATGCTCAGGGGCGTGAGCACCGCCATGGTCGGCAGCAGCGGAATGCGCAGCACCGCGATGGCGATGAAACAGGCGGTGGCCACCGTGCCGGCCAGCCAGTCGCGGCGCTTGAGCACCGGCACGCCGATCTTGACCGCCATCGAGATCAGCAGCCCCGCCGCCGCGGCCGCCAGGCCGGCGAACAGATGCTGGATGTGCGGATCGTTCTGGAAGCGGTCGTAGACCATGCCCAGCAGCACCACGATGGCCGACGGCGCCAGGATCAGGCCCATCAGCGCCGCGAAGGCGCCGCGCGGGCCGCGGAACTTCATGCCCAGCGCCACCGACAGGTTGATGATGTTGCCGCCCGGCAGGAACTGGCACAGGCCCAGCAGGTCGGTGAATTCGGCCCCGGACAGCCAGCGGTGCTTTTCGACCACCATGCGCCGCGCCAGCGGCAGCGCGCCGCCGAAGGCGGTCAGGCCGAGCATGAGGAAGCCGTAGAACAGTTGCCCGCAGGTGGGCGGCGGCCGCGTGGCGGCATCGGGGGAATCAGGGGCTGCTGCGTTCATTGTGGTGTGGCCGGGGCCGGTCCGCGAAGCGCCGGCGCGGCGGCGCCGGGAGTGAAGGAATAGCTCGCAGCCTACTCCCGCGACAAGATAATGTCTAATATATGACTGGTTAAACATTCATATTCAATACATATGGCATCCGTCGACCTGCGGTTGTTGCGCTACTTCCTGGCGGTGGCCGAGGAATCCCACCTGACCAAGGCGGCCGCCCGGCTGGGCATCCGCCAGCCCCCACTCAGCCAGCAGATCCGCGTGCTGGAACAGGAGCTGGGCGTCACGCTGTTCCACCGGCTGCCGCGCGGCATGGAACTGACCGAAAGCGGCCGGGCCCTGCTGGCCGACGCGCGCAGCATCCTGGCGCTGGTCGACCAGGCGGTCGACGGCGTGCGGCGGGTGTCGCTGGGCGAGGCCGGCCGGCTGACGGTCGGCTTCACCGGCTCGGCCGCCTTCCACCCGTTCGTGCCGTCGGTGATCCGGCGCTTTCGCGAAAGCGCGCCGCAGGTGCGGCTGGTGCTGGAGGAAAGCAGCACCGGCGAGCTGATGGAGGACGTGCGCGCCGGCCGGGTCGACGTCGCCTTCATCCGCGGCGCGCACGGCGCCGACCGCGGCGTGGCGGTCGAAAGCGTGCTGGAGGAAACCATGCTGGCCGCCTTTCCCGCCGACCATCCGATGGTCAAGGGGCGCGGCCGCAAGCGCATCGCGCTGTCGGAGCTGGCCGAGGAATCGCTGATCCTGTACCGCCGCCACAGCGGCCCCGGCCTGTACGACGCCATCATCTCGGGCTGCCGCGCCGCCGGCTTCAGCCCGCGGGTGGCGCAGGAGGCGCCGCGCGTGCTGTCCACCCTGAGCCTGGTGGCGGCCGGCCTGGGCGTATCGCTGGTGCCGGCCTCGCTGCGCCGGGTCAACATCGAGGGCGTGGTGTACGTCAACGTCACCGGCCCGGTGGAGCTGCGCGCCCCGCTCACCCTGATCTGGCGCGACGCGCCGTTGTCGGGCGCGACCCGCCGGCTGATCGAGGAAGTGCGCGCGCATCGCGAAACGCCGGAGGACTAGGGGCGGCTCACACGGAAAGGCGCCTCTCACGATGTGAACAGGCCCCGGGCGCTACACTGGGCGCCATCCTGGCTCTCGCTGCTTGCCCCATGCATGCCCCCCACCCCATAGGCGTATACGACTCCGGCGTCGGCGGACTGAGCGTGCTGCGCGCCATCCGCGACGCGCTGCCGCGGGAACATCTGCTGTACCTGGCGGATTCCGCCCACGTGCCCTACGGCGAGAAGACCCAGGAAACCGTGCAGCAGCGCGCGCTGGCCATCGCCGACTATTTCGTGTCGCGCCAGGCCAAGGCCATGGTGGTGGCCTGCAACACCGCCACCGCCGCCGCCATCGCGTTGCTGCGCGCGCGCCATCCGGACCTGGTCATCATCGGCGTGGAGCCGGCCATCAAGCCGGCCGCGCACCTGACGCGCAGCGGCGTGGTCGGCGTCTTCGCCACCACCGGCACGCTGGCCAGCCCCAAGTTCGCGGCGCTGGTGCAGCGCGAGGCGCCCGAGATCCGCATCCTGTTCCGGCCCTGTCCCGAATGGGTGCTGCAGGTCGAGCGCGGCGAGATCGACGGCCCCGCCGCCGCCCGCGTGGTGGCGCCGCCGGTGCGCGAACTGCTGGCGCAGGGCGCCGACGCGCTGGTGCTGGGCTGCACCCATTTCCCGTTCCTGCACGACGCGATCCAGGCCGAGGCGGGCGCGTCCGTGCCGCTGCTGGAAACCGGCGGCCCGGTGGCGCGCCGCCTGCGCCATCAATTGCAGGAGCGCGGGCTGCTGGCGACGGACGGCGCCGGCTCGGTGACGCTGGAGACGACCGGCGACGCGGCCACGCTGGGCCGCATGGCGGCCCTGCTGCTGGGCCTGCCGGCCGAGGCGGCGCAGACCCCGGCGCGCTGGCGCTGAGGCCGCCGGCGGGCCATCCCGCCGATGCATCCGCGGCGCCTCCCCGCGCGGGACGCACGCCGTCCCGCGCGGACGATCCCGCTTCGTTTGATTCCGCGCATCCTGCCGCCGCCCCTGGCGCGGGATAATTTCGTACAGTGGAGACACTGCGGCGCATCGCCGCGGCTCGCGGACAACAAGGAGACGTCGATGAAACGCATTCTGATCCCCGTGGATGGCTCGCAACACGCCGTGCATGCCGTCCGGGCAATGCTCCAGGCGCGCGGCTACGACCCGGTCGAACGGGTCGAACTGCTGACGGTGCAGATTCCGCTGCAGGCCGGCAAGATCGGCCGCGGCCTGTCGCAGGCGGACATCGACGCCTACCACCAGGAAGAAGGCCAGGCCGCGCTGCGCGAAGCCAGCGCGCTGCTGACCGAGGCCGGCGTGCCGTTCGGCCAGCGCGTCGAGACCGGCGCCACCGCGGAAACCATCGCCCGCGTGGCCGCCGAGATCGACGCCGACGAGATCTTCATGGGCACGCGCGGGCTGGGATCGGCGTCCGCGCTGTTCATGGGCTCGGTGGCCACCAAGGTCCTGCACCTGACGGCGCTGCCCGTCACCCTGGTCAAATAAGGAGGCCCGCCATGCTGCATATCCTCGTGCCGGTTGACGGCTCCGACAATGCCAACCGCGCCGTGCTGCACGCGCGCCAGCTGGCCCAGGGCGCGCGCGACACGCGCATCCATCTGCTCAACATCCAGACCCCGCCGCAGGGCCGCGCCGGCCTGTCGCGGCTGGTCACCCAGGACATGATCGACGAGTACTACGTGCGCGAAGGCCAGGAAGCCGCCGACGACGCGCGCAAGCTGCTCGACGTCACCGGCACCGACTACACCAGCCACGTCGAATTCGGCAATCCCGCCGTCGAGATCACCCACTACGCGCAACAGCATCAATGCGCGCGCATCGTCATGGGCACGCGCGGCCATGGCGCGCTGGCCGGCATGCTGATCGGCTCGGTCGCCAACCAGGTGGTGCAACTGGCCGACGTGCCGGTGACGCTGGTGCGCTAGCGCGCGCCGGCCCCGGTCGGCAGCGCCGGCAGCGTCAGCGTCACGCGCAGGCCGCCCAGCGGCGCCTGCCCGGCGCTGACCTCGCCGCCGTAGGTGCCGGCCAGGTCGCGCACGATGTCCAGGCCCAGGCCCGAGCCGGGCCGCTGCTCGTCCATGCGCACGCCGCGCTCGAAGATGCGTTCGCGCTCGTCCTCGGCGATGCCGGGGCCGTCGTCGTCGATCACAATCTGCAGGCGGTCCGGCGCCGAGGCCCGCGCGCCGATGCGGACGCGGCGCGCGGCCCATTTGCAGGCATTGTCGAGCAGGTTGCCGACCATCTCCTGCAGGTCCTGTTCCTCGCCGCGGAATTCGAGGCCGTCGGCGAAGTCCGCCATTTCCAGTTCGAGCCCGCGCGCCGCGTACAGCCGCTGCATGACCCGCAGCAGCGCCTGTACCGGCGCCCGCAGCGGCGTGCGCCCCCC
>NZ_CYTU01000080.1:0-16889 GCF_001299375.1 Achromobacter sp. 2789STDY5608621 | reverse complement strand
GGTCGCCACGCTGGGCGTCGGCTACCGCTTCTGATCCCCGCCCCCCACCGGCTACTGGCGCCGCTGCGCCAGTAGCTGCCGCAACGCCTGCAATGCAGGCGTTTCGTCGTCCGCGCGCCAGATCAATCGCGTCTGCGCGCGGCCGTGCCTGCCGGACAGCGGCGTCACGCGCAGCGACTGCTCCGCGCCCAGCACCGCCAGCACCGAGCGCGGCACGATCGCCACGCCCGACCCCGCCGCCACGCAGGCCACGATCGCGTGGTAGGACGCGAACTCCATCACCTTGCCCGGCGCCACGCCTTCCTGGCCGAACCAGGATTCCAGGATGCGGCGATAGGAACACCCTGCCGCGAACGCGATGACGCTGCGATCGCCCACGTCCTCGGGACCGTGGATCTCGGGCCAGGCCAACGGCGAGATCAACGCCAGCTCTTCCTCGAACGCCGGTTGCTGCGCCAGGCCCTGCGCCTCGAAGGGCTGCGCCACGAACGCCGCCTCGATCTCGAAGTCGCGCACCTTGGCCGCCAGCGCGCCCGAAGTGCCCGTCACCAGTTCGATCCGCACTTTCGGCCAGGCCGCGTGGTACGCCGCCAGGATGGGCGGCAGGCGCGCCGCGGCCGTGCTTTCCATGGTGCCGATGCGCAACAGCCCTTGCGGCGCACCGTCGCGCACGGCCGCCTGGGCCTCGGCCGACAGGCGCAGCATGCGGTCGGCATAGGACAGCAGCACGCGCCCCTGTTCCGACAGCACCAGGCGCCGGTTCTGGCGGCGGAACAGCGGCGCCTCCAGCGTCGCTTCCAGCTGCTTGAGGCGGGTCGAGACATTCGACTGCACCCGGTTCAGGTGGGCCGCGGCGCGCGCCACGCCGCCATGGTCCGCCACCGCCTTGAAGATCTGCAGCGCGTCGAGGTCTAAGTTTCTCATTTCAAGAACTCATGTTCTTAATAATTCACTATTCAAGATATTAGTACAGCCGTAGAGTGGGGCCATGTCAATAGCCAACCACCCCGATCCCGCGCCCCCGCGCGGCGCCCTCAGCCTGGCCCTGCCGGCCGCGCTGGCGCTGGCCGCCGCCATGGGCATCGGCCGCTTCGCCTTCACCCCGGTCTGGCCGCTGATGGCCCAGGAAGCCGGGCTGTCGCTGGCGCAGGGGAGCTGGCTGGCGTCGGCCAATTACGCCGGCTACCTGCTGGGCGCGCTGGCCGCGGCGGTGCGGCCGCCGCGCCATCCGCGCGCCATGCTGGCGGTCAGCCTGCTGGCCGTGGCCTTGCTGACGCTGGCCATGCCGTGGGTCCACGGCATCCTGGCCTGGAGCCTGCTGCGGCTGGCGGCGGGCTATGGCAGCGCCAGCGCCTTCATCTGCGTGGCCGCCGCGCGTCCGGTCGCGCCCGGCGACCCGCGCGCGCCGGCGGTGTCCGCCATCACCTACGCTGGCGTCGGCGCCGGCATCGCGCTGACGGGCCTGGCCTGCCTGGCGCTGATGGCGTCCGGCGCCGGCGCCAATGCCAACTGGACCGCGTTGGGCGCACTGACGCTGGCGCTGTCGGCGCTGGCCTGGCCGGGCCTGAACCGGCCGGCGCCGGCCCGCCACCTGGCCGCCGCGCCCGCCCCGGGACGCCTGCCGCCGGGCATCGGCCAACTGGCGCTGCACTACGGCGTGTTCGGCGCCGGCTACATCATTCCCGCCACATTCCTGCCCGCCATGGCGCGCGAAATCATTCCCGACCCGGCGGTGTTCGGCTGGGCCTGGCCGCTGTTCGGCCTGGCCGCCGCGCTCTCCTGCCTGGTGGCGCCGCGCGTGGCGCAGGCCCGCGACGACAAGACCGTGTGGCGCGGCGCGCAGGCCGTGATGGCGCTAGGCATGCTGGCCGTGGCGCTCTGGCACACCATCGCCGCGGTCATCGTCGCCGCGCTGCTGGTGGGCGGCACCTTCATGGTCATCACCCAATCGGGCATGCTGGCCGCGCAGCGGCTGGCCGGCAGCGCCGCGCCGCGGGCCGCGGCCGTCATGACGTCGGCCTTTGCCGCCGGGCAGATCATCGGGCCGCTGCTGGCCTCGGGCGCGGCGCGCTGGGGCGCCAGCCTGCCGCAGGTGCTGGCCGGCGGCGCGGCGCTGCTGGCGCTGTCGGCCTGGCGCTTGGGAAATATCAGCGCCGCGGGCAGGAACGCTGGGCATAATGCGATCGGTTCCCAGGAACCATCAAATTAAGAGAGAGGAGTCACCCAGCATGAAATCGCTACGCCCCCTGGTCGCCGCCCTGGCCACCTTCGCCGTCCTTGGCGGCACCGCCCACGCCCAGGCCGCCGACTGGCCCGCCAAGCCCATCACCATGATCGTGCCCTACGCCCCGGGCGGCTTTGCCGATACCCGCGTGCGCCTGCTGGCGCGCAAGCTGGGCGAATCGCTGGGCCAGCCGATCGTGGTCGAGAACAAGGCCGGCGCGGGCGGCGTGGTCGGCACCAACCTGATCGCCAAGGCGGCGCCCGACGGCTACACCATCGGCACCGGCAACCTGGCGCCGATGGCGGTCAACCCCTCGTTGATGAAGGACATGCCGTACAACCCGCAGAAAGACCTGGCGCCGGTCATCCTGATCGAGAACAGTCCGCTGGTGCTGAGCGTGAACAACGAACTGCCGGTCAAGACCCTGGCCGACCTGATCGCCATGGCCAAGAAGCAGCCGGGCAAACTGTCGTTCGGCTCGTCCGGCGTGGGCGGCGCGCACCACCTGTCCGGCGAGATGTTCCGCGAACAGGCCAAGATCGACATCGTGCACGTGCCCTACAAGGGCGGCAGCCTGGCCGCGACCGACCTGATGGGCGGCCATATCTCGATGATGTTCGAGATGGGCTATTCGGCGCTGCCGGCCATCCAGGGCCAGAAGATCCACCCGATCGCGGTGACCTCGGCCCAGCGCCTGGCGGTGCTGCCGGACGTGCCGACCATGGCCGAATCCGGCCTGCCGGGCTTCGAATCGTATAACTGGCAGGGCATCGTCGCCCCCGCCGGCACCCCGGCGCCCATCATCGCCAAGCTCAACGCCGAGTTCAACCGCATCCTGAAGGAACCCGACGTGCAGAAGGCCATCGCCGACACCGGCAGCCAGGCCGGCGGCGGCACGCCCGAGGAATTCGGCGCGTTCATCAAGAGCGAAACGGCCAAGTGGGCGCAGGTCATCAAGGCTGGAAACATCCAGCTGCAGTAAGCCAACCAGGAGTATCCCCATGACATCCCGCCTTTCCGATCTGCTCGAGCTCGACCACCCCATCATCCAGGCGCCCATGGCGGGCGGCGCGACGACGGTGGCGCTGGTGTCGGAGGCCTCGAAGGCGGGTGTCCTGGGTTCGCTGGGCGCCGCCTACCTGACGCCCGAGCAGATCGAGACGACCGCCGCCGCGATCCGCGAGCGCACCGACCGGCCGTTCGGCATCAACCTGTTCGCGGCGGTGCCCGAACAGCCCTTCAAGGGCGACGCCAGCCGCATGCTGGCCCTGCTGGCGCGCTACCACGCCCAGCTGGGCCTGCCGGCGCCCGTCGCCCCCGGCCCGCAGGCCGATCCGCTGCCCGGCCAGATCGAGGCCGTGCTGCGCGTGAAGCCGGCGGTCCTGAGCTTCACCTTCGGCCGCCTGCCGGCGGACGCGCTGGCGCGCTGCCGCGAACTGGGCATCCTGACGGTCGGCACCGCCACCACCGTGCGCGAAGCCGTGGCCCTGGAACAGGACGGCGTCGACGCCGTCGTGGCCCAAGGGGCGGAGGCGGGCGGGCATCGCGGCACCTTCCTGGACGATTTCGAGCATTCGCTGATCGGCACCATGGCCCTGGTGCCGCAGGTGGCCGACGCGGTGTCGATCCCCGTGATCGCCTCCGGCGGCATCATGGACGGCCGCGGCATCGCCGCCGCGCTGGCCCTGGGCGCGGACGTCGCACAAATGGGGACGGCCTTTCTGACCACGGACGAAGCCGGCATCGGCGACGCCTACAAGGCGGTGCTGCCGGCCTCGCGCGCGGAACAGTCGCGGGTGACCCGGGCCTTCTCCGGGCGGCCGGCGCGCGGCATCGTGAATTCCTTCATGCGCGACGCCGACCAGATTTCGGACGATATCCTGCCGTACCCGCTGCAGAACGCGCTGACCCGGCCGATGCGCACCGCCGGCGGCCAGGCCGGCAACATCGCCGTCCTGTCGCTCTGGGCCGGCCAGGGCGCGCCGCTGGCGCGGCGGGAGAGCACGGCCGCGCTGGTGGCGCGGCTGGCGCGCGAAACCACCGCGGCGCGCGGCCGCGGACCGGCCTGACGGACGCTGGCGCCGGCGGTTCGGGGGCCCTGGGCGCCTCTATCGATTGTTCCCAATGGCGAAAACACTGTTCCATGGGCAGTCATATCGCACTGCGATGACAATTCGTCGGGCTACAATGGCCCCTCGCCGCCGGGTGCGACGGGTCTTTCCTCGTCCCCGGCATATGAGTAACAGGGCGCTTCCCGACGCAGCCCGTTTCGCTCGCGCCGGCCGGATGACCCGCCCCGCATGAGCGCGGCGGCAGGGCACCCGCCACCGAAACACCCTTTTGTTGCCCATGCCCGATCAAACCCGCAGCACCCCGGAATTCGCCCTGCGCCTGGAAGGTGTGGCGCTAGGCTACGGTGATTTCACCGTCTTGCGCGACATTTCCATGGAAGCGCGCTCGGGCCAGGTGGTCGCCATCATGGGCGGCTCGGGCTCCGGCAAGACCACGCTGCTGCGGGCCGCCACCGGCCAGCTCATCGCGCAACAGGGCACCGTGCTGGCGTTCGGCCAGGACATCGCCCGGGCCACGCCCGCCGAACTGCAGTCCCTGCGCAAGCGCATGGGCGTGCTGTTCCAGCAGGGCGCGCTGTTCACCGACCTGAACGTGTTCGAGAACGTCGCCTTCCCGCTGCGCGAACACACCACGCTGGCCGAATCCGAAATCACCGCCCGCGTGCTCGACAAGCTCGACGCCGTGGGCCTGCGCGCCGCCGCCCACTTGAAGGTGGCCGAAGTCTCCGGCGGCATGGCCCGCCGGGTGGCGCTGGCCCGCGCGGTGGTGCTGGAACCCGAACTGATCCTGTACGACGAACCCTTCGCCGGCCTCGACCCGATCTCGCTGGGCATCACCGCCCGCCTGATCCGCAGCCTGGCCGACCGCCTGGGTTGCGCCTCGGTGCTGATCACCCACGACGTGCACGAATCGTTCGCGATCGCCGACCAGGTCTACCTGGTGGGGCAGGGCCAGCTCAAGGCCGCCGGCAGTCCCGAGAGCCTGTCGGCCTCGCAGGACCCCTACGTGCAGCAATTCCTCAAGGGCGAACCCGACGGTCCGGTCGCGTTCCAGTACCCCGAAACGCCGGCCTTCCAGAAGTGGCTGTCGCAACAACAAGGGCGCAAGGCATGAGCGGATCCAACAACGCCGTGAGCGCGCTGGGCGGCTGGGTGCGCACCCGCATCGCCGGCATCGGCTACTTCACCCGTTTCTTCGGCGCCATGCTGGCGCGCAGCGGCATCGCGCTGTCGCGGCCGCGGCTGGTGTCGCAGCAAATCCATTTCATCGGCAACTTTTCGCTGCTGATCATCGCCGTGTCCGGCATGTTCGTGGGCTTCGTGCTGGGCCTGCAGGGCTACTACACGCTGAACCGCTACGGCGCCGAGGAATCGCTCGGCCTGCTGGTGGCGCTGTCGCTGGTGCGCGAACTGGGACCGGTGGTGACCGCGCTGCTGTTCGCCGGCCGCGCCGGCACCTCGCTGACCGCCGAGATCGGCCTGATGAAGGCCGGCGAGCAATTGTCGGCCATGGAAGTGATGGCGGTCGACCCGATGCGCCGCGTGCTGGTGCCGCGCCTGTGGGGCGGCATCATCGCCATGCCGATCCTGGCCGCCGTGTTCTCCATGGTGGGCATCCTGGGCGGCTGGGTGGTCGGCGTGCTGATGATCGGCGTCGACGCCGGCGCCTTCTGGTCGCAGATGCAGGGCGGCGTCGATGTCTGGAACGACGTCCTGAACGGCGTCATCAAAAGCCTGGTCTTCGGCGTCACGGTGACGCTGGTGGCGCTTTACGAAGGCTGGCAGGCCAAGCCCACCCCCGAAGGCGTCGCCCGCGCCACCACCCGCACGGTGGTGGTGGGTTCGCTGGCGGTGCTGGGGCTGGACTTCCTGCTGACCGCCTTGATGTTTGGAAACTGATTACGGATCGATCATGTCTCGCGAAAAAACCGATTTCTGGGTAGGCCTGTTCGTCTTGCTGGGCGCGGCCGCGCTGGCGTTCCTGGCGTTGCGCGCCGGCAACTTGAGCACCTTTTCTTTTGCCCCCACCTATACGCTGACGGCCAATTTCGATAACGTAGGCGGCCTCAAAGTGCGTGCGCCCGTGAAAAGCGCCGGGGTCGTGGTCGGCCGGATCTCCAAGATCTCCTTCGACGACAAGACCTTCCAGGCGGTCGTCGCGATGAACCTGGAAACCGCCTACCAGTTTCCCAAGGACTCCTCCGCGGCCATTCTCACCTCGGGCCTGCTTGGCGAGCAGTACCTGGGCCTGACGCCGGGCAGCGAAGACGACAATCTGGCCGAGGGTGGCAAAATCCGCTATACCCAAAGCGCCGTGGTGCTGGAACAGCTGATCAGCAAGTTCCTGTACGGCTCGGCCGAGAAGGAAGGCACGAACGCGGCTGGCGCCCCGGAAGCGAAAGCGCCGAATTAAAGAGGATCCGTCACGCCCGGCTACAACCCGATGCTTGACGCACGCTGCAATAAGAATACAAATCTGCTGATAGGGATGCCCTGATCATGAACAAGAAAGCTCTCTCCCGCATCGCCACCGTCGCCGCCGCCGGCGCACTGATGGCCGGTTGCGCCGCGCCGCAACATCCGGACCCGCGCGATCCCTGGGAAGGCTTCAACCGCGGCGTCTACAAGTTCAACGACACCGTCGACCGCGCGGTCTTCAAGCCGGTGGCGCAGGCCTACACCTACGTCACGCCGGAGCCGGTGCGCAGCTGTGTCCACAACATCTTCAGCAACGTCGGCGACCTCTGGTCGGGCACCAACAGCTTCCTGCAGGGCCGCGGCCACGACTTCGTCAACACGCTCGGCCGCTTCCTGTTCAACACCACCATGGGCGTGGGCGGCTGCTTCGACGTCGCCTCGGCCAACGGCGCGCGCAAGATCCCGAACGACTTCGGCACCACGCTGGGCGTCTGGGGCTTCAGCCAGGGCCCGTACCTGGTGCTGCCGTTCTTCGGTTCGGCCAGCGTGCGCGACGGCGTCGGCCTGGTCGGCGACTGGCAGGGCCGCATGCACGGCTACATGGGCGTGAGCGCCATCGACAACGTGGCGCTGCGCAATTCGCTGTGGGGCCTGGAAGTGGTCGACACGCGCGCCAGCCTGCTCAACGCCACCGACACCATCGACCGCGTGGCGCTGGATCCGTACAGCTTCGTGCGCGACGCCTACCTGCAGCGCCGCGCCGCGATGGTCAACGGCCAGCGCGTGGACGACGAATCCCTGCCCAACTACGAAGACGACGAAGACGCTCCCGCCAACAAGGACAAGGGCGACGCGGCAGCGAAGCCCGCAAACAAGTAAGCTGTCGGATCGCGTTATCCGTATTGCAAGGAGTCTCCATGTCGTTTTCTTTTTTCCCCCTGCTCCAGCGCCTGGCGTTCGCCGGCCTGCTGGGACTGGCGGCATCCGCCGCCGTGCAGGCGAAACCCGACGCGCAGGGCGCGCCTGACCAGTTCGTGCTGGGCGCCGCCAATGAAGCCCTGGACGTCCTGAAGGCCGATGGCGCCGTCAAGGCCGGCAACACCGCCCGCATCAATCAGGTCGTGAACGAACACATCCTGCCCTACGTCAACTTCCAGAAGACGACGCGGCTGGCCGCCGGCCGCTACTGGCGCCAGGCCACCGAACAGCAGCGGACCGCCCTGGCCGACGCCTTCCGCGGCACGCTGGTGCGCACCTACAGCGGCGCGCTGACGCGCGTCACGTCCGGCACCACGGTCACGGCCCTGCCGTTCCGCGGCGACCCCAAGTCCGACGACGTGGTCGTGCGCACGCTCATCAGCCAGCCCAACGGCCAGCCGGTCGGCGTCGACTACCGCCTGGAAAAGACGCCCCAGGGCTGGAAGATCTACGACATGAACGTCGAAGGCATCTGGCTGATCGAGAACTACCGCAACCAGTTCGCCCAGCAGATCAACCAGAACGGCATCGACGGCCTGATCCAGGCGCTGAACCAGCGCAACCAGTAACGATCCCGTCCGGCTTGTCCCGGCCCGGCGCGCCCCTGCGGTCCGCCGGGCCTGTCATTTTTGGGGACGGATAAGCGCGCTGCGCCCCCACGGTCGCCGGGGCTATCGGCGCCTCGCGTAGCGGGGCGCTTATATAATGATCAATTCGCTCTTTGCCGGGCACCCTCGCCGCCGTCATGTCTGCCGTCAGTCTTGAGAACGTCTCCAAAATCTACTCGCCGCGCCGCAGCGGCTGGGGCAAGCTCACCGGGCGCGCGCCCGGCGCCGGCTTCCAGGCGCTCGACAACGTCAGCCTGAACATCGAGCACGGCGAGTTCTTCGGCCTGCTCGGGCCCAACGGCGCCGGCAAGACCACCCTCATTTCCATCCTGGCCGGGCTGGCGCACGCCACCGCCGGCCGCGCCACCGTCTGTGGCTACGACGTCGTGGCCGACTACAAGTCGGCACGGCGGGCCCTGGGCGTCGTGCCGCAGGAACTGGTCTACGACCCGTTCTTCACCGTGCGCGAGACGCTGCGCATCCAGTCCGGTTATTTCGGCCTGCGCAAGAACGACGACTGGATCGACGAGATCCTCTTCAACCTGGGCCTGGCCGACAAGGCCAACTCGAACATGCGCGCGCTGTCCGGCGGCATGAAGCGCCGCGTGCTGGTGGCGCAGGCGCTGGTGCACCGCCCGCCGGTCATCGTGCTGGACGAACCCACCGCGGGCGTCGACGTGGACCTGCGCCGCACCCTGTGGGAATTCATCTCGCGCCTGAACAAGGCCGGCCACACCATCATGCTGACCACCCACTACCTGGAAGAAGCGGAAGCCCTGTGCGGCCGCATCGCCATGCTCAAGGGCGGCCGCATCGTGGCGCTGGACACCACCCAGGCGCTGCTGGCCCGCGTCGGCGGCGTCGACCTCGAGGACGCCTTCGTGCGCATCATGCACCAGGACGACGCCCCGCAACCCGAAGAGATTCCGCAATGACGCAGCCCGCCGCCAATGCCAGCCAGCCGCTGGTGCAGCCCCGCCTGGACGCGGGCTCGGGCTTTCCGACCCTGCTGCGCAAGGAATTGCTGCGCTTCTGGAAGGTCAGCTTCCAGACCATCGCCGCGCCCGTCATCACCGCGCTGCTGTACCTGCTGGTGTTCGCCCACGTGCTGGAAGGGCGCGTCATGGTCTACGGCAGCGTGCCGTACACCGCGTTCCTGATCCCCGGGCTCATGATGATGAGCATGCTGCAGAACGCCTTCGCCAACCCTTCGTCGTCGCTGATCCAGAGCCGCATCACCGGCAACCTGGTGTTCATGCTGCTGCCGCCGCTGTCGCACCGCGACATCTTCGCCGCCTACGTGCTGGCGGCCGTGGTGCGCGGTCTGGCCGTGGGCCTGTGCGTGTGGGTGGTGGCGCTGTTCTTCGTCTCGCTGGTGCCGTCCAACCCGCTGTGGCTGCTGGTGTTCGCGGTGCTGGCCTGCGGCATCATGGGCGTGCTGGGCCTGATCGCCGGCCTCTGGTCCGAGAAATTCGACCAGCTGGCGGCGTTCCAGAACTTCCTCATCATGCCGGCCACCTTCCTGTCCGGCGTGTTCTATTCCATCCATACGCTCCCGGCCTTCTGGCAGGGCGTGTCCCACTGGAACCCCATCTTCTACACCATCGACGGCTTCCGCTACGGATTCTTCTCGGTGTCGGACGTCTCCCCCTGGCGCAGCCTGGCGGTGGTGACGGGGGTGTTCCTCGCGCTTTCGATCTATGCGCTGCGGCTCCTGGCCAGCGGCTACAAACTCAGGAACTGACGTCCATGCTTCCCACTCCCGCGCAAGTCCGCCAATACATCGCGGACGGCCTGCCCTGTGAACACCTCGACGTACAGGGCGATGGCTCGCATTTCGACGCGGTCATCGTCAGCACCGCCTTCGAAGGCAAGCGCCTGATCCAGCGCCATCAACTGGTCTACGCGGCGCTGGGCGACCGCATGAAGGCCGAGATCCACGCCTTGTCGATGCGCACCCTGACCCCGGCCGAATACACCCAGGCGGGCAAGTGACCATGGACAAACTCCGCATTACCGGCGGCGCGCGGCTGCATGGCGAAATCACCATCTCCGGCGCCAAGAACTCGGCGCTGCCGATCCTGTGCGCCGGCCTGCTGACGGCCGACGCGCTGACCATCTCGAACGTCCCGCACCTGAACGACACCGCCACCATGCTGCGCCTGCTGGGCCGCATGGGCGTGCGCGCCGAGCGCGGCAGCGACGGCATCGTGACGCTGCAGGCCGACCGCGTCGACAGCCTCGAAGCGCCGTACGACCTGGTCAAGACCATGCGCGCCTCGATCCTGGTGCTGGGTCCGCTGGTGGCGCGCTTCGGCGAGGCCCGCGTCAGCCTGCCCGGCGGCTGCACCATCGGCCAGCGGCCGGTGGACCAGCACATCAAGGGCCTGGCGGCCCTGGGCGCCGACATCAGCATCGAGCACGGCTTCGTGGTGGCGCGCGCCAAGCGCCTGAAGGGCGCCTCGATCCGTACCGACATGGTCACCGTCACCGGCACCGAGAACCTGCTGATGGCGGCGGTGCTGGCCGAAGGCCAGACCGTGCTGGAAAACGCCGCCCGCGAACCCGAGGTGGTGGACCTGGCCGAGCTGCTCATCAAGATGGGCGCCCGCATCCAGGGCCACGGCACCGACCGCATCGTGATCGACGGCGTCGAGCGCCTGCACGGCGCCGAGCACCGCGTGATCTCCGACCGCATCGAGGCCGGCACCTTCCTGTGCGCCGTGGGCGCGGCGGGCGGCGACATCGTGCTGCGCAACACCGACGCCGGCATCCTCGGCGCCACGCTCGACAAGCTGACCGAAGCCGGCCTGACCATTGAGACCGGCCCCGACTGGATCCGCGGCGCCATGTCGACGCGCCCCAAGGCCGTCGGCTTTCGCACCCATGAGTACCCCGGCTTCGCCACCGACATGCAGGCCCAGGTGATGACGCTGAACACGGTGGCCGAAGGCACCTCGGTGATCGTCGAGAACATCTTCGAGAACCGCTACATGCACGTGCAGGAACTGCGCCGCATGGGCGCGGACATCGACATCGACGGCCACACCGCCATCGTCCGCGGCATCGCCCGCCTGTCGGGCGCGACGGTCATGGCCACCGACCTGCGGGCCTCGGCCAGCCTGGTCATCGCCGGCCTGGCCGCCGACGGCGACACGCTGGTCGACCGCATCTACCACCTGGATCGCGGCTACGATCGGATGGAAGTCAAGCTGCGCGCCCTGGGCGCCAATATTCAACGCGTTACCGGCAAGGAATCGGCATGAGCAATGCCCCGCTCGCCCCCCTGACCCTGGCTCTGTCCAAGGGGCGCATCTTCGAAGAAACCATGCCTCTGCTGGCGGAAGCCGGCATCGAGGTGCCCGAGAACCCCGAAAGCTCGCGCAAGCTGATCCTGCCGACCAGCGATCCCGGCCTGCGCCTGATCATCGTGCGCGCCTCGGATGTGCCGACCTACGTGCAGTACGGCGCGGCCGACCTCGGCATCGCCGGCAAGGACGTGCTGATCGAGCACGCCGCGCAGCAGCCCGGCGGCCTGTACCAGCCGATCGACCTGAACATCGCCAAGTGCCGCCTGGCCGTGGCCGTGCGCAACGGCTTCGACTACGAAGCCGCGGTGCACCAGGGCGCGCGCCTGCGCGTGGCCACCAAGTACGTGCAGTCAGCCCGTGAACACTTCGCCTCCAAGGGTGTGTACGTCGACATCATCAAGCTGTATGGTTCGATGGAACTGGCGCCGCTGGTGGGCCTGGCCGACTGCATCGTGGACCTGGTGTCCACCGGCGGCACGCTGCGCGCCAACGACCTGGTCGCGGTCGAGGACATCATGCCGATCTCCTCGCGCCTGATCGTCAACCAGGCCGCGCTGAAGACCCGCGGCGAACGCCTGCAACCGCTGCTGGACGCTTTCGAGCGCGCCGCCTCCCGCAACGCCTGACCCAGGCCGCCGCCCCGCGCGGCGTCCGCCACCCGCCTGAACGCCATGGCCCTGATCAATCGTCTCGACTCCCGCGATCCCGGATTCGCATCCGCCCTGTCCAAGCTGCTGGCCTTCGAGGCCACCGAGGACGAGTCCATCGACCGCGCCGCCGCCAGCATCCTGGCCGACGTGCGCGCCCGCGGCGACGCCGCGCTGGTGGAATACACCCAGCGCTTCGACCGCATGCCGCATGCGTCCGCGGACACGCTCGAAATCCCCAAGGCCGACTGGCATGCGGCCCTGGCCGCGCTGCCAGCCGCCCAGCGCGACGCGCTGCAGGCCGCCGCCGAGCGCGTGCGCCGCTACCACGAGCGCCAGCGCGCCGAGACCTGGACCTACACCGAGGCCGACGGCACGCTGCTGGGCCAGCAGGTCACGCCGCTGGACCGCGTCGGCCTGTACGTGCCGGGCGGCAAGGCCGCGTATCCGTCGTCGGTGCTGATGAACGCCATCCCGGCCAAGGTCGCCGGCGTGCAGGAACTGGTCATGGTCACGCCCACGCCGGACGGCGCGCGCAACCCGATCGTGCTGGCCGCGGCCGCCATCAGCGGCGTCGACCGCGTGTTCGCCATCGGCGGCGCGCAGGCCGTCGGCGCGCTGGCCTACGGCACCGCCACCGTGCCGGCCGTGGACAAGATCGTCGGCCCGGGCAACGCCTATGTGGCCGCCGCCAAGCGCCGCGTATTCGGCGTGGTCGGCATCGACATGATCGCCGGCCCCAGCGAGATCCTGGTGATCTGCGACGGCAAGACGCCGGCCGACTGGATCGCCATGGACCTGTTCTCGCAGGCCGAGCACGACGAACTGGCCCAGTCCATCCTGCTGTGCCCGGACGCCGCCTTCATCGCCGAAGTCGAGGCCGCCATCGCCCGCCTGCTGCCGACCATGCCGCGCGCCGACATCCTGCGCACCAGCCTGGCCAACCGCGGCGCGCTGATCCAGGTGCGCGACCTGGACGAAGCCTGCCGCATCGCCAACGACATCGCCCCGGAACACCTGGAGATCTCCACCGAGCAACCGGAAATCTGGACCGCCAGGATCCGCCACGCCGGCGCCATCTTCATGGGCCGCTTCAGCTCGGAAGCCCTGGGCGACTACTGTGCCGGCCCCAACCACGTGCTGCCGACCTCGCGCACGGCCCGTTTCTCGTCGCCGCTGGGCGTCTATGACTTCCAGAAGCGCTCCAGCCTGATCCAGGTCTCGCACCAGGGCGCCCAGACGCTCGGCCGCATCGCCGCCGAACTGGCGCTGGGCGAAGGCCTGCAGGCCCACGCCGCCAGCGCCCAGTACCGGATCGACCAGCCATGAGCGAGGTCGCCGGCCGCATCGCCGGCACCATCCGGCCCGACATCCGTGAACTGAGCGCGTATCCGGTGGCGCACGCCGAAGGCTGCATCAAGCTGGACGCGATGGAGTCGCCCTACGAACTGCCCGAGGCGGTGCGCGACGACCTGGCCCGCGTGCTGCGCGATACGCCGCTGAACCGCTACCCGGCCGCCGACCTGTCCGAACTGCGCCAGGCCGTGAAAGCGGCCTTCGGCGTGCCCGCGGCCGCCGGCGTGCTGTTCGGCAACGGCTCGGACGAGCTGATCCACATCGTGGTGCAGGCCTGCTGCAACCCGGGCGAGGTGGTGCTGGCGCCGTGGCCGTCGTTCGTCTATTTCGACATGGCGGCGCGCTTCGACCACGCCCGCTTCGTCGGCGTGCCGCTCGCCGACGATCTGTCCCTGGATCTTCCGGCGATGCTGGCCGCGATCCGCGAGCACCAGCCCAAGGTGGTGTTCCTGGCCGTGCCCAACAACCCCACCGGCGGCGCCTGGTCGGACGCCGACATGGCCGCCATCATCGCCGCCGCCCCCGGCCTGGTGGTGGTGGACGAGGCCTACCAGCCCTTCACCGACCGCAGCTGGATGCCGCGCCTGCTGGACGCGCCCAACGTGGTGGTGATGCGCACGGTGTCCAAGATCGGCCTGGCGGGCCTGCGCTTCGGCTACCTGGCCGGCCATCCCGACTGGGTCGCCGAGCTGGACAAGGTGCGCCCGCCCTACAACCTGGACGTGCTGACCCAGGCCGCGCTGCTGACGGTGCTGCGCCACAAGCCGGTGCTGGACGCGCAGGCCGCCCGCCTGCGCGCCGACCGCGAGCCGCTGGCCGCGGCCCTGGCGGCGCTGCCCGGCGTCAGGGTATTCCCTTCCGCCGCCAACTTCGTACTCGCCCGCTTTTCCGGCAAGCTGGACGGCAACGCCGTGCATCTTGCCTTGAAACAGCGCAAAATATTGGTTCGTAACTTCTCCAACGCCCATCCGCTCCTGGCCGGCTGCCTCCGCATCTCGGTAGGTTCCCCGGACGAGAACGCCGCTTTGCTATCGGCACTGCAAGACATCCTGAGTGCCTAATCGAGTCCTGACATGCGTACCGCAGAGATCACCCGCAACACCAACGAAACCCGCATCCGCGTGGCCATCAACCTGGATGGCACCGGCAAGCAGACGATCGACACGGGCGTGCCCTTCCTGGACCACATGCTGGACCAGATCGCGCGCCACGGCCTGATCGACCTCGACATCAAGGCCGAGGGCGACCTGCACATCGATGCGCATCACACGGTGGAAGACGTGGGCATCACGCTGGGCATGGCCATCGCCAAGGCGGTCGGCACCAAGGCCGGCCTGCGCCGCTACGGCCACGCCTACGTGCCGCTGGACGAAGCGCTGTCGCGCGTGGTGGTCGATTTCTCGGGCCGTCCCGGCCTGGAATACCACATCCCCTTCACGCGTTCGCACATCGGCGCCTTCGACGTCGACCTGACGCGCGAATTCTTCCAGGGCCTGGTCAACCACGCGCTGATCACCCTGCACATCGACAACCTGCGCGGCACCAACGCCCACCACCAATGCGAGACGGTCTTCAAGGCCTGTGGCCGCGCGCTGCGCATGGCCATCGAAGTCGACCCGCGCATGGGCGACGTCGTCCCCTCGACCAAGGGCGTGCTGTAACGTCCGCGACCTCCCGCCACGCATCAGGTAAATCGAAGTGACCACTATCGCCATCGTCGACTACGGAATGGGCAATTTCCACTCCGTCGCGCGCGCGCTCAAGTACGCCGCCCCCGACGCGGACATCCGCATCTGCAACCAGCCCCATGAAATCGACGCGGCCGACCGCGTGGTATTTCCCGGGCAGGGCGCCATGGCGGACTGCATGCGCACCCTGAATGAATCCGGCCTGCGCGAAGCGGTCGTCAAGGCTGCCCGCAGCAAGCCGCTGCTGGGCGTCTGCGTGGGCGAACAGATGCTGTTCGACGCCAGCGAAGAGGGCGCCACCCCGTGCCTGGGCCTGTTCCCCGGCGTGGTGCGGCGCTTTGCCGGTCCGCGCTTCGCCGACCTGGCCGCCGGCGACGACCAGGCCTGCCTGGCCGACACCGGCGCCGCCGGCCCGGTCGACGCCCGTCCCGAACTGCTGAAAGTCCCGCACATGGGATGGAACAAAGTCCGCCAGACGCGCTCTCACCCTATCTGGGACGGCATTCCGGACGACACGCATTTCTATTTCGTCCATAGTTATTACGCCGACCCGGCCGATACGAGCCTGACCGTTGGTGAAACCGATTATGGCGTCGCCTTTACCTGCGCGGTGGCGGCAGCTAACATTTTCGCGGTGCAGTTCCACCCCGAGAAGAGCGCCGAGCACGGTTTGCGCCTGTATCGCAATTTTGTAGACTGGCAGCCGTAAGCCACTAGCACTCCGCTGCGGCACACGCGCTGCAGCCCGTTCAACCCCATATTTTCCCGCTGCCCACCATGCTGCTGATCCCCGCCATCGATCTCAAAGACGGACGCTGCGTGCGTCTGCGCCAGGGCGACCTGGACGATGTAACGGTGTTCTCCGAAGACCCCGCCTCCATGGCCTCCAAATGGCTCGAACAGGGCGCGCGCCGCCTGCACCTGGTCGACCTGAACGGCGCCGTCGTCGGCAAGCCCAAGAATGAAGCGCCCATCAAGGCCATCCTGGACGCCGTCGGCGACGACATCCCCGTCCAGATCGGCGGCGGCATCCGCGACCTCGACACCATCGAGCGCTACCTCGACGCCGGCATTTCCTACGTCATCATCGGCACCGCCGCGGTCAAGAACCCGGGCTTCCTGCAGGACGCCTGCGGCGCCTTCCCCGGCCAGATCATCGTCGGCCTGGACGCCCGCGACGGCAAGATCGCCACCGACGGCTGGAGCAAGCTGACCCGCCACGACGTGCTCGACCTGGCCAAGAAGTTCGAGGACTACGGCTGCGAAGCCATCATCTACACCGACATCGGCCGTGACGGCATGCTGTCGGGCGTGAACGTCGAGGCCACCGTGCGCCTGGCGCAGCACGTGCGCATCCCCGTGTACGCCTCGGGCGGCATCGCCGGCATCCAGGACATCGAAGCGCTGTGCGCCGTCGAGGAAGAGGGCGTCGAAGGCGCCATCCTGGGCCGCAGCATCTACGAAGGCACGCTCAACTTCCAGGCGGCGCAGGCCCGCGCCGACGAATTGGCCAAATGACCACCTCCAGCAGGACCTCCGGGGCGGGCGCGCCCGCCCCGAGCGCGCTGACCCGCCGCATCATTCCCC
>NZ_CYTU01000079.1:0-17710 GCF_001299375.1 Achromobacter sp. 2789STDY5608621 | reverse complement strand
GCGACGGCCCGGTGAGCCGCAACGGCCTGGATCCGGGGCGAACTCAGGCCACGGGCTCGGCGGGCGGCCGCGCTTTCTTGCGGCGCGCCTCCAGGTGGGCCAGGGATTGCTGGTTGAGCGCGTCCGGAAAGCCCTGTTTCACCAGGTGTTCCAGCGCGTCGTTGATGCGCGCCCAGCCTTCCGCCGTGCGCAGCGGCACGCCGAGGAAATGGCTTTCGGTCTTGGCGCGCAGCATCAGGTACAGCACGCCCGCCAGCATCACACTGACGACGGCGGGCACGTCCATGTCGGGGGTCAGGCCGTCGACGCGGTCGATGAAACCGCGCGCGGCGCGTTCGCGGCGCTCGGCCAGCGGCGCCGACACCTCGTTGCGTTCGATCAGTTCCCAGCGCCGCACTTCGCGCAGCGTCTCGTTGCCGGACAGGGCCTCGATCTGCGCGCGCAGCATCGACAGCACCAGGTCGCCGGGACTGCGCTGGCTGGACTCGTCCGCCGCCAGCAGGTCGGGATTGCGGGTCCAGAAATCCTGTTCCTGCATCCAGGCCAGCATCAGCCCGGGCATGCCGTCGAAATAGCGGTAGATGAGTTCCTTGCTGACGCCGGCGCGCTTGGCGATGGCGTTGATGCCGACGCCTCCCATGCCGGTTTCCTTGATCTGCTCTTCGAGCGCCTGCAGGATCTGGCGCTCGGTATTCTCACGTCGGGACATGGGCCGGTTCCTTCTTGGTGAGGTGGGAGCGGACGGGGTCCGGTGAACCGGGCACCCGGCCGTCGGCCGCAACCCCCGCTGGCGTGCGGGGGAAGGGCCGATGTGGCTGCCATCTTGCCAGACTTCGGGATTCCGGTAGAGGGGCCGGGCCGGCGTTGCCGGCTGCCGGCCCGCGGGCGTCAGATCAGGCCGCGGATGCCGGCGATGCCGTGCGCGCCGTGGCGCAGGGCGTGCGAGACCGTCTGGGTGGATTGCCCGCCCAGCGCGAACACCGGAATGCCGGCGTCGCGGTTGCCTTCGACGAAGCCGTCCCAGCCCAGCGTCGGCGCGCCGGGATGGCTGGGGGTGTCCAGCACCGGGCCCAGGACGGCGAAGTCCGCGCCCAATTCGCGCGCATGCACCACCTGCGCGTTGTCGTGCGCCGAGACGCCGACCAGCGCGCCGGCCGGCAATTCGGGGCGGGTGGTCAGCCGCGCGGCGTCGGCGCCGCGCAGGTGCACGCCATCGGCCTCGCGCCACCAGGCGGCCGGATGGGCGCTGTTGACCAGCACCCGCGCGCCCGCGGCGCGGCAGCGCTTGACGATCTGCTGCAGCGCCTCGTGCAGCGAGGCCGAGGCCGGGCCGTCGGGCCACTGCGGTTCACGCAGCTGCACCAGTTTGACGCCGCGCGCCAGCGCCGCGTCCAGCCGGTCCAGGAAGGCCGACAGGCCGGCGCGCGCGCCGATGGAACTGATGCCGTAGGCCGTCGGCAGCTGCAGCCAGCGCAGCGGCGGCAGCGTGGCCGGCAGCAGATCGCCGACCGACGCGGCGTTGGCCGGGTCGACCCATTCCAGGCGCTGGTTCTCCAGGCTGCGCGGCTCGCCTTCCCAGCCGGTGACGTGGCAGAACGCCAGGCGCACCGTGGTGTGGGGGTAGGCGTGCACATAGGTCACCCACGGCCGCGACTGCGTCACGCGGATGCCGATCTCTTCCTGCAGTTCGCGCGCCAGCGCCTGCAGCACGGTCTCGCCGGGTTCGAGCTTGCCGCCGGGCAGCTCCCACCAGCCCGACCAGGGCTTGCCTTCGGGACGTTGCCCCAGCAGCAGCATGCCGTCCGGACGCAGGATCAGGCCGGCGGCGACATCGATGATTTTGTCAGACATGGCGGGCAGCCCAGTCACGGGCGAATTGGTAGGCGACGCGGCCCGAGCGCGAACCGCGCTCGATGGTCCATTGCAGCGCCTCGGTGCGCGACGGCTCGATCTGGTCTTCCGGGCAGCCCAGCTCGCGCAGCCAGTGGTAGACGATGTCGAGGTAGTCGTCCTGCTTGAAGGGATAGAACGACAGCCACAGGCCGAAGCGCTCGGACAGCGAGATCTTTTCCTCGACGGTTTCGCCGGGGTGGATCTCGCCGTCGGGCTGGTGCTTGGCCTGCAGGTTCTCGCTCATGTATTCCGGCATCAGGTGGCGCCGGTTGGAGGTGGCGTAGATCAGCACGTTGTCGCCCGACGCGGCGACCGAGCCGTCCAGCACGGACTTGAGCGCCTTGTAGCCGGCCTCGCCTTCCTCGAACGACAGGTCGTCGCAGAACACGATGAAGCGTTCGGGGCGCGAGGCCACCAGCTCGACGATGTCGGCCAGGTCGCCCAGGTCGGACTTGTCGACCTCGATCAGGCGCAGGCCGCGGTCGCCGTGGGCGGCCAGCATGGCCTTGACCAGCGAGCTCTTGCCGGTGCCGCGGGCGCCGGTCATGAGCACGTTGTTGGCGGGCTTCTTGTCGATGAACTGCTGCGTGTTGCGCTCGATGATGCCTTTCTGGCGTTCGATGTGCTGCAGGTCCTCGAGTTCGATGCGGGCCACGTGGCGCACGGCGTCGAGCCAGCCGCGCGAGCCGCGCTTGCGCCAGCGGAACGCGTGGGCGTTCCAGTCGATATCGGGGGGGGCCGGGGGCAGCCAGGCTTCGAGCTGGGCCAGGACGCGCTCGGCGCGCTGGATGAGGGTGGTGAATTCGGTCGCGGTCACGGTGTGATCCTGGAAGAGCGAACGGGCGGGCCCGGCACCGGGCCCGCGTCGCATTCGCGGGCATCGTCGGAAGAAGAGGGCGCGTGTCCCGCCGCAAGGCGTCGTGGGGACGCGCGCCGCTCAACGGCTGTCACCTGCCGGGGACCGCGGTGATGCCACGGATCCCCCGGGGGCAGTGACCGGCGATGGGTAAGGCGCAGCCACTGGATTTCATTGCTGCCGCCATCCCGCGGAGTCCGGCGCGCCCTTGCACGCCAGCGCCCCGCGCCCGGGGTCAGCCGGGCGGATGGCGGGTCTTGATCAGGAACGGTAGTCGGCGTTGATCGACACGTACTCGTGCGAGAAATCGCAGGTGTAGACGGTGTCGTTGACCTGGCCGCGGCCCAGCGCGATGCGCACGGTGATCTCGGCCTGCTTCATGACGCGCTGGCCGTCGGCTTCCTGGTAGGCCGGATTGCGGCCGCCGTCCTTGGCCACCAGCACGTCGTCGAGCCACAGGCGGATGTTCGACACGTCCAGGTCGTCGATGCCGGCATAGCCGACGGCGGCCAGGATGCGGCCCAGGTTGGGGTCCGAGGCGAAGAAGGCGGTCTTGACCAGCGGCGAGTGGGCCACGGCGTAGGCCACCTTGAGGGCTTCCTCGGTGGTGCCGGCTTCTTCCACGCGGATGGTCATGAACTTGGTGGCGCCTTCGGCGTCGCGCACGATCTTCTGCGCCAGTTCCAGCGCGGCGGCGGTCAGGGCCTCGCGCACGGCGGCGTAGGCGGCGTCCGATTCGGCGTTGACCTCGACGCCCGACTTGCCGGTGGCGACGATGATGAACGAGTCATTGGTGGAGGTGTCGCCATCCACGGTGATGCGGTTGAACGAGGCGTCGGCGATCTCGACCGCCAGCTTGCGCAAGAGCGGCTGGGCGATGCCGGCATCGGTGGCCAGGAAGCTCAGCATGGTCGCCATGTTGGGGCGGATCATGCCGGCGCCCTTGCTGATGCCGGTGAAGGTGACGGCCTTGCCGCCGATCTGGACGCGGCGCGACGAGATCTTGGGCAGCGTGTCGGTGGTCATGATGCCGTGCGCGGCGCTCGACCAGTGGTCGGCGCCCAGGTTGGCGATGGCGCCCGGCAGGCCGGCGAACAGGCGGTCCAGCGGCAGCGGCTCCAGGATCACGCCGGTCGAGAACGGCAGCACCTGGGCGGCGGGCACGCCGAGCAGGCGGCCGAGCTCGGCGCAGGTGTCCTGGGCCTTCTTCAGGCCCTCGGCGCCGGTGCCGGCGTTGGCGTTGCCGGTGTTGATGACGAGCGCGCGGATCGGGCCGTCGTCGGCCAGGTGGGCCTGGCAGACCTGCACCGGGGCGGCGCAGAAGCGGTTGCGGGTGAACACGCCGGCCACGCTGCTGCCTTCGGCCAGGCGGAATACCGTCAGGTCGCGTCGGTTGGCTTTGCGGATGCCGGCCTCGGTGACGCCGATTTCAACGCCGGCAACAGGGAAAATTTCGGACTCGGAGGGGATCTGCAGGTTAACGGCCATGACTTCGTCTCATGAATGAGCAGGACGGAATCGCCGCCAGGACAAGGCGGCGCGCGGGGGAAAGCTTCGTATTATCCCACTGCTTTGCGACAGCCGGCGGCGCCGGCCTGAAAGCCGGTTGTCAGGGAGCGGTCCGCATGGCCGCCACGTCCAGCACGCCGGCCTCGCGGTTGGACAGCACGCGGCGCACGGTGCCGTCGGGCGCCTGCAGCACCGACATGCCGGCGGCGACTTCCTTGCCGTCGGCCTGCCGCGCCGAGCGGCCGCGCGAGGGCGAGAACAGCAGGTCGCCGGGCTGCATGCCGGGCACGCGCGGGCCGGCCGTCAGCATGCGGGTGCCGGTGGGGTAGGTGATGCCGCCGAAGGCGCTTTCGCGCCCCAGGAGGCCCTCGAACGCCAGCAGGCGGCGCTGGGCGTCCAGCGTCATGTCCACCTTCAGCAGCGGCATGCCGTCCACCGACAGCGGCTCGCTGCCCTCGGCGCGCAGCAGCCAGCGCGGCGCCGGGCTGGCCGGGTCCGGGGCGCTGCCGCGCGCGGCGTCGTCGACCTTGAGCCAGGCCCCGGGCGGGATCGGCTGCTGATTCAGGGTGTTGCCGATGGCCAGGTGGCAGCTGGCGAAGCGCGGCTGGCCGCCCAGCATGACGAATTCGACCCGGTGGCCGTGGGCGCAGAGCCAGCCCTCCTGGGCCTGGTCGCGGGCGATCTCGGCCGACAATGCCTCGGGCTGGCGGGCGCTGGCGGGGTAATGGAACAGGCGGGTGGCGCTCAGGCCCTGCACGCTGGCCGGATGGCCTTCCGGGAAGGTGGCGCGGTCGAACGAGGCCGGATCGCCGGCGGTGGTCAGGCGCAGCACCGTGCCGGCCGGCATGTCGATCCCGGCCAGCCGGGTGGGCTGGTCCAGCACGCGGTCCAGGCTGGCGCCCAGGCGGGCGTCGCGCTGGGCGACCAGCCATTGGCTCAGTTGCTGGTAGGGGAAGATGCCGCCGACCAGGGCCAGCAGCGCCATCAGGATCGTGCCGCCGCGGCGATGGTCGCCCAGCCACAGCCGGGCGCCGCGGCTGGTGGCCAGGACGGCCAGCCAGGTCAGCAGCGTGGACAGGCAGGCCAGCGAGACGGCCATCAGCACGTAGTAATTACCGCCAGGAAGAGATACCGGAATCATGGCGGCAATTATGCGCCAAACCGTTGTCGTTTTTCTGCCGGCCCGAGGGGCCGGCAGGGGCGCAAACGCGCCGGCGGCGGACCGGCCGGGCGGCGCGCGGGACGCGGCTCAGTCGCCGGCGGCGGCCGAGCGGGTGGCGACCACCTGCAGCTTCAGTTCGCCCAGCGCCTGGAACAGTGCATTGCGGCTGGCCTCGGGCAGTTCGCCGAACATCGACTTGACCCAGGTCTCGTGGGCCCGCGCCATCTTGGCGAAGCTCTTCCTGCCTTGCGGCGTCAGCTTGATGAGCGAGCTGCGGCGGTCGGACTCGACCTTGGTGCGCACCACCAGGCCTTCCTTTTCGAGCTGGTCGGTGATGCCGGTGATATTGCCGTTGGTCACCATCATGTGGCGCGACAGCTCGCCCATCTTCATGCCCTTGGGCGCGCGCTGCAATTGCGCCATCAGGTCGAAGCGCGGCAGGGTGGTGTCGAACTCGTTGCGCAGCCGGCTGCGGATCTCGCCTTCGATGAGATTGGCGCAGGTCAGCATGCGCAGCCACAGGCGCAGCGCATGGTGATCGTCGGGGGCGGCGCGGGATTCCAGGTCGGGAGCGTCTGTCATGGTCGGGAAGGTTACCGGGAATGCGTGGAGAGGTCTGTATTCTTGAGTATCGGGCCGATGTCGGGTAATGTCCGCGCGGGCGGGCCCGCGCCGTGGATCATTGGTAAAAACCCTAGACTTGTTTTGCCGAATACTTTAAACCTAAACTATGAACCACGCCAGTTCTCCCCATGCCGCACCCCGGGATCGGCTGCTGCGGGCGCCGGTCTGATGGCCGCCTGATCGGGCCGGCAGGCCGGGCATAGAAGTCCTTCGAATCGCAATCCCAGAAAAACACCCTCTGCGCGGCTCGCGCACGGAGCACACCACCATGCGTTTCATCACTTCCCTCGTTGCCGCCGCCGCGTTGATCCCGGCCCTGGCGCACGCCGATCCGGTCAAGGTCGGCATCGCGAATGACATTTCCGGCCCGTTCTCGGCGCTGGGCGCCGAAGCCCGCGATGGCTTCAACCTGGCCATCAAGCAGCTGGGCAGCAAGCTGGGCGGCCAGCCCGCCGAATTCCTGCAGACCGACATGGGCGGCAACCCCGACCAGGCCCGCCAGCTGGTGACGCGCTACATCCAGCGCGACAAGGTGGATTTCTTCACCGGCCCGATCGGCTCGAACGTGGCGCTGGCCGTCGGCCCCGCGCTGTTCGCCGCCAAGGTGCCGTACCTGTCGAACAACCCGGGCCCCAGCCAGTTCGCCGGCGCCCAGTGCAACAACTACTGGTTCGGCTCGTCGTACCAGAACGACGCCTTCCACGAAGCCGCCGGCAAGGTCGCGGCCGACCGCGGCTTCAAGAAGATGTTCATCATGGCCCCGGACTACCCGGCCGGCAAGGATGCGCTGACCGGCTTCAAGCGCGGCTACAAGACCGCCCCGGGCGACGAGGTCTACACCAAGCTTGGCCAGATCGACTACGCCGCCGAGATCGCCCAGATCCGCGCCGCCAAGCCGGACGCGGTCTACATCTTCCTGCCGGGCGGCATGGGCATCAACTTCGTCAAGCAGTTCGTGTCGGCCGGCCTGTCGCAGAGCGTCAAGCTGATCGGCCCGGGCTTCTCGGCCGACGAGGACGTGATCCAGGCCGTGGGCGAGCCGATGCTGGGCATGTACAACACCGCGCAGTGGGCGCATGACCTGGACGTGCCGCAGAACAAGGCCTTCGTCGAGGCCTTCCGCAAGGAATACAACGGCCGCTACCCGTCGGTCTACGCCGCCCAGGCCTATGACGTCATCATGGCCATGGACGCCGCCGTCAAGCAGGCCGGCGGCAAGGCTTCCGACCGCGAGGCCATCGTCCAGGCGCTGGCCAAGGCCGACTACCCCTCGGTGCGCGGCAGCTACACCTACGGCAAGAACCACTACCCCATCCAGGCCTACTACCTGCGCGTGGTCGACAAGGACGCCAACGGCCGCATCACCAACAAGCTGGTCGGCAAGGTGTTCGACAAGTACCAGGACGTCTACGTCGGCGACTGCAAGCTATAAAAGGCGGCGGGACGCGTAAAGCGCCGCGGCTACACGATGCAGCCCGGCCCCGCGGGGTCGCACGGATCCGGCTTCGCCGGTCCGTCGCGACACCCCCTTGAGGGGGAAGCGCGCAGCGCTTCGGGGGTGGGCCCACCAGGGGATTTTTCATGACGTTCACGCTCATCATCGAGCAATTGCTGAACGGTCTGCAGTTTGGGTTGATGTTGTTTCTGATTGCGGCCGGGCTGACCCTGGTGTTCGGCATCATGGACATCATGAATCTGGCGCATGGCTCGCTCTATATGGCAGGCGCCTATGTCGCCGCCGAAACCATGCAGCGCACGGGGTCCTTCACCGCCGCCGTCCTGGTGGCCGCCGTCGCCACCGGGCTGGTCGGGGTGGCGCTGGAACTGACGCTGATCCGCCGCCTGGCGCTGCGCGACCACCTGGCGCAGGTGCTGGGCACCTACGCCGTCATCCTCATCGCCAATGACCTGGTCAAGATGATCTGGGGCCCGGCCCCGGTCATGCTGAACATGCCGGCGCTGCTGTCCGGGCCGGTGCGCCTCTTGCCCGACCTGCTGTATCCGGCCTACCGCCTGATGATCATCGTCTTCGGCGTGGCCTCGGCCGTGGGGCTGTACTGGTTCGTGACGCGCACCCGCGCCGGCGTGCTGGTGCGGGCCGGCGCCTCGAACCGGCAGATGGCCACCCTGATGGGCGTGCGCGTGCCGCTGCTGTTCCTGGGCGTGTTCGTGCTGGGCGCCATGCTGGCGGCCGTGGCCGGCGCGCTGCTGGGCCCGATCACCTCGGTGCAGGTCGGCATGGGCGAGGAAATCCTGATCCTGGTGCTGGTGTGCATCGTCATCGGCGGCATCGGCTCGATCCGCGGCGCCTTCGTCGGCGCGCTGCTGGTGGGCATGGTCGATACGGCCGGGCGCGCCTTCCTGCCGATGCTGCTGCGCCAGGTGTTCTCGCCGGCGGTCGCGTCCAGCGTCGGCCCGACGCTGGCGGCCATCGCCATCTACGTGCTGATGGCGGCGGTCCTGGTGTTCCGGCCTTCCGGCCTGTTTCCGGCGCGAGGCTGAGCATGCGGACCTCTTCGATCCTCTGGACCCTGGCCCTGCTGGCCGCGCTGGCGGCGTTCCCGCTGGTGGCGCCGGCCCTGGGCCTGGATTTCTATATCTCCTTCGTGCGCCGCGTGCTGATCTACGCGCTGGCCGCCACCAGCCTGAACCTGATCCTGGGCTACGGCGGCATGGTGGCGCTGGGCCACGCGGCCTTCTTCGGCGCCGGCGCCTACGCGGTCGGCATCCTGGCGATGTCGGGCGTGACTTCGGCGCTGGTGTCGTGGCCGGTGGCGATGCTGCTGGCGGCGCTGCTGGCCTTCATCACGGGCGCGATCTCGCTGCGCACCCGCGGCGTGTACTTCATCATGATCACGCTGGCGTTCGCGCAGATGCTGTTCTACATCTTCATCTCGCTGCGCCAGTACGGCGGCGAGGACGGCCTGAACCTGCCGGGCTACTCGTCGCTGCCGGGCATCGACCTGGCCAACGACGTGGCGTTCTATTACCTGGTGCTGGTGATCTTCGCCGTGATGATGTGGCTGTTCGGGCGGGTGACGCTGTCGCGTTTCGGCACCGCGCTGCAGGGCATCCGTGAAAACGAGTCGCGCATGGAATCCATGGGCTACCCGGTCTACCGCATCAAGCTCACCGCCTTCACGCTGAGCGGCGCCGTGGCCGGACTGGCCGGCGCGCTGCTGGCCAACCACAACCTGTTCATCTCGCCCAGCCTGATGCACTGGACCCAGTCGGCCAACCTGCTGATCATGGTGCTGGTGGGCGGCATCGGCCTGCGCTACGGCGGCGTGGCCGGCGCGGTGGTGATGCTGGTGCTGGAGGAAGTGCTGCGCCAGTGGACCGAATACTGGCACCTGCCCCTGGGCGTGCTGCTGCTGTGCGTGGTGTTCGGCGCGCCGCGCGGCCTGGTGGGCCTGTTCGGCCCGCTGTTCGGCGGCCGCGCCGCCGCCCAAACCGGCAAGGCGGGATCATGAACCAGACCCATCCCTCGACGCAGGCCCCCGCGCTGCAGGCCAGCAACCTGGTGCGCCGCTTCGGCGCGCTGGTGGCCACCGACAATGTGTCGATCTCCCTGAACCCGGGCGAGATCCATGCCCTGATCGGCCCCAACGGCGCCGGCAAGTCGACCCTGATCCACCTGCTGTCCGGCACGCTGGCGGCCGACTCCGGCGCGCTGGCCGTGGACGGCCGCGACGTCACCGCCATGAACGCGCACCAGCGCGTGGCGGCGGGCCTGTCCCGCTCGTACCAGATCACCAACATCTTCAAGCAGTCCAGCGTGCTGGATAACCTGGTGCTGGCGGTGCAGGCCCACGCCGGCAGCAGCTTCCGCTTCTGGCGGCCGCGCGCCGCCGAGTCGGCCCTGTACGAGCAGGCCCGCGAGCTGGCGCGCGAATGCGCCATCGATCCCGCCCTGCTGGACCGCGCCGCCGGCACCTTGCCGCACGGCGAGCAGCGCAAGGTGGAATTCGCGCTGGCCCTGGCCGCGCGGCCGCGCGTGCTGCTGCTGGACGAACCCATGGCCGGCATGGGGCCCGACGAGACCCTGCGCCTGACCGACCTGATCGAATCCCTGCGCGGCCGCGCCGCCATGCTGCTGGTCGAGCACGACATGCAGGCGGTGTTCCGGCTGGCCGACCGCATCTCGGTGCTGGTGTACGGCCGCGTGATCGCCACCGGCACGCCGGACGAGATCCGCGCCAACCCGGATGTGCGCCAGGCCTACCTCGGCGATGACGAAACGGCGCCCGCGCGCCAGGAGCTTGCCTGATGCTCAGCATTGAATCGGCCCAGAGCGGCTACGGCGCCAGCCAGGTGCTGTTCGGCGTGGACCTGCAGATCGGCGCGGGCCAGGTGGTGACGCTGCTGGGCCGCAACGGCATGGGCAAGACCACGCTGCTGCGCACCCTGTTCGGCCAGCTGCCGCTGCGCGGCGGCAAGATCCGCTTCGTCGACCAGGACATCAGCGGCTGGAGCCCCGACCGCATCGCCCGCACCGGCATGGCCATCGTGCCCGAGGGGCGCCAGTGCTTTCCCAACCTGACGGTGCGCGAACACCTGACGGCCTTCGTGGCGGCGCGCAATCCCGCCATCGGCGAGCCGTGGACGCCCGAGCGCGTGTTCGAGCTGTTCCCGCGCCTGGGCGAGCGCGCCCGCAACATGGGCAACCAGCTGTCGGGCGGCGAGCAGCAGATGCTGGCCATCGGCCGCGCCCTGGTCACGAACCCGCGCCTCCTGATCCTGGACGAGGCCACCGAGGGCCTGGCGCCCAAGATCCGCGAGGAGATCTGGAGCTGCCTGGCGCGCCTGCGCCAGGCCGGCCAGACCATCCTGGTGATCGACAAGTACGTCGAGCGCCTGCTGAGCCTGGCCGACCGCCATGTCATCCTGGAACGCGGCAAGGTGGTCTGGACCGGCGACTCCGCGGCGCTCGATGCCGACCGCGGATTGTGGGAACGCTACCTGGGCGTGTAGCGCGAAAGCCGCAATCCCGGCGCGGAGCGCGGCCTTTCTTTCGATATAAAACGCAACAAATGTGCGGTTTGCGGGGCAGGGCCTGAAATAGGCTGACCTTTGGCAAATCCGCGTGTTTACGCCTGTTTCAATTCATCTCGTGGTTCTCTACACTTAGCGCGCCGTGCGTACCGCGTGGATGCGTCACGTCTTATCAAGCTGTCAGGGAAGACTTCGCATGGCGAAATGGGGTTTGCGCAAAAAATCATTGATGGCGCTGTTGCTGGCGTGCCTGGTCGCCCTGGCGCCGGCCGCGCTGATAGGCTGGCAGGTGCTGGACGGGGTCCGCGACCACTTCGGGCGCGCTTTCGCCGACAACTTCACGCAATTGAACCGCCAGCGCATCCTGGCGCCGGTGTCGCGCGAGCTGGCGCTGTCGCAGCGGCTGGCCGACAGCGAGGTGACGCGCCGCTGGCTGCGCAACGAAGCCGATCCGGCCGCGCGCGAGCTGTTCTTCCGCGAGGCCGACGGCTACCGCCGCGACCTGCTGGGCCGCGCCTATTTCATCGCCAGCGCCGCCACCGGCCACTATTACTTCAACGATGACCAGCCGCTGTCGGAAGCGCCGCGCTACACGCTCAGCCGCGAGGCGGCCGACGATGGCTGGTTCTACAACTCGCTCAAGGCGAGCGCGCGTTACAACATCAACGTCAATCCGGACCTCAAGCTAAAGACCACGCGGGTCTGGATCAACGTGCAGGTGCGCGACGGCGACAAGGTCATCGGCCTGACCGGCGCCGGCCTGGACGTGGGCGGCTTCCTGCGCGACTTCGTCAACAGCGGCCAGCCGGGCGTCACCCCCATCATCGTCGACGAGGAGGGGGCGATCCAGGCGCACATGGATCCGACGCTGATCGCCTACAACTCGGGGGCCAGCGGGGCCAACGGCCGCGGCATGGTGTTCAACCTGCTCGACCCCGGCAGCGGCCGCGACGAGCTGCGTTCGGCGCTGCACGCCGCCCAGGCCGACCCGCAATCGGTGCAGACCGCCTGGGTCGCGATAGACGGCGTGCGCCAGCTGGTGTCGGTGGCCTATATGCCCGAGCTGCACTGGCACGTGCTGACGGTGGTGGACCTGGGCGCCGCCCGGGTGCTCGATACCGACTGGCTGTGGCCGGCCGCGATCGGCCTGGTGCTGCTGTTCGCGGCCCTGCTGCTGTGCTTCGGCTACGCCATCGAGCGCCTGATGCTGCGGCCGCTGCGCCGCCTGCAGCAGTCGGCCCGCGCCATCGCCAACGGCAGCTACGACGTGCGCCTGCCGCCGGGCGGCCAGGACGAGATCGGCGACCTGAGCCGCGCCTTCGGCGTCATGGCCGACAAGGTGCGCCAGCACACCGCCGAACTCGAAAGCAAGGTGCGCGAGCGCACCTCCGAGCTGGAGGACGCCAACCGCGCCATGGCGGCGGCGCACAAGAAGATCGGCGATTCGATCGACTACGCCAGCCTGATCCAGCGCGCCATCCTGCCGGACCGCCAGCTGACCCAGTCGCTCGGCGCCCATCACTTCGTGCTGTGGAAGCCGCGCGACGTGGTCGGCGGCGACTTCTACGTGTTCCGCTCGGACGGCCCCAACTGCCTGCTGGGCATCATGGACTGCGCCGGCCACGGCGTGCCGGGCGCCCTGATGACCATGCTGGCGCGCGCCGCCATCGACCTGGCCATCACCGAGGCCGGCCCGGCCGACCCCGCCGGGATCCTGGCCCGCACCGACAGCGCCATCCGCGCCATGCTTGCCGATGCGCAACTGCCGCGGGCCCTCGCGACAAATACCGACGCGGGGCTGGTATATATTGACCGCCAGTCCGGCATGTTGCGGTATGCCGGCGCCAAGATCAGCCTGTTTGCCAGCGACGGCGAAACCCTGCGCGAAGTGCCCGGGGGCAAGCGCGCGCTGGGCGACAAGCGGACCGGGGCCTACCAGAACATCGAGTTGCGCATGGAGCCGGGCTGGACCTACTACCTGGCGACCGACGGCTTCCTGGACCAGGCCGGCGGCGAGCACGGTTTCGGCTTTGGCAACACGCGTTTCGCCGAAATGCTCAAGAGACACGCGCGGCAGCCGTTAACTGACCAGGCGGCCGCGTTTACCGAGGCCCTGGCTCGTTACCAGGGCGAACGGCCGCAGCGCGACGACATTACCTTGCTGTCTTTCCGTTTCGAATAATCGTTATCAGGGCGGTAACTCCCATGAATGCCTCCGATCTCTACGCATTGGGCGAGCGGTTCGACCAGAATCGCACGCTGTTGTGCTTCAACGGGCCGATCTCCCGCAGCCTGATCGAGGAAATCGGCAATGCGCTGAAGAATTACCTGAACGCCGAGCATGCCCGGCCGGCGGAGGCCATGGACGTGTTCTCGGTGTACATCGAGATGATCCAGAACATCCGCCAGTACGCCGCGCAGAACGGCGACACGGACGCCGCCGCCACCGTGGTCATCGGGCGCCGCGACGAGAGCCGCTACGTGGTGTCGGCCGGCAACCTGGTCAAGGCCGAGGATGGCCGCAGCCTGGTGGCCCGCATCCAGCAGCTGGCCGCGCTGGACAAGGCCGCCCTGAAGGCGGAATACAAGACCCAGCTGCACAAGCCGCGCACCCCCGGCGTGGCCTCGGGCGCCGGCCTGGGACTGATCGATATCGCGCGTCGGGCCGGCGCGCCGCTGGAGGCCAGCCTGACGCCCGCCGCGGGCGAGGGCCAGGCGTTCTTCAGCCTGAGCGTCGTGATCTGACCGCCGCCCCTGAGCCTTAGACCCTTTTCGGAGTTACTGATGAAAGACCTGAATATCGCGGGGACCCAGTCCACGCCCGCCATCACCGCGGACGCCGCCGCCGGCGTGCTGGCGATGCGCGGCGACTCCTACCCCGAGAATTCGTTCGAGCTGTTCGGCCCGGTGATCGAGTGGGTCGAGGCCTACCTGCTCAGCAGCGCCGCGCCGCTGAACCTGGAACTCGAACTGCTCTATCTGAACACCAGCAGCATCAAGTCCGTCATGGACATCTTCGATGTGCTGGAGGCCGCCCACGGCAAGGGCCGCAGCGTCAGCGTCACCTGGTTCTACGACATGCGCAACGAGCGCGTCGGCGAGCTGGCCGAGGAATTCAAGGAAGACTGCTCCTTCCCGTTCTCCGTCGTCGGCCGCCAATGAAGGCCGGCAACGCCGAGCTGGATGACCGCATCGTCGGCTTGCTGGCGGATCCGGCCTATGCCGGGCATCCGTTGCGCGAGGCGTTGCAGGATCTGTGGCGGCACACGGCGGAACAGATGGCGCGGATCGAGCGCGTCACGCACTTGTCGGATGCCTACCAGTCCATGGCGCACCAGCGCGAAATGGGCCTGTGCGAGCAATTCGACCGGCAGCTGCGGCGGCTGGCGCGCATCGCGCGCATCTCCGACCACTATCAGAGCATGATGCGCGACCTGAACGCCACGCTGGAGGAAACCTCGCGCCGCGATCCCCTGACGGGCCTGCTCAACCGCCGCGCCCTGATGGAAATGATCAAGCAGGAAGTCCAGCGCGCCGCCCGTGGCGGCCAGGCTTTCGTGGTGGCCATGCTCGACGTCGACCATTTCAAGTCGGTCAACGATCGCTACGGCCACGAGATTGGCGACCGCGCCCTGGTCGAGCTGGCCGGCGCCATGCGCCGCAGCGTGCGCGAATACGATCTGTGCGGCCGCTGGGGCGGCGAGGAATTCCTCGTGCTGCTGCCCGCGACCCCGCCGGAAACGGCGCAGGGCGTGATGGACCGGCTGGTCGGCGCGGTGCGCGGCCTGGCCATCGATGTCGGCGCCGATGTGTTGCGCCTGACCGTCAGTATCGGCATGGCCTGTCACCAGCTCGGAGAAACCTTTTCAGAAACGCTCAGCCGGGCGGACCAGGCGTTGTACCTGGCCAAACAGGACGGACGCGACCGCGTCGCACTTGGCTTCCCCCGGCCCTGAAATGAACCCGGAATCGTTGTTCTTCCGGTATGGAGCCCCTTATGCTTGATTCTCATCCAGGCGGTTCGAGCGCGGCCCCGCAGGGCGCCGCGTGGCAGGTGAGCAACTATCTGGCGTCGATGGACCGGGCACTGCTGCTGTTCGATTTCGATGCCGCCGGCGCTCTCATCAACGCCAACGACAACTTCCTGGCCGCGCTGGGCTATGCCCGCGCCGACATCGCCGGGCTGCGCCACGACCTGCTGTGCGACAGCATGGACGAAGGCAAGGGCATCGCCAGCGCCGAACATATCTGGGCGCGGCTGCGCCGCGGCGAGGTCTTTTCCGGCACCTGCCGCTACCGCAAGCAGAGCGGCGCGTCGCTGTGGATCGAGGCGACCTACCTGCCGATGCGCGACGAAAGCGGCGAAGTGCGCCGCATCGCGGTGATCTCGCGCAAGTCGATCGCCGACGCCGAGCGCCAGGAGGAAGTCCGCCTGCTGCTGCTGGGCATCAACGAAACCGGCAACGCCGTGGCCGTGTCCGGCCGCGACGGCCGCATCGTCTACGTCAACGACGGCTTCCAGCGCATGCTGGGGTTCTCGCGCGCCGACGCGCTGGAACAGGAGCTCGGCGAGCTGCTGGCCGGCACCCGCCACGACGGCGGCACCCGCGAGGAGCTGGACCGCCGCATCGCCTGCCGCGAGGGCTATCACAAGGACGTGCTGGTCTACGACCGCAGCGGCAAGCCGCTGTGGGTGTCGGTCATGGCCAACTCGGTGTTCGACGAGCGCGGTTCGCTGGTCAACATCGTCGACGTGCTGACCGACATCACCCCCACCAAGGTGCATGAGGTGCTGCAGCGCCGCGTGCTGCAGGCCATGGTCAACGAAGCCTCGGTGGTGGAAGTGATGAACATGGTGTGCCGCGAGGTCGAGCGCCTGGCGCCCGAAGTCGCGGCCACGGTGCTGCGGGTGGACGAGGCCGGCAAGCTGCGGACGCTGGCTTCGCCGAGCATGCCGCCGGCCTATAACGAAGCATTGGACGGCATGGCCATCGGCCCTCAGGTGGGCGCCTGCGGCACCGCGGCTTTCCTCGGGCGGCCGGTGATCGTGCCCGACATCGCCACCGATCCGCTGTGGGATGACTACCGCCATCTGCCGCTGCCGGACGATATCAAGGCCTGCTGGTCCTCGCCGATCAAGTCGAGCGACGGCCGCGTCATCGGCACCTTCGGTTTCTACTTCCGCGAACGCCGCCTGCCGGACGACTTCCACCACCGCCTGGTGGACGTCTGCGTGTACCTGTGCGCGCTGGCGCTGGAACGCGAAGAGGCCCGCGCCCGCATCCGCCAGCTGGCGTTCTACGACGAGCTGACCGGCCTGCCGAACCGCAACCTGCTGCTGGCCCAGGCCGAGCAGGCCATCGCCCGCGCCGAGCCCGAGCGCAAGCGCGTGGCGGTGCTGTTCCTGGACCTGGACCGCTTCAAGCAGGTCAACGACACGCTCGGCCACCCCATCGGCGACGCGCTGCTGCGCGACATCGCCCAGCGCCTGCGACGCCTGGCGCGCGCCACCGACATCGTCGGCCGCCTGTCGGGCGACGAGTTCGTAATGCTGATGCCCGATTTCGAGCATGGCCGCCTGACCGCCGCCGCCGAGCACATCCTGGTGTCGCTGGCGCAGCCGTTCGTGGTGGGCGGCATCACGCTCAATCCGTCGGTGAGCATCGGCATCAGCGTGTTCCCCGAGAACGGCCGCGACATGGACACGCTGCTGCGCCATGCCGACATGGCCATGTACCAGGCCAAGACGGCGGGCCGCAACCGCATCTCGTTCTTCAGTGCCGAGATGAACCGCCAGGCGCAGGAACGCCTGGCGCTGGAGGCGGCGCTGCGCGACGCGCTGGAAGGCCGCGCGTTGCGGCTGCACTACCAGCCGCAGGTGGGCCTGAAGAACGGCAGCCTGTACGGCGTCGAGGCGCTGGCCCGCTGGCGCCCCCCGACGCTGGGCGACATCTCGCCGGCGCGCTTCGTGCCGCTGGCCGAGGAATGCGGCCTGATCGGCGACCTGGGCGACTGGGCGGTGCGCGAGGCCTGCTCGCAGCTCTCCATCTGGCGCAACAACGGCCTGCGCGTGCCGTCGGTGTCGGTGAACCTGTCGGCCACCAATTTCCACAATCTGAACCTGCCGCGCATGATCGCCGCGACGCTGGCCGAGTTCGGGCTGGCGGCGTCGGACCTGATGCTGGAGATCACGGAAGGCGTGGTGCTGGACGCCACGGCGGGCACGCTGCGCACGATCGCGGAGCTGCACCGCCTGGGCGTGCGCCTGTCGATGGACGATTTCGGTACGGGCTATTCCAGCCTGGGCCACTTGCGCCGCCTGATCGTGGACGAACTGAAGCTGGACCGCAGTTTCGTCCAGGGGCTGGAGAACGACGACGCGGCGCGGGCGCTGACCAGCGCTGTCATCCGCATCGGGGAGAGTCTCAGTCTGCCGGTGGTGGCCGAGGGGATCGAGAATGAGGAACAGCGGCGCTTCTTGATCGAGCAGGGGTGTGCGGCGGGGCAGGGGTTTTTGTTTTCGCCGCCGTTGCCGGCTAATGATTTGGAGGATTGGTTGCGGGCGCGGGGGTGAGTGGGTGGGTTGCTGTTGCGGGGTGGGTTCTTAAGGCGCGCGTGGCGGGGTCGGTGGGGGATGGCGGGGCTACGATTGCGGTCCGGAGCGTTCGCTC
>NZ_CYTU01000078.1:0-19503 GCF_001299375.1 Achromobacter sp. 2789STDY5608621 | reverse complement strand
GGCGGGCGCCGCCCAGGCGGGGATGGCGGGGGGCATCGGGATCGGCGCGGGGAGGCTGGGGCCGGACGCCGCCGGCGCGGCCTCCAGGCGCATCGGCAGCAGCAGCGTGAACACGCTGCCTTGCCCCGGCGTGCTGACCAGCGACAGCGTGCCGCCCAGCAGCTTGGCCAGGTCGCGCGAGATCGACAGGCCTAGGCCGGTGCCGCCATGCTTGCGGTGGCTGCTGCCGTCGGCCTGGCGGAAGGCCTCGAAAATCAGTTCCTGCTGGTCGGCCGGCACGCCGATGCCGGTGTCCTGCACGGCGAACGACAGCATATTGCGCGGCGCGCGCGAGACCTTGAGCGCCACGGTGCCCTGCTCGGTGAACTTGAAGGCGTTGGACAGCAGGTTCTTCAGCACCTGGCCCAGCCGTTGCGGATCGGTGTGCAGCGACGCCGGCACGTCGGCGGCGATGTCCAGTTCCAGCGCCAGGCGCTTGTCCTGCGCGATCGGCCGCAGCGGATCCAGCAGCCGTTCCAGCGTCGGCGCGATGGCCACGGCCTCGACTTCCACGGTGGCCTGGCCGGCCTCGATCTTGGCCAGGTCGAGGATGTCGTTGATCAGCGCCAGCAGGTCGCTGCCCGCTTCGTAGATGGTCTGCGCGTACTTGACCTGGTCCGCGCTCAGGTTGCCCGGCTTGTTCTCGGACAGCAGCTTGGACAGGATCAGCGTCGAATTCAGCGGGGTGCGCAGCTCGTGGCTCATGTTGGCCAGGAACTCGCTCTTGTACTGGCTGGCCTGCGTCAGCAGCCGCGCCTTGTCGGTCAGCGCGCCCTGCACCCGCAGCAATTGCTCGGTTTGGCGCTCCAGGCTGACGTTGGCCTGCTTGAGCTCGGTCTGCTGCACTTCCATGCGCGCCTGCGATTCCTGCAGGATGCGGCTTTGCTGCTCCAGCTCTTCGTTGCTGACGCGCAGCTCTTCCTGCTGGGTCTGCAGTTCTTCCGACTGGCGCTGGGTCTCGGCCAGCAGCGCTTCGAGGCGCGAGCGGTCCAGGCCGGCGCGGATCGCGGAGGCCAGCATTTCGGAGGCGCCTTCCAGCAGGCTGCGTTCGCTCTGGCCGACGGCGTGGTTGAAGCCCAGCTCGATCACGGCATAGACCCGCTCGTTCTGCATGGCGGGCGCCAGGATCAGTTCGGCCGGGTTGGAGCGGCCGGTGGCCGAGGAGACCTCGAAGTGGCCGGCCGGCACATCGCGCAGGTGCAGCAGCTTGCGCGAGCTGGCGGCCTGCCCGACCAGTCCCTGCGCGGCGGGAATCTTCTGCGCCAGGCGCTCGGCCGGCAGGGCGTAGCCGCCAAACAGTTCAAGGTCGTCGCCGCCGTTGGTGACGACGTAGCCGGCGCCGACGCTGGCGTGCAGGTAGTCCGCCAGGTAGTCCAGCGCGCGCTTGCCGATCTCGTCCAGGCGATGGTCGCCGCGCAGGCGCAGGCTCAGGCCCGAGAGGCCGGTCGTGACCCAGGCCTGGCGCGCCTTGGCGCGGTATTCGCGGATGGTCATGCCGGCCGACGCCAGGATCAGCGCCAGCAGCAGCAGCGATCCGCCCCAGGAATAGAAGGTCGAGGTGGCCGAGGCCGCCGCCCAGGCCTCGCGTTCCTCCTCGACCTGGCTCAGCTGGCGCGTGTACAGGTCGGCGACCAGGTCGCGCAAGCGGTCCATCGCATCCTTGCCGGCGTCGGTGCGCACCACCGCCATGGCGCCTTCCACGTCGCCGGCCTTGCGCATTTCGACGGTCTCGCGCAGTTCGGTCAGTTTCTGCTGGGTGATGCCGGCGATGTCGTTGACGATGCGGCGCTGTGCCGAATCGCCGGCCGCCGCTTCCTTTACCACCTCGAGACGCTGTTCGATCAGCGGCACCGACCGCAGGTACGGTTGCAGGTAGGAGGGGTCGCCCGTCAACAGATAGCCGCGCTGGCCGATCTCGGCATCCTTGAGCGCCGAGTTGAACAGGCTGAGCTGGCGCACCGTCTCGGTGGCGCGGTCCATGGCCTTGACCGCGCGGGTCCGCGTCTCCGCCGAACGCACGTTGACGAAGGCGATGAGCAGGGTGGCCAGCGCCGCCATCACGAAGCCGGCGATCAGGGTGCGCGGAAGGGTGTGGCGGCTGGCGGGTTGCTGCGAATTCGGCATGAGAACGGATTACGGTTCAGAGGAAAGGGCGGCGCGCGGGGCGGGGGCGGCGTGGACGATTATAGGGATGCGCTCTGACCCCCGCCGCCAGGCCAAACCGGGGAAATATACAGGGGTATGGGGCGTTCGTTTCGCCCGGATACAATTACTTCACACATGAAGAGCCCGCATGTCCTAGGATTCGGCCTCTCCCCCAATCTGTTTTGCCCGCCGGCGTCTTGAATGCATGGCACCGACAACCATGACGAAAATCCTTTTGGTCGACGATCAGCCCGTGCTGGTCGCCCTGATGAGCGAATTCCTGAGCGGCGAAGGCTATGACGTCACGACGCACACGGACGGCCTGACCGCGCTGCGGCAGATGCTCGAAGTGCGGCCGGATCTGGTCATCACCGACTTTTCCATGCCCGGCATGGACGGCGGGGCCTTGCTGACCGCCATGCGCGAGAACGCCTACCTGGGCGACACGCCCGTGCTGGTGCTGAGCGGCCGCCCGGAATCCGAGATCGCCGCGGCCTGCGAAGGGCGCGCCACCCTGATGCGCAAGCCCGCCGAGCCGCACGACGTGCTGGCGGCCGTTCGCCGCCTGGCGCCGGCGCCCGCGCGGCGGCCGCGCGCCGACGCGCCGATCCTGGCGGCGGGCGAGACCCGCGAGTTGGCCGCCCTGGCCGCGTAGCGCCGCATCACCGCGCGCCGGGCCCGGCCCGCGCCTGCGCACGCATTCACATCGAAGACAGGGGCCGGCCAGCGCCGTCAGCGCGCCCCGGCGGCCAGCAGCAGTTGCGCCGTCGCCGCCTGCCCGCGCTGACGCGCGTGCCACAGGGGGCTGCGGCCATCGCCATCGGCCAGGTTCACATCGGCCCCGCCCGCGATCAGCAGCGCGACCACGGCCTGGTGGTCCGGCCCGCCATCGCTCAGGATGATGGCCTCCAGCAAGCCCGTCCAGCCCAGCCGGTTGACATGGTCCGGATCGACGCCGGCCGCCAGCAGCATGCGCACCGTTTCGACCAGGCCGCGTTCGCAGGCCGGGATCAGCGCGGTGCCGCCGTAGCGGTTGGTGCTGCGCAGGTCGGCGCCATGGCGCAGCGTCTGCGCCAGGATGCCGTTGTGGCCGCGCGCGCCGGCGTAGAGGTAGGCGCTGTCCTGCATGGCGTTCTTGGCGTTGACATCGGCCCCGGCCTGGATGAGGACCGAGGCGGCCGCCTCGGCATTGGCCAGCGTGGCGCGCAGCAGCGGCGTGTTGCCGTCGGCGTCGCGCGCTTCCAGCGGCGCGCCCCGGGCCAGCAGGGCCTGAACCCGGGCGGCGTCGCCGTCGCCGGCGGCCTGCAACAGGGCGGCGCCGGCTTCGCCCGAGCTGGCCGCGCTGCCCTCCGCGACCGCCAGCAGGGTGGCGGCCAGGAAGGCGCGCCAGGAACGGATGATGGACATGCGCAGAGCCTCCTTGTGCGGGATCGCGATATCCCCCGATTATGCCGCCAAGGTCCGGTTCGGGCCGTCAGCGCCTGGAGTCGTCCGTGCGCGGACGGTCGAACGCCCGGATCGGCGGCAGCGCGCCGTCATGGCGCTCGACCTGCACCGCCGTCAACTGGCCGCTGCAGCCCTGCGCCAGCGACGAGGTGCCGACATCGCGCGTCAGGACGTTGGGATTGCCGTGGCCGCACAGCGTCACCTCGCCGCGTTCGTCGCGCACCGGGTCGTACCAGGCGCCGGTGGGCAACTGCGCCACGCCGGGCATGATGGCCTCGCTCAACGTGGCGCTGGCCAGGCAGGCGCCGCGTTGGTTGAACAGCCGCACGATGTCGCCCTCGGCGATGCCGCGGGCCGCGGCGTCAGCGGGATGCAGGGTGCAGACCTCGCGGCCCTGGCGCTTCTGCGAGGCGCTGTGGGCGCCGAAGTCCAGCTGGCTGTGCAGGCGGGTGGCGGGCTGGTTGGCCACCAGGAACAGCGGATGCGCCGGGGTCGGCGCGTCTTGCGGCGCCAGCCAGGCCGGATGGCCGGGGCAGTCGGCATAGCCGAAGCCGGCGACGGTCGGCGAGCTGATCTGCACCTTGCCGCTGGGCGTGGGCAGCGGCTTGCCGGCGGGATCGTCGCGGAACGCGCGCAGGATGCCGCCGTCGTCGTCCTGCTGCGGCAGCGTCAATTCGCCGCGCGCCCAGAACTGGTCGAAGTCCGGCGCCTCCAGGCCCTTGTCCGCGAGCGCCGCGCGGGTCCGTTCATACAGGTGGCGCAGCCATTCGGCGCTGTCGCGGCCTTCGGTGAAGGCTTCGCGCGTGCCCAGCCGTTCGGCCAGGTCGGTGAAGATGTCGTAGTCGTCGCGCGCCAGGCCGTTGGGCGCGGCGATGCGGTGCATGGCCACCAGCAGCGGGTCGGTGGGCGCGCCGCCGATGTCCTCGCGCTCCAGCGTCATCGTGCAGGGCAGCACGATGTCGGCATGGCGCGCGGTGGCGGTCCAGCCGATCTCGTGGACCACGAAGGTGTCGAGCGTGGCGAAGGCGCGGGCCAGGCGCTTGAGGTCCTGGTGATGGTGGAACGGATTGCCGCCGGCCCAATAGGCCAGGCGGATGTGCGGATAGTCCATGCGCTTGCCGTTGTAGTCGAACGGCTCGCCGGGGTGCAGCAGCATGTCGGCGATGCGCGCCACGGGAATGAAATCCTTGACGCCGTTGGTGCCCTGCGGCAGCGACGCCACCGGCACCGCGTTGCTGCGCTTGCCGTAGTGCGCCAGCGTGCCCAGCGCATAGGCGTAGCCGCCGCCCGGCAGGCCCAGCTGGCCCAGTGCCGCGGCCAGCACCGCGCCCATCCAGACGGGCTGTTCGCCGTGTTCGGCGCGCTGCAGCGAATGCGCCACCGTCACCAGCACGCGCTTGCCCGGCAGCAGCCGCGCGATGCGGGCGATCTCTTCGGCCGGCACGCCGCAGATCGGCGCGGCCCAGGCCGGGTCCTTGGCCTGGCCATCCGCGCGCCCCATCAGGTAGTCCTCGAAGCCGCCCCAGCCTTCGCAGAAGTCGCGCAGGAACGCCTGGTCGTGCCAGCCGTTGGCGACCAGTTCATGCACCAGCGCCAGCATCAGCGCCACGTCGGTGCCGGGCACGGCGCGAATCCATTGCGCCGCCGCGTCGGCCGGCAGGTCGGTGGCCAGCGGGCTGATGTTCAGGAAGCGGCAGCCGCGTCGCGCGGCCTGGCGCATCGAGTCGCGCTCGATGTGGCGGCTGATGCCGCCGCTGGCCACGCGCGAATTCTTCAGCGCCATGCCGCCGAAGGCCAGCACCACGTCGGTATGCGCGACGATCTGTTCCCAGGTGACGTTGCGGCGCGCCACATCGTCCATGCCGCCCAGGATGTGCGGCAGGATCACCGCCGAGGCGCCGGCGCTGTAGCTGTTGACCGAGCGCACGTAACCGCCCAGCGAGGTGTTCAGGAAGCGGTGCACCTGGCTCTGCGCGTGATGGAAGCGGCCGGCGCTGGACCAGCCGTACGAGCCGCCGAACACCGCCTGCGGGCCGTGCTGGTCGCGCACCCGGCGCAGTTCGGCGGCCAGCAGGTCCAGCGCCTCGGGCCAGCTGACCGGCACATAGTCGTCGCGCCCTCGGCGCGCGTCCGGTCCCGGCCCGCGTTCCAGCCAGCCGCGCCGCACCATCGGCGTGGTGACGCGCGCCGGGTGATCCAGCGCGTTGGTGAAGTTCTCGATCAGCGGATTGGGATCGGGGTCGCCCGGATGCGGCCGCACCTCGAGCGCGCCGTCTTTCCACGCGGCGGAGAAGACACCCCAGTGCGCGCTGTGGGGCAGGCGGCCGCTGTCGGGACGGGGCGGGCGGGAGGATGCGTCGATCATGGGCGGGTCAGGGGTGGGCGCCCGTGGCGACGGGCGCGTCGGGTTGCGCGCTCCATTCGCTCCACGAGCCGGGGTAGAGGGCCGCGCCGGGCAGGCCGGCGATTTCCATGGCCAATAGATTGTGGCACGCCGTGACGCCGGAGCCGCATTGGCACACCACCGCGTCCGGCGCGCGGCCATCCAGGTGCGCCAGGAAGGCCTGGCGCAGCGCGTCGGGCGGCAGGAAGCGGCCATCGGCGCCCAGGTTGTCGCGGAAGAAGCGGTTGCGCGCGCCGGGGATGTGGCCGCCGACCGCATCCAGCGTCTCGTTCTCGCCGCGGTAGCGGTCGGGGGCGCGGGCGTCCAGCACTAGGCGCGCCTGCGAGGCCAACGCCTGCCGCAGCTGGGCGTAGTCCAGCGTGGGCTGGCGGCCCTCGGCCACGGCCAGGGTGCCCGCCGGTCGCGGCGCCGGCGCTTCGGTCGTCAACGGCAGGCCCGCCGCCCGCCAGGCGCCCACGCCGCCGTCCAGCACCGCCACGGCCTCGTGGCCGATCCACCGCAGCAGCCACCACAGCCGCGCCGCGTACATGCCGCCGGCGTTGTCGTAGGCGACCACCTGGGTGTCCGCATTCACGCCCAGCGCCGCCAGGGCCCGCGCCAGCGCGGCGCGGTCGGGCAGCGGGTGGCGGCCGTTGCGGCCGGTCTTGGGGCCGCTGAGGGTGTCTTCCAGATGCACGTGGAAGGCGCCCGGCAGGTGGCCCGCGTCGTAATGGCGGCGGCCCGCCTGCGGATCCGTCAGCTCGAAGCCGCAGTCCAGCAGCAGGATGTCATGGAGGCGCGGGCCTTGCAGCGCGCGGGCCAGTTCGTCCGCGCCGATCAGGGTGGTGTGCATGCGTGGCTCCCGTTCAACCCTGGCCGGCCGTCAGCGCGTCCATCGCGCGCAGCGAGTACACGTAGGCGGCGCCGGCGTTCAGGGCGATGGCGGTGCTCAGGGCCTCGCTCAGTTCCAGCTCCGTCACGCCGGCCTTGCGGGCGGCGTCGGCGTGCGCGGCGATGCAGCCGTCGCAGCGGGTGGTGACGGCCACCGCCAGCGCGATCAGCTCGCGCGTCTTGGCGTCGAGCGTGCCGGTGGCGCCCTGCGCCTGGTTCAGCGCGCGGAACGCGGTCAGCAGCTGCGGGTTGTGCTTGCCCAGGGCCTCGCCGGCCTTGCGGTTGTTGGCGAGGGTGTCGGTCCAGTTCTGCAACATGAGGGGTCTCCTGAAAATCGGTGGGGTCGGATGGGGTTCATTGGCCGATCTGCTTGAGCAGGTCGGGGGTGGCGGCTTTGCGGTAGTTGGCGATGTCTTCGAGGATGTACTGCCTGAACTGGTCCGTCGGCAGGTCGCGCTCCATCGCGGCGTCCTTGCGGATGGTGTTCTGCACCGTGGGGTCCGCCAGCGCGCGCGACAGGTGCTCGGACAGCACCTTGATCACGGCGGGCGGCGTGCCGGCGGGCGCGGCCAGGCCATACCACTGCGTCATGGTCATGTCGATGCCGAGTTCCTTGAAGGTCGGCACGTCGGGCAGGATCGTGCTGCGCTGGCGGCCGGTCAGCGCCAGCACGCGCAGCTGGCCCTGCTGCACCTGCGGCACCAGCGGCGAGGCGGTGGCGAAGAACATGTCGATCTGTCCGCCCAGCATGTCGGTGATGGCGGGGCCGGAGCCCTTGTACGGCACGTGCAGCAGCTTCAGGTGGCCCAGCTCCTTGATGGTCTCCATGCCGATGTGGGCGGCGCCGCCGGTGCCGGTGGAGGCAAAGGTCAGTTCCTTCTGCTTGGCGGCGTCGATCACTTCGCGCGCCGTCTTGAAGTGCGACGGCGTGGCCACGAACAGGCCGTGCGGCGCTTCCAGGATCAGGCCGATCGGCGCGAAGTCGTCCGGCACCTTGTACGGCAGGCTCTGCGGCTTGAGCGCCGGCGACACGGCCAGGTTGCCGCTCATGGCCAGCAGGATGGTGTAGCCATCGGGGGCGGCCTTGGCGACCAGACCGGCGGCGATGTTGCCGCCCGCGCCCGGCCGGTTCTCGACGATCACGGTCTGCCCCAGCGTCTTGCCCATGGCGGTGGCGATCAGGCGGCCGTAGAGGTCGCCGCCGCCGCCCGGCGGAAAGCCCACCACCAGGGTGATGGGACGCTCGGGAAATGCCGCCTGCGCCTGGCCGCCGGCCAGCGCGGCCAGGCCCAGTGTCGCGGCGATGGCGGCGCGCCGCCCCAGCCGGCGCATGGCGCCGCTCGCGAAGGAAATGCCCATGGTGTTTGTCTCCTGTGTATTTTTTATCAGGGGGGAACCGTCAGGCCTGCAGCCAGCCGGCTTGATGTCGCTGCACCACCCTGTCCACCGAGGCGGCGCACTGCCCCAGGTAGCCCGAGGGATCGGTCAGGCGCAGGATCTCTTCCTCGCCCAGCAGGTTGGCCAGATCCTTGTGCTGGCGCAGCGCCTGGGCGAAGTCGAGCTTGTGGGTGATGCCGTGCATCGAGGCCTCGTAGATCCATTCGTGCGCGGTCTGTTTGCCGACGCGCTCGGACAGGTCCAGCATCACGTGTTCGGACAGCAGGTAGCCGCGCATGCGGTCCAGGTTCAGCGCCATGGCGTCGGCATCGACGCGCAGGCCGGCCAGCAGGTTTTTTGCCTGGAACAGCATGGCGCCGGCGATCAGGCAGCATTCCGGCAGCGCCTTCCATTCGATCTTCCAGGCGATGCCGTCGCGCTCGCCTTCCTGCACCATGCCTTCGAGCATCAGCGCCGCGTTGGCGCGCAGCGGCCGGCACAGGCCGGCGAGGTTCTCGGCCGAGGTCGGGTTGCGCTTGTGCGGCATGGTCGACGAACCCAGCTTGCCTTCCGAGAAGGCTTCCTCGACTTCGGCGAATTCGTTGCGTTGCAGGTTGAAGAGTTCATTGCCGATCTTCGACAGCGTGGCGCCGATCATGGCCAGCACCAGCGCGTACTCGGTGAAGCGGTCGCGCGCCGGCGCCCAGCTGATCGGGGCCGCCTCCAGTCCCAGCTTGGCCAGCGTGCGGCGCTCGACCTCGGCGGCCTGTTCGCCCAGCGAGGCCTGGCTGCCGACCGCGCCGACCACCATGCCCACCAGCACCCGCGCCTCGCATTCCTTCAGGCGCTCGTGATGGCGCGCCAGCTCGTCCAGCCACACCGCGCACTTGTGCCCGAAGGTGATGGGCAGCGCCTGCACGCCATGGGTGCGGCCCGCCATCGGCGTGTCGCGATGGCTTTGCGCCAGGCGCGCCAGCTCGCGCCCGACGGCGGCGAGGTCGCGCATGAAGACGGCATGGGCCTGCTTGAGCTGCAGCGCCACGCCGGTGTCGACCACGTCCTGGGTGGTGGCGCCATAGTGCAGCCATTCGCCATGGTCCGGGCCGCAATGCGCCTGCAACTGCTTGAGCGCCGGCACCAGCGAATGCTTGATGCGGCGGATCTCGGCCGACATGGCCGTGATGTCGATATTGGCGACGGCGGCCTGGGCGCGGATCCGCGCGGCGGCGGCGGCCGGGATGATGTCCAGCTCGGCCTGGGCCTCGGCCAGCGCGGCCTCGAATTCCAGCCATTGCTGCACGCGGTTCTCTTCCGAGAAGATGGCGCGCAGTTCATCGGTGCTCCACAGGTGCTGGAGCGATTGCATGTCGAAGACGGAAACGGGCATGGTGCGGGTCCTGGAGGCTTAGGAGTGACGGGCGGGGCGCGGCAGCAGCCGGCCCGGGTTGAAGGTGCCGCGCGGGTCGAGCGCGTGCTTGATGCGCTGCATCACGTCGACCGAGACGGCGGGCTTGTATTGCAGGAAGGCGTGCTGCTTGAGGCGGCCGATGCCGTGTTCGGCCGAGATCGATCCGCCCAGCTGCGCGGCGACCTCGTGCACGACGTCGTGCACCGCGTCCTCTCGCGCCCGGAAGGCGGCATCGTCCATCGCCAGGGGCTTGCTCTGGTTGTAGTGCAGGTTGCCGTCGCCGACGTGGCCGAAGCAGACGATGCGGATGCCCGGCATCAGGGCCTGCAGCCGCGCGCCGGCGGTGGCGATGAATTCGGGGATGCGCGACACCGCGACCGAGATGTCGTGCTTGATGGAGGGGCCGTCCAGCCGCTGCGCCTCCGGCACGTGCTCGCGCAGCGCCCACAGCTCGTGCGCCTGGCGGCCGGAGGCGGCGATCACCGCGTCGGTCACGCCGCCGTGTTCCATCGCGGCTTCCAGCACGCCTTCCACGGCGGGCTCGGGATCCATCAGCGCCGAGGTCTCCGAGACGTCGAACAGCACCGCCCAGGGCGAGGGCTGCGCCAGCGGATCGCGCATGCCGTCCAGCGGATGCGCCAGCACCTGGTCCAGGGTCTGGCGGCCGATCAGCTCGAACGCCGTGACGCGCTCGCCGACCGCGTCGGTCAGGCGCGCCAGCAGGTCCACCGCCGCCTGCGGCGTCGGCACCGCGGCCCACACGGTCACCACCTTGCGCGGCAGGGCGTACAGGCGGAAGGCCGCCGCCGTGACCACGCCCAGCGTGCCCTCGCCGCCGATGAACAGCTGCTTGAGGTCGTAGCCGGTGTTGTCCTTGCGCAGCGTGCCCAGCTGCGGCAGCACGCGGCCGTCGGCCAGCACCACTTCCAGGCCCAGCGTCAGGTCGCGGGTATTGCCATAGCGCAGCACCTGCTCGCCGCCGGCGTTGGTGGAGACCACGCCGCCGATGGTGGCGCTGCCTTCCGAGGCCAGCGACAACGCGAACAGCCGACCGGCGTCGGCGGCCGCCTGCTGCGCCGCCAGCACGGTGCAGCCGGCTTCCAGCGTGATGCTGTTGTCCAGCGCGTCGACCCGGCGCACGGCGGTCATGCGGTCCAGGCTCAGCACCACTTCGCGGCCCGAGGCGTCGGGCGTCGAGCCGCCGACCAGGCCGGTGTTGCCGCCTTGCGGCACCACCGCCACGCCCTGCGCCGCGCACAGCGCCACCACCCGCGAGACTTCGGCCGTATTGGCGGGGCGCGCCACGGCGCGCGCGGCGCCGGGAAAATTGCGGCGCCAGTCGGCCGTGTAGCGGGCCATGTCGGCCGCGTCGGTCAGGACGTGGGACGGCCCGACGATGGCGCCGAGCGCCGTGGCGATTGCATCGATCTGATTCGGCATAATGCTACGGTGCGCGGCGCCGGGGGCTGGCCCCCTTGCCGCGCGACGCTTGTCTCCTGGTTGAAACCGGGACGGCATTTCCCTGGTCCGGTAGCCGTCTTTCGTTTCATTGATTAAAATACGTTTTATTGAACAAAACTATAGGAAGCATCCGAAACCGTGTCAAGCGAGAATTCCCCTAAGCCGCCCGCCGGCGTGCTCGAACGCGGCATCTCCGTGCTGGAGTGTTTTGGCGAAGACCATCTGCGCCTGTCGCTGCGCGACCTGGCCGACCGCACCGGCCTGGACAAGGCCACGCTGCTGCGCCTGCTGGGCGTGTTCATCAAGGCGCGCATGATCCATCGCTACGACAGCAGCACCTACGCGCTGGGACCGGCGCTGCTGCACATGGGCATGCTGTATCGCGATACCTTCGACCTGGGTTCGCGCCTGCAGCCGGCGCTGCGCAGCATCGTGGCGCAGACCGGCGAGACCGTGGCCCTGTACGTGCGCAGCGGCGACGACCGCATCTGCCTCTACCGCGAAAACACCACCAAGGAAGTGCGCCACCACGTCGAGGTCGGCACGCGCATCAGCCTGAAGGACGGCGGTTCGTCGGCGCATGTGCTGCGCGCCTTCACCGGCGGCACGACGCCTCTGGCGCGCGACATCCAGGAAAAGGGCTACGCCATGACCCGCTCCGAGCGGGTCGCGGAAATGGCGTCGGTGGCCGTGCCGGTGTTCGATGCCGACGAGACCTTCGTCGGCGCGCTGGTGGTGCTGGGGCTGGCCTCGCGCCACAACGAGGCGGCGCAGCGCAAGGCGGTCGAGATCGCGCGCCACGAACTGGCGCAGCAGGGCTTTCGCACCGCGCCGCCCGCGTCCTGGACGCCGTCCGTCACGCCATGACGGGCGCATGAGGCGGATCGGCGCGCCCCGGCGGGCGCGCCTTGTCGGCGCCTAGCGGGACGCCGCCGCGCCGAACAGCGCGGGATCCGGCAGGCAGGGCCGCGCGTCATTGCCGGCATCGGTGAAGCGCTCGCACCAGGCCACGATGGCCTGGGCGGCGGCGTCATCCATGGCCGGCGCAAAGGCGCGCATGCGCGCCTGCAGCGTGGGCCAGTCGTAAGGGTCTTCGGGATCGCCGCGCCGCAACTGGCGCAACGCGCTCAGCCTGCGCCCATCCTTCAGCGTCAGGGTCACGCGGCTGGGCCGCAGGCGGGGAAACTCGCGCTGGAAGGCGTCGCTGGTGCGCACCGTGATGCGGCGCGCCAACGCAAGCAGGTCTGGCGCCTGCAGGTCCGGCGACTCCATGTCCTCGATGCCGAGCCGGCCCGCGAGCAGCAGCCGCGCCACCACATAGCGCAGCGAGAAGCAGGTCTGCGCGGGCGTGGCGGGCCAGTCGACGCCGGCGATCTTGAGCGCATGCGTGAAGATCTCGACGTCGACCGATTCGATCTCGTCGGGCGTCAGCGCGTGCGCATCCAGCAACTCGCGGGTGGCGTCCAGCGGCGTGAAGAGCTGGGCGCAGCAGGGCCAGGCCTTGATGGTGGCGGTGTTCAGGCGCTCCTCGGCATCGAGGCCGCCGTCGAGCGCATCGAGCGGACCGTCGCCCGCCAAGAGCGCGTGCAGCCCGCGGGCGCCGGTGGCGAAGCGGCGCGCGCCGGGCAGGCCGGCGCGCGCGGCATAGGCGGCGGCCAGGCCGTTGCGCACGGCGAAGGCTGGGTGCAGCGACTTGGCCTCGTGCGCCTCGTCGTCCACCAGCTGCCACAGGCCCGCGGCCTGCGTGGCGCCGATGCCGAGCGCATGGTGCAACGGCGCCGGCGCCAGCCCCAGGGCCACGCCCGCGGCCGCCGCCGCGCCCACCGCGCCCGCCGTCGCCGTGGCGTGAAACCCCGCCGCATGGCGCGTGCCCAGGGCTTCGCCCAGGCGCAGCGAGACTTCGTAGCCGGCGATGATGGCGTCCGCGACCCGCCGCTGCGTCATGCCGCCGTCCGCCGCCAGCGCCAGCGCCGGCGTGACCGACACCACGCCCGGGTGCAGCATGGCGGCGCGGTGCGCGTCGTCGATTTCGCGGATATGGGCGATGGCGGCATTGGCGAAGGCCGCGCCATTGGCGTTGAGGGCCGGGCCGCCGAAGACGGGCGCTGGTCCCGCGCCGGGCTGGCAGTCGAGCGCCACGCGCCGATAGCGGGCCGCGGCCGGCGTGCCCGCGGCGGACCAGCCCGCGGTGAACCAGTCCAGCAGCGCCTGCGCCAGCCGTGCGCGCGTGGTCGGGGAGATCTGGCGCCGTTGCAGATCGGCCAGGTGGGCCACCAGAGTGTGTTCAGCGGAGATAGTCATCGTCGTTTCGTTGAATGGAATATTTTTCATTCAACGAAACGATAGGCGATTTGTCAAGCGCCATGGCGGGCGCGCACTCCGGGACGCCGCGCCTATCGCCGGCCCGCGCCCTGCAACGCGGTCAGCGCCGCGAGCCGCGCCAGATCGGCGCCGGCGGGGGCCGCGGCCAGGGCCGCGCGTATCCGCTGCGCCATCGGCTGGTTGAAATCGGCCGCGATCGCGGCGCGCACGGTGATACGCCCCGTGGCGCTGTCGAGCAGCAGGTCCGGGGTCACGCCGTCGCGGTCCAGCGGCGTGCCGTCGGACCGGTACACCCGCGCGCTGGTCACCACCAGCGCGCCCTGCGCGTCGGGCAGCGGCAGGACGGTCTGGATCGTGCCCGCGCCGGCGGTCCGCGCGCCGATGAGCAAGCCGCGGCCATGGTCCTGCAGCGCCGCCGCGACGATTTCCGCGCCGGCGCCGGTGCGCGCGTCCACCAGTATCACCATCGGCACGTCGTGCGGCAGGCGGCCGTGCCGGGCAACGAGCGTGACGGTGTTGGGCGGCGTGCGGCCGCGCAGGCTGCCGAGGCGGGTGCCTTCGGCCAGGACCGCGCCCGCCACGTCCTGGGTTGCCTCGAGCAGGCCGCCGCTGTTGCCGCGCAGGTCCAGCACCACGCCGGCCAGGGGCGCGCCGTTGCCCGCGATCGCGGTATCGAGCGCGGTCCGCAGCTGTTCGCCGGTCTGGCTCTGGAAGGCGGAGATCCGGATCACCGCCACCGCGCCGGCCCATTCCGGGCGCACCGAGGGCGGCGCCTGGACCGGGCCGCGCACGGGGTGCATGACGAGCGGGGCGGCGGCGCCGGGCCGCTGGATCACCACCTGGGGGCGGGTGCCCGGGGCGCCGCGCAACAGCGCCACCGCCTCGGGCAGCGGCAGGCCGGCGGTCGGGCGGCCATCGACGCTCGCGATGATGTCGCCGGCCTGGATGCCGGCGCGTTCGCCCGGGCTGCCGGGCAGGGGGCGCTCGACGGTCAGGGCGCCTTGCTGCATTGACATCTCCAGACCGATCGACGCTGGCGGCGGCGCCATCTCGGCGCGCGTGGCCACGCGGCTGTGGGTGTCCAGGCTGGCCAGCATGCCGCGCAGGGCCGCCTCCAGCGCCGCCGCGCGCGGCGCGCCCGCGTCAAAGCGCAGGATCTCGTCGGCCAGGATGCGGGTCTGCGGCGTGATGCCGGCGGCCTTGTCCTCGGCCTGGATCGCCTGCGCGATCGACGCCTTGCGCGCGTCGTCGGCGGCGCCGGGCAGCGCGGCGAGCGCGCGCAGGCCATGCACCGCCAGCGCGCGCGAATCGAGCGGGTCGACGTACTGGTCCGTGAGCTGCGTCAGCGCCGCGGCCAGCGTGCCTTCGACCTGCTGGCGCGATTGGGCCCGGGCGGGCGGCGCCAGCGCGATGCCGCAGGCAAGCAGCAGCGCGAACGCGGGCCGCGGCAAGCGGGGCCGGGACGCCTGGCGCGCGCCGATCACTGCACCTTCACGCGCACCGCGGCGCCGGGACGCGGTTCGAACGCCGGCACGGTGCGGTTCTTCAGGGCCTCGCCCTTGGGGCCCCACACCAGCGTGTCGGTGGGGAAGCTCTCATCGCGCGTCATCCTGTCGATCTGCGCCGCCACCAGCTTGGCGGCGCCGTCCACCTCAGGGTTCCAGGCGTACACGCCCCACTGGCCGTACCAGGCCGCGGGCGCGTCGGCGTCCAGGCGCCGGTCGGGGCACATCACCAGGCCCTTGTCGAGCAGCACGCGCAGGCCGCCCACCGGCACCAGCTTGACGGCGGGGGTGGTGCGCTCCTTGCTGTGTCCGGGGCATACGTTGGCGCTGCGCGCCACGGTGGTCTCGACGACCTCGCGGTCGGATTGGGCAACGGCGGTCGATGCGGCGCACAGGGCGAATGCGGCGGCAGTCCAGGCGAGAGGGATACGGCGGGTCATGCGTGGCCTCCTGGTCCGGGAGCGGACGGGTCGGTGGGTGGAAGTCCTGGCTGCCGGCCGCGCGGATGCGGGCCGGCGGACAAGGCGGTCATGGGGTTGGCGGCGTGCGCGGGCGGTCGGGGCGGATGATCCGCCAGAAGCTGGCGCCCACCACGGCGCCCAGCGCGGCGGCGGTCAACGGCACGATGGGGCGCGACACGATGGTGTCGGCCATCATGGCCAGCGCGAGCCGCAGATCGCCGGGACCGAATATCGAGGAAAGCAGGATCAGCGCGCACCAGCTCACCAGGCCGATGGCGGTGAAGGCCAGCAGATAGGGCGCCAGCGTGGCGCGGCCGCGGCGGCGCAGCGCGAAATGCGCGGGCAGGCCCAGCAGCAGCATGGCGCCGGCGCCCGCCGCCGCGCCCAGCAGGGTGGCGATCAAGGTCCAGTCCGGCTGCTCGGCGGCTGCGATGAAATCGGGCTGGCGCCAGAACAGATGGGCCTGCAATCCGATGACCAGCGCGGACCAGAAAGGTCCGGCCAGAAAGGCAAGGAGAAGTCTCGTCATGCTGCGAAGTGCGGCGCCGGTGCGGGCACGCGGCGCCTGGCTTTTTTTGCGTGCGGCGATCTTATCAGCCGCCATGTTTCGCTGGTGGTTACAGGTGCGACAAGATCCAGGCGGCCGTGCCGCGACCGCCCGTCGCCGCCGTGTCAGAAATCCATCGTCGCCGACAGGCTGATGGTCCGCGGCTGGCCGAGATACAGCCAGTTGCTGGAACTGCCCGACCAGTAGTCGCGGCCGAATGCGTTGTTGATGCCGGCGCGCAGCACCAGCGGGCGATCCCAGGCGCGGGTCTTGTAGCGGGCGCCGAAATCCCAGCGCGTCCAGCCGGGAATGCGGCGCGTATTGGCCTGGTCGAGATATTGCGGGCTGGTGGAGGTCATGCGCGCGGTGAGCGTCAGGCCGGGCAGGGCGGACAGGTCGTATTCGCCGCCGAGGTTCACCTGCCAGCGCGAGACGTTGGGCGCGATCTTGTCGTCGTACAGGCCGCCATCGGTCTTGGTCAAGCGCGGATCGGTGTAGGCCACGCCGCCCAGCAGGCGCAGGCCGCGCGCCGCTTCGCCGAAGACGTTCAGCTCCACGCCGCGATTGCGCTGTTCCATGCCGACCTGGTAGGTCGAGGTGCCGTCGCCGTTGGCGACCGCCAGGCCGCTTGGTTTCTCGATCTGGAACAGACTGACGGTGCCGCTGAAGCGGCCGAAGTCGTACTTCACGCCGACCTCGCGCTGCTTGACCTTGATCGGCGCGAACATCTGCCCGGCGTTGGTGGTGCCCATCGGCGCGGTGTCGCCCTGGATCAAGCCCTCGATGTAGTTGCCGTAGATCGACAGGTCCGTCGCCGGCTTGATCACGGCGGCGAGAACGGGGGTGATGGCATGTTTGTCGTAGGTGGCGCTGGCGACGCCGATGCCGGTGTCGGTGACGATGTTCCTGACCCGCTGGTAGCGCGCGCCAAACGTCAGCGCGATGCGGTCGTCGAGCCACGAGACCGTGTCGGACAGCGCCACGGACGGCAGCCGCAGCGAATTGGTCTGCGGCGGGTTCGACGAAAAGCCGTCCGTCGACGGACGGCTGACGCTGACGGGATGGTAGATGTTGGTGGTGAAGCTGGAGAACCCGTAGTACGCGTTCGTATAGCCCGTGTCGCTGGTCAGGTGGGTCGCGCTCAGGTTGACCTGGTGCTTGAACGCGCCGGTCTCGAAGGCGCCGCGCACGCCGGCCTGGACGACCCGGTTCTCGATCCAGTTGGGCCAGTAGTAGACGGTGGCCTGGGCGTTGCCGGCGGCGTCCGTGACGAACAGGTCGGTCGACAGATAGCGCGACCGCGTCTTGCTGGCGCCGACCGCGCCGTACACGCTCCAGTCGGGGTTGAGGTCGTACTCGGCCTTGGCGAGCAGGTAATCGCTCGTCGACCTGGAATACTCCCAGTCCTGGGCGATCTGGCGCCTGGCGGAGGGCGGCCTGGGAATGGACAGACCATCATCGATGCCGAACCCGGCCGCGCCCTGGGGCGCTTCGTTGTTCATCGTCTGGTGTCCCGCGTCCAGCGATGCGCGCGCATTGACGCCGCGATAGTCGATGCCGACCACCGCCGCGCCGAACTCGACCGATTGCCCGGCCGTGGCGGTTTTGCCGTCGCGGTACAGGCCGTTGAAGCGGATGCCCCATTGATCGTCCTGGCCAAAGCGGCGGCCGAAATCCAGGTGGCCGCCGACGTTGCCGTCGGACAGGTAGGTGGTGGTCAGGCGCGTCAGGGGCTTGTCGTCCGCGTGCTTCGGGACCATATTGATCGCGCCGCCGACGGCCCCGCCGGCGCCCGTCGCCATGCCGTTCAACAGCGCATTCGGGCCCTTGAGAATCTCGACGCGCTCGACCAGTTCGGCGGCGCCCGCGCGGCTGGAGATGATGCCGGGAATGCCATCGAGCAGGATCGAGTCCTGGACGGACAGGCCGCGGATCATGAAGATCTCGCCGCCCGCCGCCGCGTTCGTCAGGCCATAGGACACCGTGCGCACGGAGGGATCGTTGGCCAGCACATCGGCGATGGTGATGGCCTGCTGGTTCTCCATCAGGTCGGCGGTGTAGCTGGTGGTGTTGAACGGCGTATCCATCATGTCTTTGTTGCCAAGCAGCCCCATGCGGCTGCCGCGCGCGACCTGGTCGCCAGTGTAAGGCGCCGGCAGGCCGCCGGCCGGTTCGGCGCTGGCGGTGACGGTCACGGCGGGCAGCGTGGTGGGGGATCCGGACGTCGCGGCGGGCAGCGCGCGCAGCAGGTAGGCGCCATTCGTCTGGCGCACCGCTTCCAGGCCTTGCCCCGAGAGTAGCGTCGCCAGGCCGGCCTCCACGCCATACGTTCCCCGCAGTCCCGCGCTGGCCTTGCCCGCAGTCAGGCCGCCGGGCGCGGACAGCAGCACGCCCGCCTCCTGCGCGAAGCGGTTCAACACCGTGGTCAGCGGACCGGCGGCGATGTCATAGCGCCGCGTCTGCGCGGCGTCCGCCTCGGCCCGCGCCGGCACGGGCCAGGCCGCCGCGCAGAGCAGGGGGCCGGCGATGGACAGGTGCAGGGTGAGCAGCAGGGGGCGCAAGGCGGTGTCGGGCTTGCCCGCGGTCAGGCGGCGTGGCGCGGACGTGACGCGGTGCGGGAGGCGGCTACGGCGGTACATGGATGGCTATCCTCGAAGGTTGAAGGCGATGAGGCGACCAGCGAGGGCGGCGGCGGGCGCGCGCTGTCTGATCGACGCTTATCTCTTGAACCGGATGAGGCGGAAAAAGGGGAACCGTCCTACGCGGGAAAATTGCCGGGCTAGCGGGCGTCGACCGTGATCCACCAGGGCAGCGAGTGATGGATGCGGATCGGCAAGGTCTGCGCCAGCATGGCCAGGGCCTGGTCCGTGTCGTCGGTCGGATAGACCCCCATGACCTTCAGGCTGGCGACGGCGGGCGCCACGTTGATATGGCCGCGACGGTAGCGGCTCAGTTCGGCCAGCAGGTCACCCAGCGGCATGTTGTCGGCGAGCAGGATGCCCTTGCTCCAGGCCGCGCGCATGTCGTCGGCGCCATCCAGCGGGGTCAGCGCGCGGTCGTCGAAGCGCGCCGCCCCGCCCGCTTCGATGCGCCGTTGCCCGCCATATTGCGTGAGGATCTCGACGGCGCCGTCGAACACATCCAGGCGTGTCTGCTGGTCGGTCAGCCGAACCGTGAAACGGGTGCCCAGGGCCTGCAACCGGCCGAACCGCGTCTGCACGAAGAACGGCCTGCCCTGGGCGTCCGGAGCGGTCTCGATGAGGATTTCGCCGGCCAGCAGCGCCAGGCTGCGCATGCTGTCCTGGTAGCGCACCTGCAGCGCGGTGCCGGTGTTGAGCCAGACCCGGGAGCCATCCGCCAGCCGCAGCTCGCGCCGTTCGCCCGTGCCGGTGGCGTAGTCGGCGCGCAGCGCCGCCACCAGCGCGGGCAACGGTGTGTGGCGCCATCCCAGCCACGTCGCCGCGCCCAGGCCCAGGATGCCGGCCAGGCCGTTGACGACCCGGCGGCGCGTGGCCAGC
>NZ_CYTU01000077.1:0-21296 GCF_001299375.1 Achromobacter sp. 2789STDY5608621 | reverse complement strand
CGCGCGGCGCCGAGGGCGGCTTGCAGGGCGGCGCCGGGCGCAAGGGCGACGGCGGCGCGTTCGCGGCCGGCGGCGTCACGGTGCAGGCCGACGCCACCACCAACACGCTCATCATCGCCGCGCCCGAGCCGATGTACCGCAGCCTGCGCAAGGTCATCGACCTGCTCGATCAGCGCCGCGCCCAGGTGCTGGTGGAAAGCCTGATCGTCGAGGTCACCGAACGCGACGCCTCGCAGCTGGGCATCCAGTGGATGCTGGGCGGCGGGCGCGTCTACGGCGGCGCCAACTTCGGCGGCAGCGGCATCGCCCAGGGCGCCAAGAACAGCATCGACGCGCTGCCCCGGGGCCTGAGCGTCGGCGTGGTGCGCGGCACCATCAACATCCCCGGCGTGGGCGAGGTCGCCAACCTGCAGATGCTGGCGCGGGCGCTGCAGACCACCGGCGGCAGCAACATCCTGTCCACGCCCAACCTGCTGACGCTGGACAACGAGCCGGCCTCCATCATGGTCGGCAAGACGGTGCCGTTCGTCAGCGGCCAGTACGTGACGCCGGGCAGCACCAACAGCAACCCGTTCCAGACCATCCAGCGCGAGGACATCGGCCTGAAGCTCAACATCCGCCCGCAGATCTCGGAAGGGGGCACCGTCAAGCTGGACATCTACCAGGAGGTCAGCAACATCGACAACCAGACGTCGCAGGCCGCCGCCGGCCTGGTCACCAACAAGCGCGCCATGGACACCAGCGTGCTGCTGGACGACGGCCAGATCATGGTGCTGGGCGGCCTGTTGGAAGACAGCGTGGTCAACGGCCGCGACGCGGTGCCGGTGCTGGGCTCGATCCCGGTGTTGGGCGCGCTGTTCCGCTACGACACGCGCGAACGCGTCAAGACCAACCTGATGGTGTTCCTGCGGCCCTACGTGGTGCGCGATTCGGCGGGCGGGCAGGGCCTGACGCAGAGCCGCTACAACTTCATGCGGCGCGCGCAGAGCCGGGTGCAGCCGGCCGGCAATCCGTTGCTGCCCGACATGACGGCGCCGGTGCTGCCGCCGGCCGGCGTGCCGGTGGCGGGCGACCCGTACGACTTGCGCGGCCCGGCCCTGGCCGAGACCCTGCGGCGCGATCCGCCGGCCACGCAGACCGAGTCGCGCCGGCGCGAACTGCCGGCCGACCCCGACAAGGGCCAGGAGCCGCCGGTGCGCACGCGGCTGCCGGCCGGGCTGACGCTGGCCAGCGATCCGGCCGCGCTCTATGGTGAGACGAACGCCACCACCAGCGTGCTGCAGTTCGCCGACGCGCCGACCGACCGCGAGGCCGACCAGATCGCCCGCCGGGTCCAGGTCAGCGGCTTGAAGGCGTACGCGCTGCTGGGACCGGGCGGATCCGGCTACGTGGTGCGCGCCAGCGTGCCGCGCGACCAGCGCTCGGTCGACACGGCCTTGCAGCTGCTGCGCGAGCTGGGCTACCAGCCCGAACTGGTGCTGTCGCCATGAACGCCCGCGACGACAGCCGTCCGCCGCTCAAGCTGCCCTATGCCTGGGCGCGCCAGCACCGCGCGCTGCTGCTCTGGCATGGCGGCGGCGTGGGCGAACTGGTCATCACCGACCAGACCCCGGCCTGGGCCGTGACCGAGGCGCGGCGCCGCTATGGTCCGCTGCCGCTGCGCCGCGTCGCCGACGCCGAACTCGACGGCCTGCTGGCCGCGGCCTACGCCGATGCCGGCGACGCGGCCTCGGTGGTGGGCGCGGCCGAGAACGAGGTCGACCTCGACCGGCTGCTGCACGAGATGCCCGAGGTCACCGACCTGCTGGACGCGCAGGACGACGCGCCGGTGATCCGCATGATCAACGCCTTGTTCACCCAGGCCGCGCGCGACGGCGCCAGCGACATCCACATCGAGCCCTACGAAACCCACTCGGTGGTGCGCTACCGCGTCGACGGCGGACTGCGCGACGTGGTGTCGCCGCGCAAGGCGCTGCACGGCGCGCTGATCTCGCGCATCAAGATCATGGCGCACCTGGACATCGCCGAGAAGCGCCTGCCGCAGGATGGCCGCATCGCGCTGCGGGTGGGGGGGCGGCCAATCGACATCCGCGTCTCGACCGTGCCCACCGGCCACGGCGAACGCGCCGTGCTGCGCCTGCTGGACAAGGAGGCCGGCCGCCTGCGGCTGGAAAAGCTGGGCATGGCGCCGGGCGTGCTGCACGAACTGGACCGGCTGGTGCACCAGCCGCACGGCATCGTGCTGGTGACCGGTCCCACCGGCAGCGGCAAGACCACCACGCTGTACGCCGCGCTGGGGCAGATCGACGCCGCCACCTCGAACGTGCTGACGGTCGAGGACCCGGTGGAATACGATCTGCCGGGCATCAGCCAGATCCAGGTCAACGCCAAGATCGACATGAGCTTCGCGGTGGCGCTGCGCGCCATCCTGCGGCAGGACCCGGACGTCATCATGATCGGCGAGATCCGCGACCTGGAGACGGCGCAGATCGCCGTGCAGGCCTCGCTGACCGGCCACCTGGTGCTGGCGACGCTGCACACCAACGACGCGGTGTCGGCGCTGACGCGGCTGACCGACATGGGCGTGGAGCGCTTCCTGCTGGCTTCATCGCTGCTGGGGGTGCTGGCGCAGCGCCTGGTGCGGCGCCTGTGCCCGGACTGCCGCCGGCCGTCGCCGCAGGAGCCGGGCCTGTTCGAGGCGGTCGGCTGCCCGGCCTGCAACCACACCGGCTACCGCGGCCGCACCGGCATCCACGAGCTGTACATCGTCGACGACGCGCAGCGCGGCCTGATCCACGAAGGCGCCGGCGAGCAGCAGCTGCGCGTGGCCGCGCAGCGCGCCGGCATGAAACTGATGCGCGAGGACGGCGAGCGCTGGGTGCTTGCCGGCCAGACCTCGCGCGAGGAAATCATCCGCGTCACGCGGGACGGGTAGGGCGGACCATGCCGGATTTTCGTTTCGAGGCGGCCGACGCGCACGGCAGGATCCAGCGCGGCGTGCTGAGCGCCGACACCGCCCGCGCCGCGCGCGCGCAGTTGCGGGCCCAGGGCCTGACCGCGCTGGCGCTGCGCCTGACGGCCAGCCGCGGCGCCGGCTCGATCGAGCTGTTCGCCGCCAAGCTGTCGGACAGCGACCTGGCCTGGGCCACGCGCCAGCTCGCCAGCCTGCTGGCCGCCGGCCTGCCGCTGGAAGGCGCGCTGTCGGCCACGGTCGAGCAGGCCGAGAAGAAACACATCGCCGATACCTTCTCGGGCGTGCGCGCCGACGTGCGCGGCGGCCAGCGTTTTTCCGACGCGCTGAACGCGCGGCCGCGCGACTTTCCGCCGATCTACCGCGCGCTCATCAAGGCCGGCGAGGACTCCGGCGACCTGGCGCGCATCATGGAGCGGCTGGCCGACTACATCGAGGAACGCAACGCCCTGCGCGCGAAGGTGCTGACCGCCTTCATCTATCCCGCCATCGTCGGCGTGGTGTCGATCTGCATCGTCGTGTTCCTGCTGGCCTATGTGGTGCCGCAGGTGGTCAGCGCGTTTTCGCAGGCGCGCCAGGAACTGCCGTGGATCACCCGCGCGATGCTGGCCGCGAGCGACTACGTGCGCGCGTGGGGCGGCCTGAACGCGCTGGCGGCGGCGCTGCTGTTCGGCCTGTGGCGGCTGTCGCAGCGCGCCGAGGCGGCGCGGCTGGCGTGGCACGCGCGCATTCTGCGGCTGCCCATGATCGGCCGCTTCGCGCTGGGCGTGAACACCGCGCGCTTCGCCGCCACGCTGGCGATCCTGGCGGACGCTGGCGTGCCGCTGCTGCGCGCCCTGGAGGCGGCGCGCCAGACCCTGGCCAACGAGTGCCTGCGGCGCGCGGTGCTGGACGCCACCGAGCGCATCGAAGGCGGTTCGGGGCTGGGCGCGGCGCTGCGCCAGCAGAAGGTCTTTCCGCCGCTGCTGTGCCACCTGGTGGCCAGCGGCGAGAAGACCGGCACGCTGTCGCGCATGCTCGAGCGCGCCGCGCAGACCCTGTCGGCCGACATCGAGCGGCGCGCCATGGCCATGACCGCGATGCTGGAGCCGTTGATGATCCTGATCATGGGCGGCGTGGTGCTGACCATCGTGCTGGCGGTGATGCTGCCGATCATGGAAATCAACCAGATGGTGGGGTGAGGGCGGCGCTTGAAACGCGAGAACTCCGCACATCTCCGCACATTCTTACCTCACTCCACACCTTTTTTCCCGTCGCTGTCACCTCGCTTGATCAACATGTCTTCAACGCGTCAGGCCGGTCTTTGCAGAGTGCCGCCGGATGCGTTCTCGGGTCCATCCGTTCTTTTCTCCACAAGCAGTTCTCTCCTAAACGAGTGCAAGGAGCAAGACATGTTCAATCGCAATTCCCTGGTCGCCGCGCTGTCGGCGGTCGGCATGCTGTCCCTGTCGGGCGCCGCCCTGGCGCAACAGGTCGTGGTGTCCGGCGGCGCGACGCTGCCCCAGCCCCTGTACCAGGACGAAATCAACAGCTTCCCGGCGTCCACGTTCAAAGCCTACGTCGGCAAGGGCAGCGGCGCGGGCAAGACCGCGTTCCTGACCAACAGCGCCGTCGGCTTCGACAGCACCGGCGTGGTCCACTGGATCGGCAGCGATTCGATCCTGACCCAAGTGCAGATCAACGACTACCTGACGACCGGCCTGGGCAAGCTGGGCACGCCGACCGGCCACGGTCCGCTGATCCAGATCCCGTCGGTGGGCACGCCGGTCACGATCTCGTACAAGGGCCCCACGGCCGATATCACCCTGACCAAGGCGCAACTGTGCGGCGTGCTGTCGGGCAAGTTCACCAAGTGGAGCGATGTCGGCGTGTCGTCGGGGTCGGCCCCGGACGCCTTCAAGGTCATCTACCGCTCGGAAAGCAGCGGCACCAGCGAACTGCTGACCCGCCACCTGCAAGCCGTGTGCGGCGCCGACTCGAACGTCGCGTTCCAGGGCAAGAGCACGTTCGCCCAGGAATTCCCGAGCAACACGCCCCCGGCCAACTTCATCGCCGCCACCGGCAGCGGCGGCGTGGCCACGGCCATCAACGCCCAGGATTCGGCCATCACCTACCTGAGCCCGGATCCCGCCTTCACGGTCGCGCTCAAGCAGGCTGCGCTGGTCAACCGCAACGACGAAGCCGCCGGCGGCTTCTCGCCGGACTCGGAAAACGTCAGCACCGCGCTGGGCAGCACCGCGGCCCTGCCGCCGGCCAACGGCGTGATCGAACGCAATCCCTCGGGCGCGAACTGGTCCAACACGAACAACCAGGCCAACCCGTTCAACTGGGTGCGCTCGTCGGTTGATCCGTCCACTGGCTACCCGATCGTCGGCTACACCAACTTCGTCATCAGCCAGTGCTACACGGACTCGGCCGTGGCCAACGCCATCAAGAGCTTCCTGACCTCGCACTACTCGGCGGCGAACTCGGTGGTCGGTGGCGCCAACCCCGGCAAGATCGACCAGCACAAGCTGGTTCCGCTGACCAACACCAACCGCGCTCGCGTGCTGGCCGCGTTCGTCAACGGCACGACCGCCAACCTGAACATCAACAACGCCACCATCTGCGGCAGCTACGCCGGCCGTGGTTGATCTTCAGGTCGTTCAGTTGAACCGGTAGTCACAGCAGGACAGGGGGAGCGACTGATGCTTGTCGGTGGCTCCCCTTTTTTTCGTGCGCGGATCCCCTGATCCGACCGTGTGCGGCAACTACGCTGGCCACGGCTGACGAGTGTCCGGCCGTGCCGTCGGTCTCACAGGAGTCCATGATGCGCGCATGCCTTCGACTTTTCCTGATGGCGGCATTCGCCCTTCCGGGCGGCGCCGCGCTGGCGCAGAACGTCGTCTCTGGCGGGGCCACCTTGCCCGCGCCGCTATACCAGGACGCCATCGCCGACCTGCCAGGTGGCGGGCTGCAGCCCTACGCGGGCGCCGGCAGCGCGGCCGGGCTGCGGGCCTTCCTGCTCAATGACCCGGGCGCCTTCAACCGGACCGGCGCGGTTCACTGGGCAGGCAGCGAACTGCCGTTGACGCAGGCCCAGATTGCCGCCTACCTGACGGACGGGTGGGGCAGGCAGGGGTATCCGGCCAGCCATGGCCCGTTGATCCAGTTGCCGGCCGCCTACGTGCCGATCACGATCGCCTACAAGGGACCGACGCAGCCTGTGACCCTGACCCGCGGCCAGCTCTGCGCCATCTTTGGCGGCGCGATCGATCGGTGGAGCCAGTTGGGCGTGACGGTTTCGCCGTCGCTGGACGCCTTCAAGCTGGTGTACCGGGCCGATGGCAGCGGCACCTCGCAACTGCTGACGCGGCACCTGCAGGAGGCCTGCCGCGTCAACGCGCCGAAGGCGTTCAGCGGCAAGGAGGTATTCCCGGAAGAGTTTTCCCCGGGCGGCCTGCCGGCCCATTTCGTCGCGGCGCGAGGCGACGGCGGGGCCGCGGTCGCCATGGCGGGCCATGTGTCGGCCATCACTTACATTGGACCGGATGCCACCTATTCCGGCGGCCTGAAGCAGGCCTGGCTGGTCAATGGCAACGACGGCGTGGCCTATTCGCCGACGCCTGCCAACGTCGTGGCCGCCATGGAATCCGACGGCGCGCCGGGCTGGCCTGGTGGCCAGGTGATCGAGCGCAGCCCGGCGGCCCCCCTTTGGGCGTCCGCGAACAATGCCGCCAATCCGTCCAACTGGGTGCGCATCCAACCGGATCCGCGCAATGGCTATCCGATCGTGGGCTCGACCAATATCGTCCTGAGCCAGTGCTACAGCGATCCGGCGGCGGCAGCCGCCGTGCGGCTGTTCCTGACGCGTCTCTACAACGACGCGGCGCGCGTCGCCAATCATCAGTTGGTGCCATTGCCAGCCATGTTGCGGGCCAGGTTGCTGGCGACGTTCGTGGCGCCGGCGGGGACCGCCGCCAGGTTGAATATCGGCAACGCCACCGTGTGCGGCGACATCGCTGGACGTGGCTGACCGGCCGCGAACGGCACTGTTACGCCACTCCACACCTTTTTTCCCGCCGCTGTCATCTGGCGGACACATCATTACCCATAGCCGCGGTGATTCGCCGCGCGCGGTCGCGCACGCCGTGATCGCGCGCGGTGACGCGGCACCGGCCCCCAAAGCGACAGCCGCCAGCAGCGGCGCAGACATCCAGGATCAGAGAACCCGCATGAACCAGCACACAGGCAGCGCATCCCGAGGCGGCAAAGGCAAACAACGGGGGATTCCCGCATTCCGGCTGTCGCCAGCCATGCACGCCCTGGTGCTGGCCTTGTCAGCCACGCCGGCGCTGGCCGCCGGCCCGGCCTTCGGGCCGGGCTGGTTCTCCGACAAGCGGGCCACGCAGGCCCAGACCGCCGCCACCGGGCGCCTGCCGGGCGGCGGACTGGCGGGCATTCCGTCGACGCTGCGCGACCAGCAGCGTGCCAATGAACAGCTTCAGCGTTCGCTGGCCAATCTGAACCGCAGCGCCACGGCCATCGCCGCGCAGCAGGCCGCGCAGGCCGCGGCACGCCAGGCAGCGATGAATCAGGCGATCACCGTACCGGATGGGATCGGTGAGGGCGGTCTGAAAGTGGATGCCAATCCGCTGACGGCCGGCTGGATCAACGCGCGCGCCTTGACGCCTGATTCGCAGTCGGTGCGCGGCGGCCGTACCGTTGTCACTGTCGAACAGACCGCGGACAAGGCCATCCTGAATTGGGAAACGTTCAACGTCGGACGCAACACCACGGTGTCCTTCCAGCAACAGAGCGCGTCGTGGTCGGTGCTGAACCGGGTCAACGACCCGCGCGCGCGTCCCAGCCAGATACAGGGGCAGATCGAGGCTCCGGGTACCGTCATGCTGATCAATCGCAACGGTATCGTCTTTTCCGGCAGCAGCCAGGTCAACACCCGCAACCTGGTGGCCGCCGCGGTGGGGATGAGCGACGACCAGTTCCGCAAGGGCCTGTACAGCGCCAAGGCCGGCGACGGCGTGAACGAGCGCTATACCCCCAGTTTCGGTAACGACCTGACCGGCCTGGGCAATGGGGCGCAGGCCAGCAATGCCAGCGCGGGCGTGCGCGTGGAAGCGGGCGCCCGCATCCAGACCGCCGCGCCCGACAGCGTGACGCAAGGCGGCGGCTATGTCCTGCTGCTAGGGCGCGACGTTCACAATGCGGGCCAGATATCGACGCCGAATGGCCAGGCCGTGCTGGCGGCGGGTGATACGTTCATCATCCGGCGCGGTCTTGGATCCGATGTCAACACCATTTCCACCACGCGCGGCAACGAAGTGTCGGCGCGCCGCAATGCGGGGAGCCAGGCAGGCGCGGTGGCCAACACCGGCCTGATCCAGTCGCCGCTGGGTGACATCACGCTGACCGGGCACGACGTGCGCCAGCTGGGCGTGGCGGTGTCCAGCACCTCGGTGACCACGCGCGGCACGGTACACCTGCTCAATTCCGCCAGCGACACCAGTGGCACGATTCTGCTGGGCAAGGATTCCACCACCACGATCCTGCTGCAGGACGACGGCGCGACCGCGCTGGATACCCAGCGCGACGCGCTGGTGCGTCCGGTGCTGGACGAGGCGGACGCGTACAGGGCGGCGGGCCAGGCGTTCGATCACCTTTCCAGCCTGCCCGATCGCCGCGACCAGTCGCGCATCGAGCTGACCAGCGGCGGCACGATCGAGGCGCAGGATGGCGCGTTGGCCCTGGCCACTGGCGGCCAGATCTCCATCATGGCGAATCGCCGCACCTTGTTGAACGACGGCGCGCTGCTGGATGTCGCGGGCGCCGTCGGGGTCAAGGTGACGATGGAGTCCAACAACCTGAAGGTCAACGTTCAAGGCAACGAGCTGCGCGACGCGCCGGTCAATCGGGAAGGCAAGCTCCTGAACAACAGCGATATCTGGGTGGATCGGCGCGCGTTGGTGCAGGTGGCCAAGGGCGTCAATGGCTATGAGCGCGAGCGTTGGTACACCGCGGGCGGCCTGCTGGAGGTGGGCGGCTATCTGGGCACCAGCCGGCATGGCATCGGCGAATGGGCCGCGGTGGGCGGCACGGTGACGGTGGAAGGCGGCGAACTGGTGACCCGCCAGGGGTCGCTCATCAACATCTCCGGCGGCACGCTCGACGTGGCGGGCGGGTATATCAAACAAAGCTGGGTGCGGGGCGACGATGGCCGCCTGTACGAGGTCTCCCGGGCGCCGGGCGATCTGCTCTACAAGGGGCTGTACCGCGGTTACGAAGACACCCATGGACGTTGGGGCCAGAACGCGACGCGTTATTTCTACAACGCGCTGCTGGCGCCGCGGGAGCGCTACGAGGACGGCTACACCGCCGGCCGCGATGCCGGCCGGCTGGTCGTCGGCACGAGAGCCGCGGTGGTGGAGGGCGCCATTGTCGGCGTCGCGTTCGAGGGAGAGCGCCAGACGCAGGCGCGCCAGGCGGTGGAAGCGGGCTTGCGGCAGCAGACCGGCTATCAGCAATCGCAGCTGGCGCGGGCGCAGGCCGGGCAATTGATCGTCGGTCGCTACGTGCCCCGGCAGATCACCAACGGCGGCACCACCAGCTGGGGCTATGACCTGGCCGGGGCGGCGAGACAGGTCCTGTTTGCCGACGATGTGCCGCCGCTGGCGGCCCGGCTGGGGCTCAACGACCCCCTGCCGGCCGCGCGCCGGGACGCCGTGTGGCTGGACGCCGGCGCGCTGGATCTCGGCCAGATCACCGCCATCGCCGCGTCCGACGTCACGGTTCGGCAGAACTTGCGGGTGGCGGCCGGCGGTTCGATCGAACTCTACGCGCCGACCGTTTCCATCCAGGGCGACCTGACGGCGCGTGGCGGCCGGGTCGCTGCCGGCAACGTATTGGCCAGCGTCGAGCGCGAGACCTTCCTGGCGCCGGCCGCCAATACCTCCGCGCGGGTGGAAGTCGCGCCGGGCGTCACGATCGACGTCAGCGGCCTGTGGGCCAACCTGCGACGCTCGCCGGAGGACGCGGATGCGTCGGTGTGGCGCAATGGCGGCCAGATTTCGCTGCGCGGCACCGGCGCGGTGGCGCTGGCGGCCGGCAGCCTGCTGGATGCGCGGTCGGGCGCGGTACTGGACGTCAAGGGCAAGCTGGCGGGCGGCAAGGGCGGCGACGTGGCGCTCGAAATGGTCAGCCTGAACGGCAGCGTGGCCGGTCCGGGACCGGTCGGGGTGACCCTGGATGGCGACGTGCGGGGCTATGGCGTGGCGGGAGGCGGCAGCCTGCGTATTTCCGCCAGCCGGGCGCTGCTGAGCGACCATGCCGATGCCGACGCCGGGCCCGGCGGCGTGGTCCTGCGCGGTGACCTGTTCCAGCGCGGCTTCGCGCGCTACGACATCAATGGCGACCAGGGCTTGAAGGTGGCCGACGGCATGCGGCTGGACGTGTCCATGCCGGTCTATCGACTGGCCTCCGACAGGCCGGACCCGCAGGCGGCCGCGTTCGACGACGTCCTGGCGTTGTGGACGCCGCCGCTGTTCCAGGAAAACGCGGCGACCGGCCGCATGACCCAACGCCAGGGCGCCAGCCTGTCGCTGTCGTCATTCGTGCCCTCGACGCCATCGCCGGCCGGCACCCTCGACATCGGCAAGGACGCGCTGGTGCAGGTGGATCCGGGCCAGTCCATCCGCCTGCAGTCTCGCGGCCTGATGCGCATCCAGGGCACGCTGCGCGCGCCGGGCGGCCAGATCGTGGTGGCGCGTGGGGCGGATGACCAAGGCAATGTCGCGCAGTTGGGCGGCCTGCCCAACTCCGTGTGGATCGAGTCGGGCGCGCGGCTGGACGTGGCCGGTATCGCCGCGACCGCGGTCGATGCGCGAGGTCGCCGCTACGGCAAGCAACTCGACGGCGGCCGCATTGCCGTCGATGGCGAATTCGTGGTGATCCGCCCGGGCGCGACGCTGGACGCGTCGGGGACGGCCATGACGGTCGATATCCTGCAGGATGACGGCGCTGGCGCCGGCGCCCGGCTGGTCGGCGGACGGGGCGGGGAAATCGCGCTGAGCGCGATGGCCGGGCTTTACCTGGACGGCGCGATGCGGGCCGCGGCCGGCAGCGCCAATGCGGCGGGCGGCGCGCTGTCGCTCAAGCTCGAAACGCCGCTTTATGCCACCGGCACCGCGCCAGCGCTGATCCGCCCGCGCGAACTGCTCATTTCGCAGCAGGCGGGCGCTAGCCTGCTCCCGGCCGACGCCAATGCGGCGACGGCCGCGCTGACCTACGGCCTGGGCCGGATCGGCGCGGATCAGATCGTCGCCGGCGGTTTCGGCGACGTGTCGCTGTACGCCCGCGACCTGTTGACCTTCGACGGCGACGTGACGCTGCGGGCGCGGCAATCGATCAGCCTGTACCAGGGCGCGCTGGGCAACACCCAGGCGGGCGCCACTGTCCGCTTGATTGCGCCTTATGTGTTGCTGAGCGGCCGGACCAACCTGTCGGCCAGCATCACGCAGCAGGTCGACGCCACGCTCAACGCCTGGAAGCCGTCCGCGTTGCCGGCGGCCGCCTTGCTGCAGGTCGAGGCGCAGCATATCGACATCCGCAACCGGGTCAGCATCGGCATGTCCGGCGCCGTGCAGCTGGGTGGCGGTGTCCAGCAGGCCGTCGAGCGCCGGGGCTATGACGGCCTGGCCTTGCGCAGCCAGGGCGACGTGCGGTTCCTGCCAGCGAATCCGGGCTCCGAAATGCCCATGAGCGGTCAGGCTGATTCCAGCGCCGTTCTCTCCCCGGGCGATGTGGTGCTGGCGGGGCAGCGCATTTACCCAGCCACGGGCGCCAAGGGGCTGGTGGCGGCGGGGTGGCAGGGCGTCCGCGTGCCTTATGACGCCAACCGGGTCATCCGGATCGAGGGCGTGGCCGGCCCTCAGGCGGGCGCGGCGCCTTTGTCCGTCCTGGGCACATTGACGCTGAACGCTTCCAACATTGAACAGGGCGGCAATGTCTATGCGCCGCTCGGCCGCATCGTCATGGGCATCGGGATCGATGACGCCAGCCGGCGGATCAGATTGCTGCCGGGCAGCCTGACATCGGTCAGCGCCGCGGGGCTGACCGTGCCCTATGGCGGTACCGTGGACGGCCTGAGCTACCTGTACCAGGGCCTGGCAGTGGAAGCCCTGGGCGTCGGCGGCATGGACATCTTCAAACTGGCGCGCGGCATCTCATTGTCGGGGGGCGCGGTCTCGGTGGATGCGGGCGCCGTCATCGATCTGTCCGGCGGCGGCACGCTGGCCGGCGCGGCGTTCGTGAGCGGGCGAGGGGGCTCGACCGATCCGCTTTTCCATCCGTTGCCGCGTTTCGATGCGGCGACCGGAAAATTCGACCTGCCGACTTTGGCCGACCGGCCGGTCTACGCGATCATGCCGGGTCTGGCGGATGGCTATGCGCCGGTGGCGCCGCGTGACGATGCCGCGAACTACGCGGGCTCGCGTCCGCGCATTGGCGAGACCATCACGATCGGCGCCGGCATTCCCGGGCTGGCGGCCGGCACGTACACCTTGCTGCCGTCCTACTATGCGCTGCTGCCTGGCGCCTTCCGCGTCGAACTGGGGCAGGGCGCTCTGGGGGGCGGCGCAACGACGACCCGGGGCGGGTCCTGGTCGGTCGCGGCCACGCGCGGTCTTTCCAATACCGGTACGACGGATGCCATGCCCAGGCAGGCGCTGGTCACGCCAGGCGATGTGCTGCGGCGGCATGCGCAGTACAACGAAATGGACTACCGGGCGTTCGTGCTGGCCGAGGCGGCGCGCAGCGGCCAGCCGCGGCCCATGCTTCCCGCCGACGCCGCGGCGTTGGAACTGTATTACCGCAGTGTTCCCGCGGCCGGGGCCGAGCCGGCCTTGCGGTTTGAGGGGCAGGCGCGCTTCGGTCGCGGCGAAGGCGGCTACGGCGGTCAATTGGTGGTCCGCTCCGATGGATTCGCCATCGAGATCGTCAACGCGGCGCCGACGGCCGGCCATGCCGGCCTGTCGCTGCGCGCCGCGGACCTGAACGCGGTGGGCGCCGATCGCCTGTCCCTGGGAGGCTGGTCATACCAGCCGTCGACGGGCGCGGACCGCCGACTGGGCACCGTGGCCGGCAGCAGCGACATCATCCTGCGGAGCGGCGCGCGCTTGCGGGCACCGGAGGTCCTGCTGATCGCGTCGCCATTGAAGTCGATCCTGCTCGAACAAGGCGCTTCCATCAATACCCTGGGCGCAGGCGCCGCGCCGTACGACGCACGCCAGGGCTACCAGTATGGCAGCGCGGGCGGCAACAACATCCTGGCCGTGTCCAATGGTTGGCTCGATTTCTCCAATGGCGTCGGCGCCCAGGCGGGCAGGATCGAACTCGGCGCCTGCCCGGCGGGTGCCTGCGGCGGCGCGGCGCAACTGTACTCGGAGGGCACGATCGTTTTCGGCAGCAACAACCTGGTGCTGCATGATGCGCTGCGCTATGGCACGCGCAATCTGGTGGTGGCCGCCAACAGCTTGAACGCGGGATCGGAAGCGGCCCTGGCCGACGCCCGGTCGCGCGGGGTCCTGCCGACGGGGTTGCGCTTGTCGCAGGATCTGCTGCGGCGATTGTTGGACGGCGATGCCGACAACGGCGCGCCGGCGTTGGAACGGGTGATCTTCTCGTTGCGCGACTCGATCAATTTCTTCGGCAGCGTCAACCTGAGCACGCTGAATGCCGCCACCGGCAAATCCAGTCTGGCGCAACTGGTCTTGAATACCCCCGCGATCTACGGCTATGGGTCGGCCACGGATATCGCGACGCTGTCCACCGACACACTGGTATGGAATGGCGTCGCCAATGCGGAGCCTGGCGCCATCGCAAACGGTGGCGCCGGCACCGGATCCGGCATCCTGACCTTGAGTGCGCGCCGGATTGTGCTGGGTGACGCCAATGGCACGCTCCAGGTCCCGCATCAGCAGATGCGGCGCCAGGCGTTGGGATTCGCCACGGTGAACATGGAGGCGGCCGAGCGCATCACCGCGGGCGGCGAAGGCGGCCTGGAGGTCTATCAGGCGCGCGGCAACTTCGTCGATGGAAAATTCCAGTACCAGGGCGGCACGCTCGTGCTGCGTACGCCCCTGGTGACGGGCGAGGACGGCTCGGTCACGCGGTTGACGGCCGGCGATCTGCTGCGGCTTGCCGGCACGGGCGCCGCGGCCGACGATGCCACGGCGCCTTGGGGCGCGACGCTGACGCTGCAGGGTAGCCGGGTGGAGCTCGACAGCGCCATTGTGCTGCCGAGCGGCAAGCTGACGGTGCAGGCCGAACACGGCCTGACGCTGGCCGGCGGCGCCCGCCTCGATCTGGCCGGCCGTGCCGTGACCCTGATGGATCAGACCCGCTATGGCTGGGGCGGCGATGTGGAGCTGGAGAGCCGAAAGGGGGACATTCTGCAGGTCGCGGGCTCCGTCATCGATCTGTCCGCGCGCTACAACCAGGCCGGCAGGCTCACGGCCACCGCCCTGGAGGCAGGCGCGGGCCTGATCGATCTGCGCGGCGTCATCAAGGGCCAGGCCAGCGGCGACTACGATGCGGGCGGCACCATCGTGCCCTTCGACGCGGGCGGCATTGCGCTGCGGGCCCAGGCCATCGCGGATTTCGCCGGATTGAACCAGCGGCTCAACGAAGGCGGCATCACCGGATCGCGCGCCTTCCAGATCAAGCGCGGCGACCTGGTGATCGGCAGCGAGGTCAAGGCGCGGCGCGTCAACATCGCGGTCGATGGCGGCAGCCTCACGGTGAACGGCCTGATCGACGCCAGCGGCGCGCAGGTCGGCAGCATCCGCCTGTCGGCAATGCGCGACCTGATCGTCAACGGCTCGCTGGATGCGCATGGTGCACTGCTGCGGGTGGACAGCCGCGGCGACATCATCGACAGTCCCAACCGCGCGGTGGTGGAGCTGACAGCCGGCCAGGGCCGGCTGGTGCTTGGCTCCGACGCGGTGGTGGATCTGCGCGCCGGTACCGGCGTGGCCTCAGGGAGCGCGCCGGGGATGAACGACGGCCGTTCGCGCGGCACCCTGGATCTGAATGCGCCGCGCGTGGGCGGCAATGATGTGGGGCTGGATATTCTCGGCACGCCGCGCGTGCTGGGCGCCGAGCGCGTCTCCGTCAACGCCTTCCGGCGCTATGACGACGCGCCTCTGGCGTCGGCGCCGGACGTCACCGGCCGCACGCCCCAGGTCATCACCCAGGCCTACCTGGATCAGCTGGACGCCGACAGCGTGGCCTACATGAACGCGGCGCTGGCCAATGCCGGGCTGCGCGCCCGGTTGCAGGGATACGCATTGCGTCCGGGCGTGGAGATCGTCAGCCGCGGCGTTGATGGCGATCTGCGGATCGAAGGTGACCTGGACCTGTCGAATTACCGCTATGGCCCCAACGCCGACCGCAATGACCCGGCCAGGCGCGGGTTTGGCGAGGCGGGCGTACTGCTGGTGCGGGCCAAGGGAGACCTGAACATCTACGGCAGTATCACCGATGGCTTCGCGCCGCCGCTGGCCACCGATGACGATGCCCGCGCGTGGCGCCTGATCGGCCGCCGCAATCCGGACGAAGCCAACGGCGTGGATCTGGCCGGGCAAAGCCTGATTCTGCCGCGCGCGGTGAGGTTGCGTGGCGGTACCTCTGGCGGCACGACGTTCCCGATCACGGAAAACGAATCCCTGAATTTCGACTTGCCGATCAATGCCAACACGATCAAGGCGAATTCACGGCTGCCCGCGCAGGTCGAGCTTTCCCAGCCGCTGACCCTGGTGGCCGGCACGGTGCTGGAAGCCGATATCCGTGCCGCGGACGGCACGCTCTATGCCAAGGGCAGCGTGCTGCGGGCGGATCTGGCATTGACTGCCGGCGCGAGGCTGGGGGCAGGCCTGGTCCTGAACCAGGCGATTCCGGTGCGGGCCTTCACCGTGCCGAAGGGGACGCCGCTGTCGATCTTCAGTTCCCTGCTGACCCTGTCCGGGGATTTGTCGCTGGCCGCCGGAGCGTATCTGCCGGGCGGCACCGACCTGCGCTTCAGGAGTACCACCGTTGATCTGCGGGACCTGAATGACGAGGGCGTGCAAGGACGCATCTGGGCGGTGGCGCCCATGCTCAAGGCTGGCGCCTCGTCGTGGAGCCTGCGTCTGGCCGGCGGGGCTGACCTGGATTCGGCGGACACGCGGGCGCTACTGCCGGCCTCCGGGCTGGGCGGTCGCGGTAACCTGAAGCTGTCGGATCCGCACTACCTGAAGGACCTCGGCATTGATCTCGGCATCATCGATCAGGGCGGCATGCTGTTGGGTGAAACGCCGATTTTCAGCGTCATCCGCACAGGGCGAGGCGACCTGGATATCCTGGCTGGCGGCAATTTCCAGCAGGGTTCCTACTATGGCATCTACACCGCGGGCACGCCGTCGGACACGGTCCGCGACGCGCAGGGCAATCCCATCCTGGATGCGTTGGGCCGCGATGCCTACAACTTGCCGCGATCCGAGGTCGAGAGGCGCAACCAGCTCGAAGGTTATGGCTCCGTGCTCGGCGCGGGGGCGGCCAGCTATGAGCCGCTGGTGACGGGCGACCAGTATGCCGCCTGGTATCCCGAGCGCGGCGGCAACGTGTTGGTCAATGTGCAGGGCGACATGCGCGGCGCGATCCGCGGCATGCCCGCCTCGACCTATGGCGCGGACGCGCGCGGGGCCTCCGCGGCGCCTGGCAGCTATCCGGGCTACTGGCTGTGGCGGCAGGGGGGCCGGGAGATTGGCCTGCAAACCGCCTGGTGGATCAACTTCGGCACCTATCTTCCGACGCCGTTCTACACCGCCTTCCAGGATCTGGGGTTGCCGGTGGACGGCATCTCGGTCGAGGGATTCACCGGCTTCGGCACGCTGGGCGGCGGTAATCTTTCCGTGAACGTGGGCGGCAACGCCGGCGTGCTCAATCCGCTGAAAACGCGCAATACGTCGAACGCGACGAGCCAGGGGCTGGCGCTGACGGTGGGCAGCACGGGACGCATCACGCCCGACGGCCGGCTGATTTCCACAGGCGGGGGCGACTTGAGCCTGCACGTCGGCGGCGCCTTGAACCCGCTCAAGACCGCCAGCGGAGGCGGGGGCGTGCCGACCATCACGGGGGCGCCGTCGGATCTGAACGGCGTCTTGACCAATCTGCGCGGGTCCATTTCCGTCAGCGCGGGCAGTATCGGGCGGGTGGATCCGATTTATGGCCTGGCCGATCCCTCGGACTCGCGTGGCGTGAATCCATTGCGCCCGACACTGGCGGCCCCGTCCGGCGGATTGGTGGTCGTGGCGGGCGATGCCACTGTCCAGCTTGGCGCGCGTGGCGATGCGGTATTGGGCGGGATGGGCGATGCCGGCAGGATGTACCAGTTTTCCGCAACCTCGTTCATCAAGGACGGCGTTGCCCAGCCCGGCGGCGCCAATAACTGGTTCTCGCTGTGGACCGAACGGACGGCACTGAACCTGTTCGCGGCCGGCGGGGCGGTGACGCCCTTTGCCGGGGCGCATTTCGACGACAGCGCGAGCAAGGATTCGACCCAATACACGGCAAGCGCTTACTCCAACATGTTCGCCTATCCGTCGCGGTTCAGCGCGGTGGCGGCTTCCGGCAGTATCTACTATCACGCCAGCCCCGGCAGCGCCACGTCGGAATGGGTATTTGCGCCAGGCAACCGCGGCAGCGTCGAGCTGCTTGCCAAGGGCGGCCTGTACGGCGGGGGCTATCGCACCAGCATATCCGGCGCGGATCCTGCCTCGGTCCCCACGCCGCAGCGGCCCGCTTATTTTGCGACCTGGGACGGTGGGGCGGTCACGACAGGAAACGCCATCGGCGCGGAAGGCGGCGTGTTCGCCTTTGGCTTCAATACGGCGGCGGGACGTCCCGCCCAGTCCAATGCGGGTATCGCGCGCTTCTACGCGGGTGGCGACATCGTGGGCCTGTTCACCGGCAGCACGATAACGACCACCGCCGGCGCCGAATACCACGCCGCCCGTCCCGTCAGCATCCAGGCCGGCGGCGACATCGTCAACCTCAAGGCCCTGATCCTGAACCAGCAGCCCAACGACGTCTCGCGCATCGTCGCCGGCCGCGACATCCTCTACGCCAACGTCGACGTGGCCGGCCCCGGCTGGCTGGAAGTCAGCGCGGGCCGCAACCTCACGCAGGAAGACAGGGGCCGCCTGACCAGCCTGGGCATGATCGACGGCAGCCAGGCCACCGGCCGGGGAGGCGCCGGCATCGTCGCCAGCGCCGGCGGCGAGGGCGACTACGCCGCCTTCGCGCGGCGCTATCTCGACCCCGCCAACCGCGCCGATGCGGGCCAGCCGCTGGCCGGCCAGCCCGGCAAGACGGTCAAGACCTACGAAGGCGAACTGGCCGACTGGCTGCGCCAGCAGCATGGCTACACCGGGTCGGCGGACCAGGCCCGCGCCTATTTCGACGCGCTGCCAGCCGAGCAGCAGCGCGTGTTCCTGCGCCAGGTCTACTACGCCGAGCTGACCGCGGGCGGACGCGAGTACAACGACACCGCCGGTCCGCGCGCCGGCAGCTATGCGCGCGGCCGCCAGGCCATCGCCGAGCTGTATCCGGCCACCGATGCGCAGGGGCGGCCGATCCACTACCAGGGCGACATCACCCTGTTCGGCGGATCGGGCATCCAGACCCTGTTCGGCGGCGCGATCCACCTGCTGGCGCCGGGCGGCAAGATGGTCTTCGGCGTCGAGGGGCTGCCGCCGCCGTCCACGGCCGGCATCATCACCCAGGGCGCGGGCGACATCCAGATGTACGCCAAGGGCAGCATCCTGCTGGGCCAGAGCCGGGTCATGACGACCTTCGGCGGCAACATCCTGGGCTGGTCGGCCGAGGGCGACATCAACAGCGGCCGCGGGTCCAAGAGCACGGTGGTGTACACGCCGCAGCGGCGCCTGTACGACGATGTCGGCAACGTGACGCTGTCGCCGACCGTGCCCAGCACGGGCGCGGGCATCGCGACCCTCGACCCGATCCCGGAGGTGCGGCCGGGCGACGTCGACCTGGTGGCGCCGCTGGGCACCATCGACGCGGGCGAGGCCGGCATCCGCTACTCGGGCAACGTCAACCTGGCGGCGCTGCAGGTGGTGAACGCGGCCAACGTGGTGGGGCAGGGCAAGGCCACCGGCGTGCCGACGCTGGCGGCGGTGAACGTCGCGGCGCTGACCAGCGCCAGCGCGGCGGCGGCCGGCGCCACCCAGAGCGCGCAGGACACCACGCGGCAGCAGCAGAACGCCGCGCGCCGCAACCTGCCGTCCATCATCAACGTGCAGATCCTGGGCTACGGCAGCGAACCGGTGGCGGGCGCGGCGGCCGGCGGCGCCACGCCGGCCGGCGGCAATCCGCGTCCGGGCGGCGCGCCGCCGCTCCAGGGCTACGACCCGCGCAGCATCTTCCAGATGCTCGGCAATGGCGAGCTGGACGCGGCCCAGAAGGCCCGCCTGACCGAACCGGAGCAGCGCGGCCTGTCGGGAGGCTAGGGGCGCCCGGTGGCCCCGAAACCTGACGATTGGCTGTCATGCGGCAGTCACAAGCGCGACCTACATTGCCCATTCACCGATTAGCACGACGTGTTGCGGCTCCCCTTCAGCCGCGGGGGCGCGACAAGGGCTGGGCATGCATCTGGAGCCAATCAGGGCGGGCAGGGCGCGGGCGCAAGGCCGCCGGCGCGGTTGGACAGGCTGGTGGATCGCGTGGGGGCTGTGCGCGGTCCTGTGCTGGCGCCAGGCCGGCGCGCAGGAGCCGGTCATGCGCGTCTTCGACTTCGACCTTCCGGCGCAGCCGCTGCAATCGGCACTCGAGCAGTACAGCAACGTCACCGGCAGTTCGGTGGTGTATCGCGCCGCGTTGGCGGTGGGGCGGCGTTCGGCCGCGGTCAAGGGAATCTATACGCCGGAGGCGGCTTTGCGCATGCTGATCGAAGGTTCGGGGCTGGCCGTGGAATACACGGCCGCCAACGCCGTCATCCTGCGGCCCGCCGCGGTCGGCGCCGCGCCGGGCCGCCGTCCCAGCGCCAGCCGCGGCGCGTTCTACCGCAGTTACTACGGCGTGGTCCAGGCCGGCGTGCGCGACGCGCTGTGCCGCAATCCCGCGACCCGCGCCGGCGGCTATCGCGCCGCGGTCAGCTTCGAGGTCTCGCCGATGGGCCGGGTGGAACATGCGCGGGTGCTGGATTCGACCGGCGACATGGACAAGGACGGCGAAATCGTGCTGGCGCTGGACCAGACCGTGCTCGACAAGGCGCCGCCGGCCGACCTGGAGCAGCCCTTCGTGATGCTGATCGTGCCGGAGTCGCCGGAACACGATCAGGGCTGCCCGGCGTATTGACGCCATGCGCCGGTCCTTTCCGCACTGACACGGATCCACGATGCCCACCAGCCTGTCGGTCCTGCGCGACTTCATGCTGCAACGCTATGACGACCTGAAGGCGCGCCTGACACGGCGCCTGGGCTGTCCGGACCTGGCCAGCGACGCCCTGCAGGACACCTGGCTGCGCCTGGAGGCCAAGGAGGAACTGGGTCCGGTCGACAGCCCCGGTCCCTATCTGATGCGCATGGCCGTGAACGTGGCGGTGGACCAGCAGCGGGTCGAGAACCGGCGCCTGACCGTCGCCGAGGCCGACGCGCTGCTCGCCATCGCCGACCCGGCCCCGGGGCCGGAGCAGATTGCCGCCGGGCGTGCGGAGCTCGACGCGCTGACCCGCGCCATGGGCGAGCTGCCGGCGCGCCAGCGCGACATCCTGCTGGCCGTGCGGCTCGAGGGTCAGCCCCAGAACGACATCGCCGAGCGCCTGGGCGTCTCGCTGCGCACCGTCGAACGCGAGCTGCGCAACGCCCACGAGTACTGTGCCCGGCGCACACGTAAATTATTGTCACCATAAGGCGGGTTCCGGCTGCGAGAGTCGTCCTATGGATGTCAAGGGGAAAAACCGCGCGCCAACGCCCGCAGTGGCGGCGCGGCGGCATCGAGAGAGCATGCAATGAACACCGCAACCCAGCCCGCCGATCGCAGACAGGCGGACATCGAACGCCAGGCCCGCGCCTGGATCCGCCTGATCGCATCCGGGCAGGCGACGTTGCGCGAAGCCGATGCATTCAAGCAGTGGTGCGCCGCCAGTGAACGCCACGCCCAGGCGTTCGCCGCCCAGCGGCAGCTGTGGCGGCAGATGGGGCCGGCCGGCCAGGCCGTGCTGCGCCAGCGCGGCCGGTCGGCGGCGGCGCGCGGGGCCGGCTGGGGCCGGCGC
>NZ_CYTU01000076.1:0-22163 GCF_001299375.1 Achromobacter sp. 2789STDY5608621 | reverse complement strand
GCGGCGCCAGCAGCGCCGGGTCCACGCCCGGCGCGGCCGCGTGGGCGGCCAGCGCCGGCGCGGCCAGCAGCCATGCAAGCAGGAGGTGACGCAGGAATTTCGCGATGACCGCATTCAGCATGGCTGCGCTTCCGGTTCCGGTTTAAAGGCCTTGCTTGCTTTCGTTGCCCGGGATGTAGGGGCTCCACGGTTGCGCGCGGATCGGGCCCTTGCTCTTCCAGACCACGTTGAACTGGCCGTCCGCCTTGATCTCGCCGATGTAGACCGGCTTGTGCAGGTGGTGGTTGGTCTTGTCCATCTCGATCGAGAAGCCGCTCGGCGAATTGAACTTCTGGCCGCCCATGGCCGCGATCACCTTGTCGACGTCGGTGGTCTTGGCCTGCTCGACCGCCTGCTTCCACATGTGGATGCCGATGTAGGTGGCTTCCATCGGGTCGTTGGTGACCACGGTGTTGGCGTTGGGCAGGTTCTTGGCCTTGGCGTAGGCCTTCCACTTCTTGATGAATTCCTCGTTGACCGGGTTCTTGATCGACTCGAAGTAGTTCCAGGCGGCCAGGTGGCCCACCAGCGGCTTGGCGTCGACGCCGCGCAGTTCTTCCTCGCCCACCGAGAACGCCACCACCGGCACGTCGGTGGCCTTCAGGCCGGCGTTGCCCAGTTCCTTGTAGAACGGCACGTTGGAGTCGCCGTTGATGGTGGAGATGACGGCGGTCTTGCCGCCGGCGGCGAACTTCTTGATGTTGGCGACGATGGTCTGGTAGTCGGAATGGCCGAACGGGGTGTAGACCTCGTCGATGTCGCTGTCCTTCACGCCCTTGGAGTGCAGGAAGGCGCGCAGGATCTTGTTGGTGGTGCGCGGGTACACATAGTCGGTGCCCAGCAGCACGAAGCGCTTGGCGCCGCCGCCGTCTTCGCTCATCAGGTATTCCACGGCGGGAATGGCCTGCTGGTTGGGCGCGGCGCCGGTGTAGAACACGTTCTTCTCCAGCTCCTCGCCTTCGTATTGCACTGGGTAGAACAGCAGGCCGTTCAGTTCCTTGAACACCGGCAGCACCGACTTGCGCGACACCGAGGTCCAGCAGCCGAACACCACCGCCACCTTGTCCTGCGACAGCAGCTGGCGCGACTTCTCGGCGAACAGCGGCCAGTTCGAGGCCGGGTCGACCACCACCGCTTCGAGCTTCTTGCCCATCACGCCGCCGTTGGCGTTGATCTCGTCGATGGTCATCAGGGCCACGTCCTTGAGCGACGTCTCCGAGATGGCCATGGTGCCGGACAGCGAATGCAGGATGCCGACCTTGATGGTGTCTTCGGCGGCGAACAGTTGCGGCGTCCAGCCCGACATGGCCAATAGGCTCGCGGCGGTCAATTGCTTGAGGACTAGTCTGCGTTTCATGGTGACTCCTGGATGGGAAGAAGCCGGCGGCGCCGGCAATAACGGTCTCAAAGCCTGGGACTGCATCCAACTACCTCTGCGCGCGGCCCTGCCGAAGCAAGGGCGTGACCAGGACTCAAAAGCAAAAGGCGTGCCAGGCGCATCGCGGGCGCGATGCGCTGTATGGAGCGATAGGGAAAAGGGGCGGCGCGGGGAGGGCGGCGGCGCGATTCAATCTGGTGCCGCGTGCACAAAACCGGTGCGGGCGCTGCCCGCTGTGGGTGCGCGCGGCGGCGGGCGGCGGCGCGCCAGGGCCGTGGACACGGGGCGCGGCGCACATGGCACGCGTATTGCTTGGGAATCCGTACTTGTATACAAGAGAGGATTCCAGCATGAATGCCGTAGCAACGCAGAAGGGCCCCATCGGTTGGACGATCGCGCAATGGCAGTCGGCCTATGACGACGGGGCCACGCCCGACACGCTGCTGGGGCCGCTGGCCGCCGCGCCGGGCGACGCCGCCGACAACGCCTGGATCACGCGGGTCGACGCGCCGGTGCTGGCGCGCCAGCTCGACGACCTGCGCCTGCTGCTGGCCGCCGCCGGCGGCGACCGCGCCCGCCTGCCGCTGTACGGCGTGCCGTTCGCCATCAAGGACAACATCGACGCGGCCGGCTGGCCGACCACGGCGGCCTGCCCCGCGTTCGCCTACACGCCGGACGAAGACGCGACCGTGGTGCGGCGCCTGCGCGCGGCCGGCGCCATCCTGATCGGCAAGACCAACCTCGACCAGTTCGCCACGGGCCTGGTCGGCACCCGCTCGCCGCACGGCGCGGTGGCCAACAGCTTCAACCCCGATTACATCAGCGGCGGCTCCAGCTCGGGGTCCGCCTCGGTGGTGGCGCGCGGACTGGTGGCGTTCTCGCTGGGAACCGATACGGCGGGCTCGGGCCGGGTGCCGGCGGGCTTCAACAATATCGTCGGCCTGAAGCCGACCAAGGGCTGGCTCAGCACCGCGGGTGTGGTGCCGGCCTGCCGCACGCAGGACTGCGTGTCGATCTTCGCGTTGACGGTGGACGACGCCGAGCGCGTGGCCGGCATCGCCGGCGGCTATGACGAGCGCGATCCCTATTCGCGCGCACAGCCGGCCGGCGCCGCCGCGCCCTGGCCCGCCACGCCGCGGCTGGCCGTGCCCGACCGGCTGGAGTTCTTCGGCGACGCCCAGGCCGCCGCCGCGTTCGAGGCGGCGGTGCAGGCGCTCAAGGCCGGCGGCGCCGAGGTCCAGGCCATCGACTTCGCGCCGTATGCCGAGCTGGCGGCGCTGCTGTACCAGGGGCCGTGGGTGGCCGAGCGTTTCGCCGCGGTCGAGGCGCTGTGGCGCGACAAGCCCGAGGCCATCCATCCGGTGGTGCGCGGCATCGTCGAGGGCGCGGCCAACTACGACGCGCTCGACGCCTTCAAAGCCGAATACCGCCGCGCCGAACTGACGCGCCGCATCCACCAGTCGCTGCAAGGCTTCGACGCGCTGGTGGTGCCGACCTCGCCGTCGATCTACACCATCGCGCAGTTGCAGGCCGACCCGGTGCGGCTCAATACGCAACTGGGCATCTACACCAACTTCGCCAACCTGGCCGACCTGTCGGCGCTGGCGCTGCCGGCCGGCATGCGCGGCGACGGCCTGCCGGCCGGCATCACGCTGATCGGCATGGCGTGGCAGGACCGCGCGCTGGCGCGTTTCGGCCGCCAATGGCAGGCGCAGCGCGGGCTGCCGCTGGGCGCCACGGGCCAGCCGCTGCCGCCGATGGGGCCGCCCGCCGCCGACCCGGAACTGCTGCGCGTGGCCGTGGTGGGCGCGCACCTGACCGGCATGCCCCTGAACCATCAACTGACCTCGCGCCGCGCGGTGCTGGTGGAAAAGACCCGCACCGCCGCCGACTACCGGCTCTACGCGCTGGCCAACACCACGCCGCCCAAGCCGGGCCTGGTGAAGTCCGACAGCGGCGCGCCGATCGAGGTGGAGCTGTGGGACATCCCGCTGGCGGCGTTCGGCGCCTTCGTGGCCGAGATCCCCGCGCCGCTGGGCATCGGCACGCTGACGTTGCATGACGGCCGCCAGGTCAAGGGTTTCATCTGCGAGCCGCGCGGCCTGGCCGGCGCCCGCGACATCACCGCCTTCGGCGGCTGGCGCGCCTACCTCGCCAGCCTGAACGCCACCCCCCGCTAATGCCAATCGCCCCTGGGAGCCGAACCGTGTTCGATACCGTCCTGATCGCCAACCGTGGCGAAATCGCCGTCCGCGCCATCCGTACCCTGAAACGCCTGGGCATCCGCAGCGTTGCCGTGTATTCCGATCCCGACCGCAACGCGGCCCATGTGCGCGAGGCCGACGTGGCCGTGGCGCTGGGCGGCGAGAAGGCCGTCGACAGCTATCTGCGCACCGACCTGCTGCTGGCGGCCGCGCGCGAGCATGGCGCCCAGGCCATCTACCCCGGCTATGGCTTCCTGTCGGAAAGCGCCGAATTCGCCGAGGCCTGCGAGGCCGCCGGCATCGCCTTCGTCGGCCCGACGCCGCTGCAGATCCGCGAGTTCGGCCTGAAGCACCGCTCGCGCGAGCTGGCGGCCGAGGCCGGCGTGCCGATGACGCCGGGCACGGGCCTGCTGGCCAGCCTGGGCGAGGCGCTGACGCAGGCCGAGCGCATCGGCTATCCGGTGATGCTCAAGAGCACCGCGGGCGGCGGCGGCATCGGCCTGTCGCGTTGCGACAACGAGGCCGAGCTGACGGTGGCGTTCGACAGCGTGCAGCGCATGGGCGAGCATTTCTTCCGCGACGGCGGCGCCTTCATCGAACGCTACGTGGACAACGCCCGCCACGTCGAGGTGCAGATCTTCGGCGACGGCGCCGGCCGCGTGCTGGCGCTGGGCGAGCGCGATTGCTCGGTGCAGCGGCGCAACCAGAAGGTGATCGAGGAAACGCCCGCGCCGCACCTGCCGGCCGCGACCCGCGCGGCGCTGCTGGCGGCGGCGGTCAAGCTGGGCGAATCGGTGGCCTACCGCTCGGCCGGCACGGTCGAATTCATCTACGATCCGGCGCGCGACAGCTTCTACTTCCTGGAGGTCAATACCCGCCTGCAGGTGGAGCACCCGGTGACCGAGGCGGTGACCGGGCTCGACCTGATCGAATGCATGCTGCGCGTGGCGGCGGGCGAGCCGCTGGACCTGGCCGCGATGTCGCGCGCGCCGCAAGGCGCGTCGATCGAGGTGCGGCTGTACGCCGAGGACCCGCTGCGCCAGTTCCAGCCGTCGCCCGGCGTGCTGACCGAGGTGCATTTCCCGGCCGGCGTGCGGCTCGATGGCTGGGTCGAGACCGGCACCGAGGTGCCGGCGTTCTACGACCCGATGCTGGCCAAGCTGATCGTGCACGCCGACACTCGCGAGGCCGCGCTCGACAAGCTGGCCGACGCGCTGGCGCACACGCGCCTGCACGGCATCGCCACCAACCTGGACTATCTGCGCCAGATCGTGGCCGACGCGCGCTTTCGCGCCGGGCAGCTGTCGACGCGTTTCCTGGAAGGCTTCACCTACCGGCCCGCGGCCATCGAGGTGCTGGAGGCCGGCACCTACACCAGCGTGCAGGACTACCCGGGCCGCACCGGCTATTGGGACATCGGCGTGCCGCCGTCGGGGCCGATGGACGACTACGCTTTCCGCCTGGCCAACCGCATCGTCGGCAACGCGCCCGACGCCGCCGGCATCGAGGCCACGCTGGTCGGGCCGACGCTGCGCTTTCATGGCGACGCCATCGTCGCGCTGACCGGCGCCGAATGCGCCGCCACGCTCGATGGCGCGCCGGTGCCGATGTGGCAGCCGGTCACGGTGCGCTCGGGCCAGGTGCTGGCGACGGGCCGGGCGCTGTCCGGCTGCCGCACCTACCTGGCGGTGCGCAACGGGCTGGACGTGCCGGTCTACCTGGGCAGCCGTTCGACCTTCGCGCTGGGCCAGTTCGGCGGCCACGCCGGGCGCACGCTGCGGGTGGGCGACATGCTGCCGGTGGTGCGCCCCGATCTGCCGGCCGCGAACGCCGAGCCGCCGGTGAACGCGCCGCAGGCCGCGCCGGCCGAGCTGATCCCCGCCTATGGCAACGCCTGGGAGATCGGCGTGCTGTACGGCCCGCATGGCGCTCCGGACTTCTTCCGCCCCGAAGCCATCGAGGCCTTCTTCGCCGCCGACTGGGAGGTGCACTACAACTCCAACCGCCTTGGCGTGCGGCTGACCGGCCCCAAGCCGACCTGGGCGCGCGAGAACGGCGGCGAGGCCGGCCTGCATCCGTCCAACATCCATGACTGCGAATACGCCATCGGCAGCATCAACTTCACCGGCGACAGCCCGGTGATCCTGACGCGCGACGGCCCCAGCCTGGGCGGCTTCGTCTGCCCGGTGACGATCGCGCGCGCCGAACTGTGGAAGGTGGGCCAGGTCAAGCCGGGCGACCGCATCCGCTTCGTGCGCATCGACTATGCCGAGGCGGTGGCGCGCGAAGCGGCGCAGGATCGCAGCGTCGAACAGCTGCGCGCCGTGGCGCCGCGGGCCACCACGCCGTCGGCGCCGCCCGCCACGGCCTCGGAAACCATCATCGCCGCGCTGCCGGCCACGGACGCGCGCCCGTCGGTGTCGTACCGCCAGGCGGGCGACGGCTACCTGCTGCTGGAGTACGGCGACAACGTGCTCGACCTGGCGCTGCGCATGCGCATCCACCTGCTGATGGATGCGCTGGCGGCGCGGCCGATCGATGGCGTGCGCGAGCTGTCGCCGGGCGTGCGCTCGCTGCAGATCCGCTACGACAGCCGCGTGATCCTGCAGCAGGCGTTGATCGACCGCCTGCTGCAGATCGAATCGCAACTGGCCGACGTGGCGACGCTGAAAGTGCCGACCCGCGTGGTCTACCTGCCCATGGCGTTCGAGGACTCGGCCACGCTGGGCGCGGTGCAGCGCTACCAGGAAACCGTGCGCGCCAGCGCGCCGTGGCTGCCGAACAATGTCGACTTCATCCAGCGCATCAACGGCCTGGCCAGCCGCGAGGACGTGCGCCGCATCGTGTTCGACGCCAGCTACCTCATCATGGGCCTGGGCGACGTCTACCTGGGCGCGCCATGCGCGGTGCCGATCGATCCGCGCCACCGCCTGCTGACGTCCAAGTACAACCCGGCGCGCACCTTCACGGCCGAGGGCACGGTGGGCATCGGCGGCGTCTACATGTGCATCTACGGCATGGATTCGCCCGGCGGCTACCAGTTGGTGGGCCGCACGCTGCCGATCTGGAACAAGTTCCTGAAGAACCCGGTGTTCCAGGACGGCAAGCCGTGGCTGCTGCGCTTCTTCGACCAGGTGCGCTTCTACCCGGTGAGCGAGGCCGAGCTGGACACGCTGCGCGAGGACTTCCGCGAGGGCCGCGCCACGGTGCGGATCGAGGAGGAGGTGTTCGACTTCGCCGCGCACCAGCGCTTCCTGGCCGAGCAGGCCGACAGCATCGGCGCGTTCCAGGCGCGCCAGAAGACGGCGTTCGACGCCGAGGTGGCGCTGTGGAAGCACGAGGATGTGGCGGTGGCGCAGGCCGAGGCCGCGCCGGAACCCGAGACCGCGTTGCGCGAGGGCGAGCGCCTGGTTAGCGCCGACATGTGCGGCAACATCTGGAAGATCCCGGTGCAGGTGGGCCAGAGCGTGGCGGCCGGCGACACGCTGGTGGTGGTCGAGGCCATGAAGATGGAACTGTCTGTGATCGCGCCGGTGTCGGGCACGGTGACGGCGATCCGCTGCGTGCCGGGCAAGCCGGTCAATGCCGGCGACGCGCTGCTGGTGCTGGCCGAGGACGCCACGTGCCCCGTGACCTGACCCTGCGCGATCCGGTGCGCATCAGCCCGGCGCTGCGGCAGGCGCCGGCGCTGGCGGGCTCGCTGGCGGACCAGGTCTACCAGCGCATCAAGGATGAGCTGTTCGATTTCCGGTTGCTGCCGGGCGACCGCTTCACCGAGGCGGAGCTGGCGTTGCGGCTGGGGGTGAGCCGCACGCCCGTGCGGCTGGGGCTGGCGCGGCTGGAGCGCGAGGGCTTCGTGCTGCCCAGCCCGCGCAGCGGCTGGCAGGTGCGGCCGTTCGATTTCGAGCGCTTCGAGGCGCTGTACGACGTGCGCGTGGTGCTGGAGCTGGCGGCGGTGGAAAGGCTGTGCGCGCGCGAGCAGATGGATGAGCGCGGGCTGCTGGGGGCGTTGGCGGATGTGTGGCTGGTGCCGCCGGCGCAGCGCATCCTGGATGGGCGGATGGTGGCGGAGCTGGACGAGGCCTTTCACTGCTCACTGGTGGCGGCTGCCGGGAATGCGGAGATGGCGCTGATACACCGGGAGGTGACGGAGAAGATCCGGATCGTGCGGCGGCTGGATTTCACCAAGGAGTTCCGGGTGGATGCGACGTATGAGGAGCATGGGGCGATTTTGCGGGCGGTGCTGGCTCGGCGGGGGGAGGCGGCGGGGAGGATGTTGCGGGGGCATATTGAGATGAGCAAGGCTGAGGTTCGGAAGATTACGCTGCATATGTTGCATGTGGCTCGGGAGGGTTCTTGAGGCGCGGCGGGCTGCGGCGGCCGGGTGGGTGCGGGGCTACGATTGCGGTCCGGAGCCTTCGCTCCGGACTGCCCCGTCGTCATCTTCGTCCGCCTGCGGCTCCCTTCAGATTCCCTCGGGCGCATCTACACGCCCCGCACCCACCCGGCCGCCGCAGCCCGCCGCTCGTGCGTCTCCATGCGGCGGGTGGTGGGGTGAGCGGGTTGCTTGGCGTTCTGCTCAGCGTCGTTGGGGGGGCGGAGGAGTTTGCGGGGCCCGCAAAAAAAGGGCCGCGCGGGCGGCCCTTTTTTTGCATACGCGGTGTGGGGCGTCGGGGCGGTGGTCGCTGCGCGCAGTGGCTGCGCCGCGGGCGCTTGCGCCCGCGCCCGGGGTCAGCCTTGTAGCTGTTTGTAGACTTCTTCGGAGAGGCGTTGGAGTTCGTCGCGGCTGACGGCGCCGGAGAGGGCGTAGCCGAATTGGCCTTCGACCCAGTAGAAGACGCGGACGGGGCCTTCCTGGGTGAATTGGAAGGCGGTCTGGCCGCCGGCGGCTTCGCGGGTGACGTAGAGGGTCAGGCGTTGGCCGTCGGGGGCGCCGTACATGAAGAGGGCGACGGGGCCGCTGCCGCCGGGCAGCAGGCGGCCGCCGACGAGGTCGTAGCCGGCGTGGGTCAGGGACGGGGCGCGCACGGGGGCGCCCAGGCGCTTGGTGAGCCAGGTGACCAGGGCTTTTTCGTTGTCGCCGCTGACTTCGACGGGGCGGCCCATGTCGGGGGCGTAGACGGCGTGGGCGATGGCGGCGCGTTGGGCGTAGCCGCCGGCGGCGCGGTCGGGGGCGGCGGTGGCCAATACGGTCTGCAGATGGCGGGCGTCCAGGGCGCCGCGCGCCAGCCAGGCGCTGCTGGCGCTGATGGCGGCGATGGCGATGCCGGCCGCCAGGGCGCGCCACGGCAGGCGGCGCGCGGGGGGCGAGAGCGGCAGGCGCAGGGGCAGGGGTTCGTCCAGCACCGGGTCGAGCAGGGCATGCAGGGCGCGGCGCTGGGCCTGCCAGGCGTGGACGCGGGCCAGGTCCTGCGGGTGGGCGGCGAGGAAGGCGTCGACCTCGGCGTGGCGGCCGGGCGGCAGCTGGCCGTCGGCGTAGGCGTGCAGGTCGGCTTCGGTGATCGGGTTGCCGGCGTTGGGGACGGCGTGGAGGCGTTTGTCGTTCATGTCATTTCACGCGATGGAGCCGGCTGGCGGGTTCCTGGCCTTGCATCAGGGCGCCCAGCCGTTCGCGGGCGCGCGACAGGCGCGACATGACCGTGCCGATCGGCACGCCCAGCACCTGCGCGGTTTCCTGGTACGACAGGTCTTCCACGCACACCAGCAGCAGCACTTCGCGCTGCTCGGCCGGCAGGCCTTGCAGGCAGCGGTCCAGGTCGCGCACCTCCAGGTGGTCGGTCTGCGTGGCGCGCACCGGCACGTCGGGCAGGTCGCCCGCGCCGGCCTGTTCGGCCTGCCGGTGGTTGGCGCGCACGCCGTCGATGAAATGGTTATGCATGATGCCGAACATCCAGGCCCGCAGCTCGCCGCGGCGCTGCCAGCGCGAATAGCGGCTCCAGGCGCGTTCGAGCGTGTCCTGCACCAGGTCGTCGGCCCGGTGCGGGTCGCCCGTCAGCCCGCGGGCGTAGCGCCGCAGGCTGGGGATGCAGGCCAGGATCGCGGCTTCGTCGTCGGCGCGCATGGTCGGGCGTGGATGGGCGGCGCGGCCGGATCAGGGCTTGATGACGTGCCAGACGTCCTTGAAGTTGTCGCCGGTCTTGTCGCCCGGCTTGGCGTCCTTGGCGTACAGGTAGACGGGCTTGCCCTTGTAGGCCCACTGCTTGGAACCGTCGTCGCGGGTGATGATGCTGAGGTCGCCCGAGGCCTTGGCGTCGGCGGCGGCGGTGACCGGGGGCCAGATCTTGGCGCACTGGTCGTTGCAGGCGCTCTTGCCGCCGGCATCCTTGTCGAAGGTGTACAGGGTCATGCCGGCGCTGTTGACCAGGACGCCGTCCTGGGTCTTGACGGCCTGGGCGTGGGCGCCGGCCGAGAACAGGGCGGCGGAGGAGAGAACCAGGGCTGCGGCGATTTGAGTACGCATGTCGTGCCTCGTAGATGGGAAAGTGGGGGACTGCCCTCTACAGACGCCGGGCGGAACGGGAATATTCCGCCGCGGGACAAAAAATTGTGGAGGGCCGGGGATGACGATCCAACCGAGCCTCGCGCGGGCCCTGGGCAACGGCCGCCGTCAGGCGTGGCCGCTGGCGGGCGGGGCGGGTTCGTAGCGCATTTCTATTTCCAGGGCGGTCTCCTCCACGGGGGTGAAGCCCAGCGACTCGTAGAGCCGGCGGGCGGGGTTGCCCTTCAGGACGGACAGGGTGACCGGGGCGCCTTCGTCGTCCGCCTGCCGCAGCAGGCTCGCCAGCAGGCGCCGGCCCAGCCCCTGGCCCTGGAAGGCCGGGTCGATCTGGATCTGCACGACGCGCCAGCCGGCCGGGTCGCGGAAGGTCTTGAACAGGCCGGCCGGGCGGCCGTGCAGCCAGACGATCTGGGCGTCGTCGAAGTGGTAGCGGATGCGCGCCAGGTGATGCGCATCGTCCTGCGGCGCGCCGGCGCGCGCCAGGTGTTCGGTCATGGTCGCCTTGCGCAGCGACAGCAGGAACGGCAGGTCGTCTTCGGTGGCGGCTTGCAGCGCCAGGGAATGGGGGCTCATGGTGCGGCTTCAGGGTTGCTTGAGGGGACCACGCTTGGCGCTTTTGCCGGCCTGGTGGATGAGGTTATAGAGCTGTTGCGCCGCCGGCGCCAGGGGGCGGCCCCTGCGCGAGATCAAACCCAGGCTGCGGGTGACGCGCGGATGCTCCAGTTTGATGCCCGCCAGGGTGGGGTGGCCGGCCGGCGGCATCGCCAGCTGGGGCACCGCCGCCACGCCCAGGCCGGCTTCCACCAGGCCCAGCAGGGTCATGACGTGGCTGACCTCGAAGGCGCTGACGGTGCGCTTGCCGCTCTTGGCCAGGGCGTCGTCGATCAGCAGGCGGTTGCCGCTTTCCTTGGCCACGGTCATGAAGCGTTCCTGCGACAGCTCCTCCCACGATACGCTGCGGCGCGCGGCCAGCGGATGGTCGCGGCGCACCGCCAACACGAAATCCTCGCGCAGCACCGCCTTGAAATCCACGTCCGGCTCCTGGGTGCCGAAAAAACTGATGCCGAAGTCGGCGCGGCCGGTCACCACGCTGTTGAGCACGGTGTGGGCGGTCTCGTCGATGATGCGGACCCGTATCCGCGGAAAGCGCTCGGCGTAGTCGTGAATGATGGCGGGCAGGAAGTAATAGGCCACCGACGGCACGCAGGCCACGGTCACCAGTCCGCCGCGCTGCGCCGCCAGGTCGCCGATGCTGAGCACCGCGCGCTCCAGTTCGTCGATGGCGCCGCGGGCCCGTTCCAGGAAGATGCGGCCTACGTGCGTCAGCGCCACGCGGCGCGTGGTGCGTTCCAGCAGGCGCGCGCCCAGCAGGTCCTCCAGCTTGTCGATGCGGCGGCTCAGCGCCGGCTGCGACAGGTTCAGGTCTTCGGCCGCGGCGCGGAAACTGGCGCGTTCGGCCACGGCCACGAAGGCCTGCAATTCCTGCAAATCGAAATTGATGCGTGCCATGCATTAATCCATCCGTAAGTTGCAATTCAAATAATAGCCGCGCCGTCGCAGAATGCACCGCATGGAAACGATCATCCCTTGCGTACTGATGCGCGGCGGCACCTCCCGCGGCCCCTTCTTCCTCAGCGACTGGCTGCCCGCCGATCCCGCCGAGCGCGACCGGCTGCTGCTGCAGGCCATGGGCTCGCCCCACGCGCTGCAGGTCGACGGCCTGGGCGGCGGCAACTCGCTGACCAGCAAGGTCGCGATCGTGTCGCGCTCGACCCGGCCGGACTGCGACATCGACTATCTGTTCGCGCAGGTCTCGGTGGACCGCGCCAGCGTCGACACCCGTCCCAACTGCGGCAACATGCTGTCGGGCGCCGCGCCCTTCGCCATCGACGAGGGCCTGATCGCCGCGGCCGACGGCGAAACCGCGGTGCGGGTGCACAACGTCAACACCGGCGCCGTGATCGAGGCGGTGGTGCAGACGCCGGGCGGCCGCCTGACCTACGAAGGCGAGGCGCGCATCGACGGCGTGCCGGGCGTGGCCGCGCCGGTGCGCCTGAACTTCCTGGACGCCTGGGGCGCGGTCACCGGCCGCCTGTTCCCCACCGGCCAACGGCAGGAAACCGTGGACGGCGTGGCCGTCACGCTGATCGACGCGGCCATGCCGATGGTGCTGCTGCGCGCCGCCGACTTCGGCCTGCGCGGCGACGAGTCGCCGGCCGAGCTGGACGCCGACCCGGCGCTGCTGGCGCGCCTGGAGCGCATTCGCCGCGAGGCCGGCGCCCGCATGGGGCTGGGGGACGTATCGAACAGCGTCATTCCCAAGCCGGTGCTGCTGGCGCCCGGCAGCGATCCGGCCATCCTGTCCGTGCGCTCGCGCTATTTCACGCCGCACGCCTGCCACCGCGCCCACGCCGCCACCGGCGCCGTCGGCGTGGCGGCGGCCTTCCTCATGCCGGGCACCGTGGCGCATGATTGCGGCGGGCCCGCGCCCAGGGCGGGCTATCGCGGCGTGCGCATCGAGCACCCGTCGGGCGGCATGGACATCGACGTGAACCTGGACGCGGCCAGCGGCGAAGTGCGCGCCGCCGGCCTGGTGCGCACCGCGCGCAAGATCATGAAGGGCCTGCTGTACGTGCCGGGCCGCTATGGCGCGGCGCGGCAGGAGCAGGACGCCCGCCACCGGCTGGCCACGCGCCAGCCGGTGGCGGCCTAGACCGACACAAGACCCAGCGGTCCGCAGAGACCGCCCACAGAACCCTCAGGAGACATGACATGGCTTTCCCCACCCGCAGCACCCTGTGCGCCGCCGCCCTTTGCCTGGTCCTGGGCAGCCCGGCCGCGCACGCCGAATTTCCCGAACGCGCCATCACCATGGTGGTGCCCACCGCCGCCGGCGGCGGCAACGACACCCTGGCCCGCGTGATCGGGCAGAAGATGGGCGAACTGCTGGGCCAGACCGTCATCGTGGTCAACAAGCCCGGCGCGCAGGGCGCCATCGCCGCCGACTACGTGGCGCGCCAGCCGGCCGACGGCTACACCCTGATGCTGGGCTACATCGGCACGCACGGCATCAACCCGGCGCTGCAGAAGCTCAACTACGATCCGGTGCGCGACTTCACCGCGATCGGCATGGTGGCCGACTCGCCCACGCTGATGGTGGTGTCCAGCAGCATCGGCGTGCAGGACGTGCCGGGCCTGCTCAAGTACGGCCAGGCCCACCCCGACGGCCTGAGCTACGCCTCGGCCGGCCCGGGCACGGCGCCGGCGGTGGCGGGCGAGCTGTTCAACCGCGCCACCGGCGCGGCCATGCTGGAGATTCCCTACAAGGGCTCGGCGCCAGCCATGACGGACACGCTGGCGGGCGTCACCCAGGTCATGTTTCCCAGCCTGTTCAGCGCCTATCCGCACCTGAAGTCGGGCAAGATCCGCGCGCTGGGCGTGGCCGGCACGCGCCGCGCCAAGGTGCTGCCCGACATGCCGACGCTGGCCGAACTGGGCGTGCAGGGCGTGGACGTGGCGCAGTGGTACGCGGTGTTCGCGCCCGCCAACGCCGATCCGCAGGTGGTCGCCAAGCTCAACACCGCGCTCAATGGCGCGCTCAACGATCCGGCCGTGGCCGGCAAGATCGACGACCAGGGCGCCGAAGTGCGCACCAGCACGCCGGCCGAGCTCGCCGCGTTCGTGCGCGAGGAAGCCGTCAAGTGGAAGCGCCTGGCGTCGACGATTCACGCGGCGCTGTAAACAGCGCCAGCGGCGCGGCGTCGAAATGGCGCAGGTTCGGAAACACCAGCCGCAGGTCGTCCGCGCTGGCGCCGAACCAGCCGCCCAGCGCCGCGCCCAGCTGCTCCACCGCCAGCGTCGGCAGCAGCCGGCCGTTGTCGACGAAGCCGGGGCCGTCCGGTGCGATCTCGGGATGCGCGCCGTGGTAGCGGCCGCCGTTGACGGCGCCGCCCAGCACGAAATGATGCGCGCCCCAGCCATGGTCCGAGCCGTTGCCGTTCGACCCCAGCGTGCGGCCGAATTCCGAGGCGGTGAAGGTGGTGACCTGGCGCGCCACGCCCTGGCCCGCCAGCGCCGCCTGGAACGCCGCCAGCGCCTGGCCCAGCTCCTTGAGCAGGGCGGGATGGGTGTCGTTCAGGCCGGTGTGGTTGTCGTAGCCGTTCTGCGACACGAAGAACACCTGGCGGCGCGCGCCCAGCGCCTGGCGCGCGGCGATGATGCGCGCCACGATCTTCAACTGCTGCGCCAGCGGCGAGGCGAAATCGCCCGGCACCGCCACGCCCGACAAGGCCGTCCGCAGCCGCGCGTCGGCGTCGATCGACTGCGCCGCGATGCGTGACATCTCGCGCTCCATCAGGTGCTCGCGCGGTTGCGTGATCAGCTGGCGCAACAGCGCGGTGCAGGCGCTGGAGCCATACATGTCGCGCGTCAGCAGCTCGATGCGGGTCGAGCCGTTCACGCCGACCCGGTAACCCGCGACGTGGCGGCCCGCCAGCAGCACGGTGCTGCCGCCGGCGGTGATGCCGGTGAAGCTGCGCTGCGCGTTGATGTCGGCGTACAGGTCGGTCAGGCGGCCGGCCCAGCCGGAGGAAGCACCTTCCGGCGCCAGCGCCTGCCAGTACGATTGCTGGTCGTTGTGCGAGAACAGCTTGGGCGGCAGCGGCACGCGCGCGCCGATGTAGTCCGCCTTGCTGGTGGGCGTCACCAGCGGGCCGACGTTCAGCACCGCGGCCATCTCGCCGCGCTCGAACAGCGGCGCCAACGGCGCCAGCGATGGGGCCAGCGCGAACTGCGCGCCACCGGCGGCGGGCGTTGCGCCACGCAGCGCCGTGGCCTGCAGCGCCTCGCGCGGCAAGGCGATGTCGGTGCGCGCCGCGGCGTAGGCGCGATAGGCGGCGGGGTCGAACGGCACCAGCGTGTTGAACGGGTCGTTGCCGCCGTACAGGAAGACGCACACCAGCGCCTTGTAGTCTCCCGGCGGCGCCGACTGCGCGGCCGCCGCGCCCAGCGCCGCCAGGTTCAGCGCCAGCGGCGCCGCCGCGTGGCTCGCGCCCAGGGCGCAGGCGCGCAGCAGGAATTCGCGGCGATCGGCTCTCATTTCTGCACCAGGTATTCGGGGCTGGCCGCCACCAGCGTGATGGCGGCGCGCACCCGGTCGAGCGGCCGTTCGCGCGGCAGGGTGTCGACCGCCCGCGCGATGGCCTGCGCCGTGGCCGCGCTGAAGGCGTCGCCCGCCAGCAGCAGCACGACCCGCGCCACCAGCGCATCGGCGTCGGCGGCCAGCGCGATCTCGGCGGTGTACGGGGTCTGCAGGTCTTCCCAGCCGCGATCGACGTAGATGGCCACGAAGTTCAGGTAGCCGGCGATGCTGGTTTCATCGGTGATCTGCAGTTCCGGCGCGACCAGGCCGCGCCGCGCCAGCTCGGTGACGGGCGGCGTGTAGCGCGGCCGGAAGAAATTGAACACGCTGGCCGAGCGCATCGGGCTCTGCGCCAGCCGGATGGTGTTGTCGGTGGTGTCGGGCATGGCCCAGGCGCCGTTGGTGGAGGTGGCGCCGAACGCCCGCGCCCAGCCGGAAAAACGCAGGATCGGCTCGCGCACCTTGCCCCAGCCCGGCGCGGCCAGATCGGGGTGGCGCGCCTCGTCGTCCAGCAGGATGGCGCGCACCACCGCCTTGAGATTGCCGCGCGCGCCGTGGCCGTCGTCGTCGAACACGGCCGCCACGCGGCCGACGTAGGCCGGACTCGGATTGCTGGTGACCAGCCGCTGGATCAGTTGCGTGCCGATGAACGGCCCTACGTTGGGATGCGCGCTGATCACTTCCATCGCGCGCTTGAGCGACAGGTGGCCGTCGGTGCCGGGCGGAATCACCGCGCCCAGGAAGCGCTTTTCGGCCAGCGAATGCAGCGCCGGATTGAGCGCCATCGGCCGGCGGTGGAACTGCACGTCGGTCTCGGGACCGTCCAGGTCCCAGCCGGTGAAGACCTTGGCCAGGCCCTGCACGTCGGCGTTGTCGTAGGTTTCCACCGGCGCGCCGTTGGCCAGGCGCGGCGTGCCGTCGCGGTTCAGTTCGACCAGGCCGATGCTGAATAGCTGCATCACCTCGCGCGCATAGTTCTCGTCGGGATGGCGGCCGGTGCGCGGGTCTTCCTTGCGGTTGCCGCGATAGGTCAGCATGCAGCCCATCGACAGGTTGCGGGTGACGGCGGTGAGCAGGTCCTGGTAGTTGCCGAAGGCATGCTCGGCCAGCAGGTCCATGAAGCCGGCGGCGCCGAACAGCGGCCAGTTGGCGGTGATCGACGCCACCCCGACCACGAAGATCTCCGACAGCGCGAACGCCACCCGGGTGCGGACCTGGTCCTCGGCGCTGATGAACTTGCGCCACAGCGTCGATTCGAGCGGCGCGTTGATGCCGTTGCCCTTGTAGGCCTCGGTGTCCTTGCCTTGCTGCAGCAGCCAGTCGAAATGGCTTTGCGAGGGCGGCAGCGCCAGTTGCGCGTCGAGCCATCCGGCGTAGCCGTCGCGCGCCACGGCGTCGATCAGCGCCGGCGTCGGGCCGAAGGTGGCCTGCGCCAAAAAGCGCGAGGCCTGGCCGGGCGTGGGCGGGCGGGTTTCAGCGGAAGCGGGCGGGGCCGCTCCGGACGGCGACGCGGACATGCAGGCAGCCCCGGGGTCGAATGCGAAAGCCTACGGTAGCGAAGCGCCAGGGGGGCTTCAAGACCGCCATTCGGACGAGGGACTAATCCTTTTGCACGAGGCGCGCGCGAGCGGCGCGCCGGCCCGCGCGGGGGCGGGCCGGGCCGCGTGGATTACACCGAACGGGTGATGCCGCCGTCGATGCGGATGTTCTGCCCGGTGATGTAGGACGAGGCGTCGGAAGCCAGGAAGGCGATCAGGTCGGCCACTTCCTCGGCGGTGCCGTAGCGGCCCATCGGGATGCGCACGCGCCGGTCTTCCTTTTCCGGCAGGCTGTCGATGAAGCCGGGCAGCACGTTGTTCATGCGCACGTTGTGCTCGGCGTATTCGTCCGCGAACACCTTGGTGAACGCGGCCAGGCCGGCGCGGAACACGCCGGACGTGGGGAACAGCGCTTCCGGTTCGAAGGTGGCGTAGGTCGAGATGTTGACGATGGCGCCGGATTGCTGGCGCTTCATGACCGGCGCCACCAGGCGCGCGATGCGCACCACGTTGAGCAGGTAGAACTCCATGCCCAGGTGCCAGTCGTCGTCGCTGATTTCCAGCAGCGGGCCCTTGGGGCCGTGGCCGGCGCTGTTGACCACGGCGTCGATGCGGCCCCACTGCTGCAGGGTCGCGTCCACCAGCCGGGCCAGGTCCTCGGGCGAGCGGTTCGAGCCGGTCACGCCCAGGCCGCCCAGCTCGGCGGCCAGCGCCTCGCCCTTGCCGGACGAGGACAGGATCGCCACGCGGTAGCCGTCGGCCGCCAGTTTGCGCGCCGCCGCCGCGCCCATGCCGCTGCCGCCGGCGGTGATGATTGCCACTTTATCCGTGCTCATGCGTCGTTCCCCAGGGTGTCGGAAAACGGCCATTGTAGGGGCGGGCGCGGCGGCCCCGCGCAGATCCCGCGAGGCCGGCAGGGGCGATCAGTCGACCAGCTTGAGCACGCCCTTCATCAGCGCGAAATGGCCGGGGAACGAGCAGAAGTAGGCGTAGTCCTGGCCGGCGGCCAGCTTGCTGACGTCGAAGGTGACCGAATCGGTCTCGCCGCCGCCGATCACCTTGGTGTGGGCGATGACGCGGGCGTCGTCCTTCTTGACGTAGTTGTTGTCCAGGCCGGCGGCCATGCCGTCGTTGACGGCGCCCTGCATGTCGGCCTGCTTGGTCAGCACCCAGTTGTGGCCCATGACGTTCTTGGCCAGCGTGCCGGGGTGCTTGAGGTTCACGGTGAACTGCTTGCAGCTCTTGCTGACCGTGATTTCCTTCTTGTCGAACTGCATCTGGTCGTTGCCGGCGATATCGATCGAGCATTCGGCGGCCAGCACCGGGGCCGAGGCCAGGGCCAGGACGGTCGCGGCGCAGAGATTCTTCAACAGCATGTTCGTGCCTCCAGGGGGGACGGGGGAGAGGGGCCGCGGCGCCCGCAGGCGCGGTATCGCGGTGGTTTCCGTATTCTCTCCCCAGTCTACGCCCTTCGAGGCCGGGCAGCCGGCAGCGGGTTTGACGCAGCGCAAACCCGCGCCAGTGACTTGGCCTGGACCCGGCTAGCGCATGTCGAAGGCTTCCTGGTGCCAGTGGATGCGGCCGCGTCCCAGGCGCCGCAGTCCCTTGCGCAGCGCGGTCGCCAGCCCGGCGGGGCCGCAGTACCAGACATCGGCGACCCGACCGGCGGCCACTTCGCCCTGCGCCAGGGCGGCGGCGTCCAGCCGCTGGCCATCGGCCGCGCTATGCACCTGCAAGGTGACGTTGTCGAGCCGTTCGCAGCGTTGCCGCAGCACCTCCACGAACGGGTCGGCGCCGGCGTCGCGCACGCAATAATGCAGCCACACGGGCGACGGAGCGCGGGGCGCGTCGCGCGCCGCTTCCAGCCAGGCCAGGAACGGCGTGACGCCGATGCCGCCCGCGATCCACACCTGAGGGCCGGCGGCGGGATCGGCGGGGCGTTCGAAGCGGCCATAGGGTCCCTCGACCGTGACGGGCGCGCCCTCGCGCAGCGTGGCCGCCAGGCGTCGGGTGTAGTCGCCCAGCGCCTTGATCTGGAACGTCACGTCGCGGCGTCCGGGATGCGGCGCGCTGGCGATGGTGAACGGGTGCGCGCCCTCGCCGCGCTCGAAGGTGACGAAGGCGAACTGGCCGGCGGCGTGGCCGGGCCAGCGCGCATCGAGTTCACAGGTGACTTCGAGGATGTCACCGGGGCGCTGCGCCAGCGCCGTCACCCGGCCCGCCACGCGCCGGCCCTGGCCGACGCGGCCGGCCAGCGACAGCAACGCGGCCCAGGCTCCGCCCGCCATCAGCGGCAGCAGCAGCACGCCGGTCGGCCCGGTCCAGTAATAGGCCGGCGCCAGCGCCAGGGTGTGGAACGCCAGTATCAGATAGGCCAGCGGCATGGCGCGGTGGACGATGCGCCAGGCGTGGTAGGGAAAGCGACGCCACAGCGTGATGACCAGCATGGCCAGCAGCGCGTAGATCGTCCATTCGCCCAGGTCCTTGGCCAGGCCGCGCGAATCGGTCAGCATGGCCAGCACGGCGTCGCGCGCCGGCCGTCCTTCGATGCCGACCAGCGCCTTCAGCGGCGTGCTGGCCAGCTTGATCAGCCAATGCGCCGCGCCCGCGCCGATGGCCAGGATGCCGGCCCATTTGTGCAACCGGTAGACCTTGTCCATGCCGCCCAGCGGGCCTTCCAGCCAGGCCGGACGCAGCGCCAGCAGCATGATCAGCGACATCAGTCCGATCGACCAGACGCCAGTCAGATACAGGGCCTGCTGCCGCAGCGCCCAGGGCCAGGCGGCCCCGGATGCCGGTTGCAGCAGGAGGGCGTCGACCGCCCAGGCGCCGGTCAGCGCGAGCAGGAAGAGGCCCAGGGCGGAACGGGTTTTCATGGCGCTTGCCTCAGTCCTTGATACGGCTGCGCAACACCGCGCCGGTCTGCGCGTCCACGCGCAGCTTCACGCGCTGGCCCTGCGGGTTGTCGGCCTTGACGTCGTAGCCGCGCTGATGCTCCAGCTCGATCTCGGTGATGTTGCGGTAGCCCGCAGCGGTCAGCGTGTCGTAGATCTGGCGCACGGTCAGGATCTGCGCGGCGGGCGCGGCCTGGGCGGGAGCTGCGGCGGCCGGTGCTGCGGCGGGCTGGGGCGCGGTCTGCGCCAGCGCGGCGGTGCCGGCGAGGGCGGCGGCGCCGATGGCCAGGGCGGACAGGGTCTTGCGGATCGGGTTCATGCGGTTCTCTCCTGAAGGTCGAAGTCGGGCCGTGGATCGGCCATGACGTCATTATTCGGGCGGGCGCATGAACCCGTTCTGAAGCCGCCGTTCACCCGCCGTTCATGTTTGATCCGCTATAAATGAGACGCTTGTCTTCCCCTGTTTTTCCCCCGCGCGCCGGGTTACCCTGGACGCGTTCCCCTCACGGAAACCCCATGACCGCACGTTCGCGCATCGCACTCTGGCTGACCGGCTGCGCGCTGGTCCTGGCGCTGGCCGCCAGCCCGGGCGCGGGCGTGGCCGACGAGAGCGACCACGAGCAGGCGCGGCAGGCGCTGCAGGCCGGCAAGGTGCTGCCTCTGCGCTCGGTGCTGGACATCGTCGAGCGCGATTTTCCCGGCCAGGTGGTGAAGGTCGAGTTCGAGGAAGACGACGGCGTGTTCCTGTACGAGATCCGCCTGCTGCAGCCCGGCGGCAGCCTGGTGAAGCTGAAGATCGACGCGCGCGACGGCACCGTGCTGGGCATGAAGGGGCGCGACATCCAATTCAGGAACCGACACTGATGCGCATGCTTGTCGTCGAGGACGAACCGACCCTGGCCGCGCAACTGGCCGACGCCCTGCGCCACGCGGGCTACACCGTCGACACCGCGGCCGACGGCGCCACCGCCCACTACATGGGCGAGGTCGAGACCTACGACGTGGTGGTGCTGGACCTGGGCCTGCCGGTGATGGACGGCCTGACCGTGCTCAAGCAGTGGCGCGCCGCCGGGCGCGGCATGCCGGTGCTGATCCTGACCGCGCGCGCCAACTGGCACGAGAAGGTCGCCGGCATCGACGCCGGCGCCGACGACTATCTCACCAAGCCGTTCCACATGGAAGAATTGCTGGCGCGCGTGCGCGCGCTGCTGCGCCGCCACAGCAATCACGCCAGCGCGCAATGGCGCTGCGGCCCGCTGATGCTCGACACGCGGCTGGCCAAGGCCACCGTCGACGGCTTGCCGCTGAACCTGACCAGCCACGAATTCAAGGTGCTGGCGGTGCTGATGCAGCGCGCCGGCGAAGTCGTCTCGCGCGGCGAACTGATCGAGCACATCTACGCGCAGGACCACGACCGCGATTCCAACACCATCGACGTCTTCATCGGCCGCCTGCGCAAGAAGCTGCCGGCCGACACCATCGAAACGGTGCGCGGGCTGGGCTACCGGCTGGCCTGTCCCGCATGACGGCGGCGCGCGCGCCCGGCTCGCTGCGCTGGCGCCTGCTGGCGGGCACGCTGGCCTGGATCGCGGTCACCGTCGTGCTGGCCGGCTGGGGCCTGGCCAGCCTGTTCCGCCAGCACATCACCGAACAGCTGCGGGCCGAACTGGCGCTGCACATGAACCAGCTGACGGCGGCGGTCAGCGTGGCGCCGGACGGGCGGCCGACGGTGGCTTCGCCCCTGAGCGACCCGCGCCTGGAGCTGCCGCTGTCGGGCCTGTACTGGCAGATCGACCGCCTCGACGACAACGGCCGCGTGGCGGCCGCCGGCGTGGCGCGCTCGCGCTCGCTGTGGGACCAGGTACTGGCCTTGCCCGCGGCCGACAGCGCCGACGGCGTCTACGACATCGCCGGCCCGCAGGACCATCGCCTGAGCGCGTTGACGCGCCTGCTCAAGCCCGAGGACGCCGACGCCGTCACGCTGCGCCTGATCGTGGCGGCCGACCGCGCGGTGCTGGCCGAGCCGATCGAGCGCTTCAACCACATGCTGCTGCTGTCGCTGGGGGCGCTGGCCGCCGGCCTGGTGGCGGCGGCGGTGGTGCAGGTGGCGGTCGGACTGCGGCCGCTGGGACGGCTGCGCCGCCAGCTGGCGGCGCAGCAGGGCGGCAACAGCCTGCACATCGACGGCCGCTTTCCCAGCGAGATCCAGCCGCTGGTGGACGACTTCAACCGCGTGCTGGCGGTGAACGCGGACATCGTGCAGCGCGCCCGCACGCAGGCCGGCAACCTGGCGCACGCGGTCAAGACCCCGCTCACCATCCTGGGCAACGCGGCCGCGCGCGAGGATGGCGCCTTCGCCCGCCTGGCGCGCGAGCAGGTGGCGATGGCGCAGCGCCAGATCGACCATCACCTGGCGCGGGCGCGGGCCGCGGCGGCGTCGGGCACGGCCGGCGGGCGCACGCCGCTGCGGG